>JABLXG010000001.1:0-300000 GCA_013178165.1 Anaerolineae bacterium
TTCTCCACGCTGACCGTGATGCGCACGCCGGAACTGCCCTGGGATCATGTGCATGACGCCGCCCGTGCGGGGCAGGCTTCCGGCAGCGCCTGGTGGCGAATGAGCGCCGCGCAGGTGCGGATCTACGCGGTGCTGCTGGTGCTGTTTCTGGCAATGTCGTTGGGGTATCTGCTGGCGCCCAGCTATCTGGAGCAGGTGCGCGGCTTGCCGGTCGGTCTGATCGGCAGCCTGGGAGCAGCAACCGCTACCGGGGGCGTTGTGTGGGCATTTGTACTGGGCAGGCGGCATTCGCGACAGGCGCTGGCGGTTGGCGCAGGCGTGATGGCGGTAGCCTTTGGCGTGCTGTTGGCAGCGCCGGGCGGTGTCTGGCAGCTCCCGGCGATGATTGGCGCCTATTTTTTGATGGGCATCTACCTGACCGCGCGGACGCTATCGCTGGGCGTGGTCAGCGAGCATACGCCGCCGCACCAGCGTGGAACAGCGTTCGGGCTGGTGGAGACAGCCTTTGGCGTCGGGGCATTTGTTGGCCCCTGGGCGGCCGGTCATCTTTATGCCGTCAGGCCATGGCTGCCCTTTGCGCTGGCATTGGCGGTGCTTGTGTCCATGATCGGCGTGATCCGGGTGGCGTTGCGGCCAGCCGAACAACCCGGGTCTTTTGAAACCGGGCAGTAAGACAATTACAGGGGGCAGCGCACGCTACCCCCTGTTGTACCGTTTCGGCCTGCTCAGTACGTCATCGTCCGTACCGGCTGCGCCCGAACAACCAACCGTTCCGCAAAGACCCCCCGGAATGCATTCCATGTGGTGCAGGTGATCAGCGTCAGCGTTTGCTGCGCGGTCGGGTAGGTCACCTCGACATCGTTTGCCGCAACGACATCGATGGCGCTGACCTGGAATTCGTAGATAGTGTGGCGATCGACCAGGAAGATTGAGTCGCCCACTTCCAGCAGGTCGAGGTCGCGGAACGGCCCCGGCACGCCCTGCGTAATCTGGATGTGGCCGGCCAGGACAGTATTCCCGCCGAATTCGCCAGCCGCCTCATCAACCCAGGTCGTGCCCTGCAGGAAGCCGATGTTCTGGCCCAGGTCGCGTACATCCCAGGTTCGGTTACGCAGGGGAATGTTCACGATGGGCACGGCGCTGCTCAGCCCCAGCTTGGGGATGAACAACTCGCGCTCCGACTGTGGGCGGAAGGGTGGGACAACCGTTGGTTCCGGCGGCGAGGGCAGGGTGTTCTGCGCCGCCGGGATCGGGATGGCCGTTGGCGGCAGGGGCGTTGGCGTGGGCGGCGGGGTGAACGCAGGCGGCAGCGTGGGGCGCTGTGGGATGCCTTCGACAACTTCGGCTGATGTGGCGGAAGCCTCCACCTGCGGGCCTCCGCTGCCGCCAGCTCCCCCGATCAGGGCGACAACGATGACGATCGCCAGCAGCACAATCACGCCGATGGCGGCCAGAGTCAGCAGTTGACCCCGGTGCTCCGGATCGCCCAGGGCCATGCCGAGCAACCCCAGCGCCAGCAGCGCAATGACGGTGGCGATGGCGATAAAGATGGCTGTGTCGCTGTTTTCTAAGGCTGTGGCCTGGCCGGTGGCGGGCAGCAGCGCGGCATCCGGGACGATACGTACGGCGGCGGTATCGCAGATCGAGGCGCTGCCGCCTACGGACGTTGCACATCCCACGTTCTGCAGGATGGCGCCAGCGATCACCCCTTCATTGACGCGGGCAACAATGGTCAGTGTGGCCGCATCGTTGAAGTTCAGGGTGTTGGTGACCGCGACGACCGTGTTACCCTCGCGCTCGATTGTGCCATTGCTGATTGTCACGCTCTCCACCTGCATCTTAATGTCGAGCGTGTCGGTGAGGATCACCCCGGCCAGCGGTTCTGTGCCCGGATTGCGTACGGTGAGCGTCCAGGTGACCTGTCCGCCCGGCGCAGCGAATGGCTGCAGGACATCCTTGTTCACCTGTGGATCAGCTACACCGGGGACTGGCGTCCCGATGATGTAGGGGTTGCCGGAAGGATCGGTGGTGATCAGGGCGATAGTGACCGTGGTTTCCGCGCTGACCGGCAGCGTGGCGGTCCCGACGAAGCCCTCACCAGATACAATGACGCGGATGGTCAGCGGATTGGGGTCGCCGGTGGTGGGAATGTAGCTGAAGAAACCGGAAGTGGCGACTCCCGGCGGGAGTGTTGTTGTGCCAAGAACTATCGCACCGCCCTGAGCCGCCGGGCGAGGCTGCCCGCCCGCAGTGAAGGACCTATCCACCACAAACGAACCGCGCAGATTATTGATCGGACCGTCGCCAACGTTCAGGACGCTCACGGTGTAGTCCACACGCTCGCCAAGTGTCGCTACCGTCTTGCTGGCTACGGCCCGGATGTAGAGCTGCGGGCGCAGCACGTTGAGCACGTAGGTGTCATTGTCGGCAACCGAACGGTTGAACGAAGTCATGCCGCTAGCTGTTACCGTGCTCACCAGTGGGTCGGGCGTGTTTGTGCCGACTGTGTAGGTGTAGGAGACCGATGTACGCTGGCCGGGCGCCAGCGAACGCACCGGCAGGCGGCTAGTCAATGCGCCGACGAGGCCATCGACTAGCGCCAGGTCAGATAGCGGCTCGGACCCGGAATTGCGAATCTCCGCAGTGTAGGTGACGACCTCGCCGGGGGCCGCGCCTTCCCTGTTTGCGCTCAGACTCACGTCGATCCGGGGGGCGGCGGTATCCAGCAGGTACGTGTAGCTCCGGCTGATCGTCGTGCCGATGGGGTCGAGGCCCTGGGCCTGCAGGGTCAGGTTCACGGGGTCGGGCGCGTTCAGCGGCACGATGTAAACGAACTCGATCGTGACACGCTGGCCCGGCGTCAGAATCAAGCCGCTGGTGGGATCGGTGGTCTGGATCGGGACGTTGGTCGTCAGGGATACATTGGTCAGCGTGGTCGCCCCATCGTTACGGAGGTTGGCGACGAACATAATCGAATCCCCGGCGATCCCGATGCACGGTGTCGAGCAATTGAGCGGCGTGGCGCTGATGCTCATCGATGAGAGGGTGATGGTGACGGCGATAGAGCCGGTATCGGAAACCGTGCCGACTGTCGGGCCAGTGCCCTGGGCGATGACCGAGGCCACCAGAGGCGAAGAGTCAGAGAGCAGGACATTGTAGCTGAAAGTTGCGACGACGCTGCCGCCGGGGGCCAGGGTCGTCATAGCGAACTGGCCGGTAAGATCGAGGGCGCTGCCATCAGGCAGGGTGGCCAGCGCCGAGACACCAGAGAGCGTCTCCCCGCCGATATTGGTCACAGTGGCCAGGTAATTCACGGTCTGACCGGCCAGGACAGTCGTTCGGTCAGCGCTGACCGTAACCCGGATGGCGGTGTTGTTCAGGATGGCAACCGTGGCCGAGGATGTGTCACTTACAGTGATGCCGAAGCCATCACGCCCAACAACCTGAACCGTATTGACCAGGGGGTCGGGATCGAGCACCGCATTCACCCGGTGAGTGTAGGTCGTGGTAATGCGCTCGCCGATTGCCAGGGTGTACTTGGGCAGGGTGATGGACGAAACCAGGGTATCGGTCACTGTCAGGCCAGTGACCGGTGTGGTGCTGGTATTGGTGATGTCAAGGGTGTACGTCACCAGGTCACCGTCAAACGCGGCAGCGCGATCTGCCGTCTTGATCACATTGAGGCCGCTGCCGGCGACGATCACCTGGGCACGGGCGGTATCAGCGACCATGATCGGGTTGGCCGGGTCTGCCGGGTTGAAGACAGCAGCAGTCACCGCGGCTGTGTTAGTGGCCGGATCGCCGTCTCCAGAGGTCAGGATACGGCGGATGGTCGCGCTGGCGCTGGCGCCCGGTGCGAGTGGTAGTGGGGAAGCGCCGGGCGGCGTGCAGATCGGCGCCGGGTCCGGCAGGGCGACGCCCGGATCAAAGCAGCCGGTGATATCCCCGCCGAGGAGCGGATCGATCACGGTGAAGCTGGTGATGTTCTCCGCACCGGTGTTAGTCACGGTCAGCGTATAGGCGATCTCGGTGCCGATGGTTGCCACCGTCGGGGTAGCAGACTTGGTCAGGCGGATACCCGGCGACACGATGTCCACGCTCGCCGAAGCGGTATCCGTCAGTGTGAGCGGGCCAGGCGCGATAGCCGTGACCGTTACCGTGCTCACAAAGGGATCGCTGTCCAGGCCGGTGATCGTGTGCGTGTATGTGCCGGTGGTGCTCTGGCCGGGGTTCAGCGTGTCGGTGTCCAGGGCGATCGCGCCGCCGGCCTCAGGGCTGGTCGCACGGACGTTGTTGAGTGTGCGCAGGCCGGTATTGCGCACCGTGACCATGTAGGTGATTGTCTCGCCGATGGCGGCGCTAGGCCGATCGGCTACATTGGTCACGAACAGATCGCCGCTGGCAATGGGGATGCTGGCGGAAGCTGTGTCGGTCAGGAAGGTGACACCGCCCAGCAGACCGGTGGCCACGACAGTGTTGATCAGCGGATCGGGAGTGGTTGCCGTGACTGGAATCTCGATGCAGGTTTCGGCGGAGCCAAACCCGCCCAGGGTTGGGGTGAGAGGCGGCGTTACGCCAGGTAGCAGACGAGCGGTGATATCCTGGCCACCCGTAGTGTCGACCACGCTGATGTTGGTGATGGGGGTGGCGCCCAGATTCTCAATGCGCACCCGGTAGGCGACGATATCGCCAACCCGGGCAAACGGCCTGACGACCGGTGCGGCACAGCCGCCAATCCCGGCAACGGTCTTGCTCACTACAAGGTCGGAGGAGGCAATCTGGACAGAGACACTATCGGTATCCTGGATGGTTGTGCCGTTGGCTGTCCGAGCTGTTGCCAGCGCGATGTTGATCAGCGGATCGGGATCGCTGGCCCGAACCGCACGGGTCAGGATGCCGGTGGCTTCCTGCCCCGCTTCCAACACGCCCGGATCGCCGGGGAAGGTCAGGTCCACCTGGCCGCCAGTGCAGCCGCTGTCGGCAGTGACGCATAATGGATCGCTGAGCGCGACATTTGTCAGGGTGGAGGTGCCTTCGTTGCGGACCAGGAAGCCATAGGTGACAGTTTCCCCGATGAGGGCGATGCCGGTAGAGGCGGTCTTGGTCAGACTCAGGTCGGCTTCGCGGATGTCCACCAGGGCCAGTCCGCTGGATGAGATTGTGACGCCGGAGCTGGCGCGCCCTGTGGCGGTTACACGATTGACCAGCGGATCCGGTGCGCCCGGCGGGATGGTGTAGTCAAAGGCGCCCACAGCTCTGCCGTCTGGCTCAAGCGTGTCGATGATGGCTCCGGTGGCCGGATCGCGGAGCGGGATCGGCAATCTGGAGAGGTGGTCGATGACGGAGATGGCGCTCAGAGGCTGACCGCTGGTGTTGGTCACCTCAATGTCGTAGGTGACAGTGTCGCCGATCACCACGGAAGTTGTGCGCGGCGTCTTGGTGACGGCAATTCCCAGGTCGCGGATGTCGATTGTCGCCGCCGCGCCGTCGGTGATGCCCTGGTCGTTGATCACGGTGACAGTATTAACAAACGGGTTAGGGGTGCTGGTGGTGACGGTATAGGCAATGACACCAATGGCCCGCTGATTTGGGGGCAGAGCGGGAATGGTGGTCCTGAGCGGCCCACCTTCCACGCTCATCTGAATGGGGGTCCCCAGTTCGTTGTCGATGACCTGCACGTTGGTCAGGTCAGTGTCGCCAAGGTTAACCAGTTCCACTGTATAGAGCACGGTATCGCCAACTGCCGCCCCGGCGCGGTCGGCGGTCTTGGTGAGCTGGATGCCGGGGGTCAGGATGTTCACTGCGATGGTATCGGCGCCCTCGATGGGGTTTCCCTGGCCGTCGACACCGGTGGCGACAGCTTCGTTGACGAACGGATCGGGGAGATCAGCCGTGACTTCAACTTCGTAAGTCAGGAAGGCGACCTCGAAGGGATCAAGGGCGTCGATCGGGGCGATGGTCAATGGCGTCCTGACCGTGCAGTTGACCGTGTAGGATCGACCGCCATAGGTGACCGGCCCGCCGCAGACGTTCGGGTTGGTGGCCGTGTTCAGCCCGACGGCGGAATCGACGACCTGGATATTGCGGATGGGAATCTGGCCGATGTTGGTGATGGCGATGTTATAGGTGATGCGCTCGCCCAGCTGGACGGTGGCCGGTGAGGCCTGTTTCTGTACCAGCAATTGCGATGCGGTGATCAGCACGGTGGTGTAGGTGCTGTCGGTCAGGAGATTATTACCGGCGACGGTTGTGCCACTGGCAGTGACCAGGTTGATCAGCGGGCTGGGATCGGCCTGGGAGAGCGTGTAGGAGATGGTGGCCGTGGCTGATTCGTTGTTGTTCAGTACACCGGGGATTCCGCCAGGGAATTGCAGCGGGACAGGGCCGGTCAGCGAGTCATAGGCGGTCACGCCGGTCATGGTGGAGTCGCTGGCGTTGGTTACGGTGATAGTGTAGCGAATGGTGTCGCCCACGAAGGCCACGTTTGGCACGGCCACCTTGCTGACGCGGAAGCGCGGGTCGATCACATCAACGATGAACTCCGCCTCCGCTGCCACATCGGTGCCGCCCAGTGTTTCGCCTTCCACGCGCAGCGTGTTAATGAAGGGGTCAGGGTCAAGATCGGTGATGAGGTCCTGCCAGGTGCAGACAATATCAACCGCGCCAACCGGTAGCGTAGTCGGGCAATCCGAGTCAGTCGCGAAATTGATGCCGGTGGCGTCGCTGTAGGTCAGGTTGGTCAGGTCGCTTGTGCCGTTGTTAGATAGCCGGGCGCTCCAGGTGACCAGGGTGTTGCGTTCTGCCGTGTCGGTGCTGCCCAGCAGGACGACCTCGAGAATGGGATCGTCTAGATCGATTGACGCGGTACCCAGCGTACTGAGGTTGTAGCGATTGGTGTCGATGATCAGCTCACCGGTGGCATTGACGGTGTTGACGAACGGGTCTGAGGCCGTCTGTGGAATGATCAGGTTGACCGTACCTGCCGCTGACTCGCCGGGGTTGAGCGTCCGCGGGCGGTTGAGCGGGTCGGGGAAGGTCATGGCCACCTCGCCCGTTTGCGCATCGATCACACTGATATTGGTGATCACATTGGATGATGCCAGGGGACTGGTGTTGGTCACTGTGACCGCATAGGTGACCGAATCGCCGCGGCTGGCCTGCGGCGGACCGATCTTGACGACCTGCAAGGGATTCCGGATCTGTACCTCTGCCGACTGGGTGGAGAGGATCGTCACGCCCGGTTCGCGGGAGTCGGTTGTTGTTGTCCCGCGTACGGTGACGGTGTTGACCAGTTTGTCCGAGGTCAGGTCAGTGGGGCGGACGGTGTAATTGTTCGCCGCCGGGTTGCTTTCCAGGTAGGAGGCGTCGCAGATCGGGAACAGGCAGGGATAGTCCCGTGCGGCGGGCAACGTCTTGGGTGTGGTATCGTAGGGTGTGCCAGGGTTGACCGCCGGGTTGTCGATACGGCGGTTGGCGATCGGGCCAAGGCGGTCATCGACGACCGTGACCTGGTTCATAGCTATCTGGCTGACGTTGTACACCAAATAGTCATAGTGGATGGTCTCGCCGACCACAGCGAAAGAGCGGTTGGGAATCTTGAGGATCAGGAACGGGCTGTAGATGTCCACGCTGTGGGTATCGGAGAACGTCAGGGTGTCGACGCCATTGGTCATCACCACCTGGAAGGTGTTGACCAGTTCGTCCGGGTCACGTGGCCCGACTTCATAGGTGTACTCGATCGAAGTGCTCTCGCCGGGGGTCAACGCCGGGTTGGCGGGATCGGCGCTGTTGGCGATCAGCGTCGCGGTGCTGAGCGTACGTTCGGTTTCATAGGCGCTGTTTGAAGTATCCCTGGCGCTGATGAACGAATAGGGCACGTCAGAGACGTTGGTCAGTGTGACACGGTAGCGGATGACATCGCCAACTACGGCAAAGCCAAAGAACGGTTCGATATTGGTCTTTTGAACCAGGATCGGCGAGGTCACTTCTACCCGCCAGGTGTCCTGGGCGGTCACAATCTGACCGTTGACGACGCCGCGGGCGGTGACCGTATTGGCGATTGCCGGGAGGTCATCGGCGGTGACGCGGTGCTGGGTGGCGCCGGTGCAGGCTGGCGTGGTCTGGCTGAGCGTCACCACGTTGCCGGGGGGCAGGGAGAATGGCGGGAAGGCGGCGCTCAGATCCCCCAGCGCTGTATCGCTGACGGTGATATTCGTGATGGTGCTCAGGTTGCTGATGTTGCTGACGGTGAAGGTGTAGGTGACACATTGCCCATCAGTGGCGATGATGCGATCGGCCACCTTGTCGATGACCAGCGGATTGACCAGCTGGATGTCCCACTCGTCAGCATCGCCGACAGGGTGCAGTGTGGGCTGCAGCGTGCCGGAAACAGTCACTCGGTTCTTGAGGATACGATCCTGCCGGCTCAGGTCAGCAGTGAGGACCGTGTAGTTAAAGGTACCGTAGGCCATCTCGCCAGGTTGCAGGCTTGGGATAACCGACACAAAGGGGCCGGTAGTGGTCTCTGTGACGGGATCGTAGGGCGCCAGCAGGACCGTGCTGCCGCTGCAGCCGCTCAGATCCGCGGCGCACAGCGAATCAACAGCGCTGACGTTGGTGATCTCATTCTCCTGGATGTTGGTCACGAAGAATTCGTAGGTGACGGTATCCCCTACTGCGGCACGGGTGACGTTGGCTTCCTTATGCACGCGCAACTGCGCCGGAAGAACGTCGATCGTCCTGGTGGCGAAGAAGCTGCGCCGCGTGCCTTTGTCGTCGGTACCCTGGATGCGCACCAGCACGGTCAACGGGTCGGGGTCGTCGCTCTGGACAGGACGGCTGAAGCCGCCGGTGGCCAGTTCAAACGGGGCCAGGTCGCCAGGAGCCAGCGAAGGAGCGCTCTGGCCGGGGAACTGAAGCGAAAACTGCTGCTCCGGCTGAGCCAGCCCGACAACCTGGTAGAAACCGGTAATGTCTGTCAGGGTGATGCGGCCGTTGTTGGAGACGAAAACGCTGTAGCTAACCGGGAGCCCCGGCAGTTGTTCACTGGGCGGATCGGAAGTCACCGTGATGAACAACTGCGCGTTGCTGATTTCGACGACTTCGGAGGTGGAATCGGTGATTCCGCCTTCAGCCGTGACCGTGGCAACGTTGACCAACGGGCTGGGATCGCTGCCGCTGATCGTGTATTGCTCGGTGAAGGTGTATGGCGTTGCCGGGTCGAGCAGCAGGCCTCCAGCGGGGATGTTGCCGATAGCGCCGAGCAATGTGTCGGTGATGGAAAGCACTTGCAGGGGGGTGCTGGTCAGGTTGCTGACGGTGAAGGTGTAGGTGATCGTATCGCCGCGCAGGGCGGTTTCGCGGTCGGCGCTGGCCTCGATCCGGATCTGGTTATCCAGAATGTCGACCAGCACTGAAGCGGTGTCAGCAATGGTCGAGCCGCTGTTGGTGATGGCAGAAGCCCTGGCTGTCGTGAGTGGCGTGAAACCGAATGGGTCAGGCTCGGTGCCCTGGATGGTGTAGGTGAACGTACCGCTAACCGTCGCGCCGGCGAGCAGGCTGGTGCTGGGCGCGGGAGGTGTGCCGAGCAACACTCGCGTGCCGGAACACCCCGTGCCTGCGCCGGGTTCCGCGCAGAGGGGGAACTCCACCAGGACATTGACCAGCCCTTCCGTGCTGGTGTTGGTGACCTGGAAGGTGTAGGTCAGCACTTCGCCAACAGCGATTGCCGCCGGTGCAGCGCTGACTGTAAGTTGCAAGGCCGGGTTGCGCTTGTCGACGCTTTCCGTCCAGTTACTGCTCACAGTTGCACCCTGTGGGGAGACGCCGATCCCGGTCAGGATGTTAACCAGCGGATCGGGGTCGTTCTCCTGAACAATGTAGGCCACATTCTCCTGGTAGGACGCGCCGGGAGCCAGCGTCTTGGGTACGTTGACCAGCAGGCCGGTCAGCGAATCGACGACTGTCACGCTGTTGAGGGGGGTGTCGCCGTCATTTTCCACCCGCACGGTGTAGGTGATGGTATCGCCGATGGCCGCCTGATCGACATCGGCCAGTTTACTGACACGGATGGAAGGCACAGCGCGGGCTACCGGCGTGCCGGTCACGCGAAACGGGAGTTGGATGCCAGCGGCGGTGGCCAGGACGGTGACCTCATTGACCACCGGGTCCGGGTAGGCAGGCAACATGTTACAGGAGAAGGTCATGCTGAGCGAAGACCCGGCAGAGGCTGGCAGCGTGTTAGTGCCCGCCTGCGCCTGTAGAATCTGCTCCAGGGTAGGCGGGCTGGGCGCCGGGGTGCACGCCCCGAAGGCGCTGCCCTCCAGCAACAGATCGCTGATCGAGTCGATGGTCGTCGTCAGGGGACGGTTGTTCTGTAGGGTGAGAGTCCAGGTCACTGGCGCGCCGACCTCGATCGCCTCTGGAGCTGTCAGGCTAAGGGTGATACTGGGGCCTTCCACGCGGAACTCAGTGTTAATGCCGGGATCGGAGGCCCGGTCGATATCGCAGCGGCCAGCGGTGCCAGCGTATCCCCAGCCATAGAAGGTGTAATTGACCAGTGTCGGGTCGGTTGGCTGGGCCACATAGTCGATGTGGCCGGTGATGCGTTCCCCAGGGGAGAGCACGCCGTCAAAGGGAGTCACGTCCCAGACAGGCTGCAGGCGCGGACCGTGAGTCATGACGATCTCACCCCACACACCCGTCAGATCCCCGCTGGCGCGATCGTTACTGATGACCAGGTTGAAGCGGATAGTCTCGCCCGGGATCAGGCGCAGCACCTCGCCATTGGGGTTGCCATTGCTACTGCCGGGGGCGACCGTGTTTTCGCCGAAGATGCTGGAGTACGTGGTGACGGTGGTCAGGCCGACGCCGATGCTGCCATCCGGATCAAAGCCATCGGTTCCGCAAAACCCCGGCGTCGTTGTTTGCCCGTTCGGACGGCTGGCAGTGACAGGCGCGGATGGTGGTGCTGCAATGGCTTCGACAGCGGGCAGAGAAGGCAGTAGAAGGCTGGATGAATTGAGGATGATGGCCAGGACATAAACGATCGTCAGGACGCGCAACAGCCGCTTTGAACCCATGATTATCCCCCTGCAGGCAGGTGCATCCGGCTCTATAGCGTGACGCTGAAACCGGATCCTGGCTGACACCGTTCGGGTACCAGAGGATGAACACTGCCTATCATTATGGGGTGTCTTCAACGCTCAAGGCAAGTGCCAGAATGTACTACCTGGTGCGGGGCCAGCAGGGCTGACAGGCGGCACGCTACCCTCGTCTGGTTTGATCTGGTCTGCTATACTCTATGCCGAGATGTTGAACAGCTTAACTGGACAGGATGACCAGACAGTGAAGATCTACACACGTACAGGCGACAGTGGGGATACGGGGTTATTCGGTGGCGGGCGTGTGCGCAAGCATCATGTGCGGGTGGAAGCATACGGCACGGTGGATGAACTGAACTCCTGGCTGGGGGTGGTACGGGCCGGGCCGTTACCGGAACAGGCCCGGCGCTGGCTGGAGACCGTCCAGAATGATCTGTTTCGCCTGGGATCAGATCTGGCGACGCCGCTGGATACCCGCTCGGCCTGGGTGATGCGCATCGAACAGGCGGCGGTTGAGGCGCTGGAACAGGCTATCGACAGCATGGATGAAGACCTGCCACCGTTAACCAGCTTCATTCTGCCGGGGGGAACGCCGGGATCGGCGGCGCTGCATGTGGCGCGGACGGTATGCCGCCGGGCCGAGCGGGTGGCTGTGGCGCTGGCTGATGTCGAGGCCATCAATCCAGTCACGATCGCGTACCTGAATCGCCTCTCTGATTTTCTATTCACCCTGGCACGCTGGGTCAACCTGCAGGCGGGCCAGGGTGAAGTGCCCTGGTCAGCCCGGACGTGAAAGGCTGGCTGCACCAACGATGCCGCGTCAGTCCAACAGCCCCAGGTAGCCCAGCAAGGCGTCAAGGCCAAGCGTGTAGCTCCGCCAGCCGAAACCGCTGATCTGACCCAGACAGGCTGGCGCTGTCAGCGAATGCTGGCGGAACGGCTCGCGGGCGTAGATATTGCTCAGGTGGACTTCCACTACTGGCAAATCGATGGCGCTGATAGCGTCGCGCAGGGCGACGGAGGTATGCGTGTACGCACCGGGGTTGAAGATCACCCCTGCTGCCCAGTTGCGGGCGATGTGCAGCGCGTCAATAAGCACACCCTCGTGGTTAGACTGCTGGATGCGCACCTGTACACCGCGTTCGCGGGCATGATCCTGGATGCGCTCGTTGATGTCGTCAAGCGTCAGCGAGCCATAGACTTCCGGTTCGCGCTGCCCAAGCAGATTCAAGTTCGGGCCGTGAAGAATCAGAATTTCGGGACTCATGCCTGATCACCCAGCTCCTTCAAGACGGCCATTACCTCTTCAGGTGGCACGTTTTCTCTAACTACCGGCGCTCCGATGCCCTGCAGCAGCACGAAACGATTGCGGCCATCCTGCCATTTTTTGTCGACGGCCATGGCCTGCCACAGATTCGTGGGATCGTACGGGCCGAAGCGCACTGGCAGGCCAAGCTCGCCCAGCAGCCGCTCAACCTGGGCGGGTAGATCAGGAGAACACAGGCCCAGGCGGGCCGAGAGACGGGCGGCCGCAACCAGACCAACGGCCACAGCCTCGCCGTGCTTCCAGGTGTAGCCGCTGACCTGTTCCAGGGCGTGAGCAAAGGTATGGCCCAGGTTCAGGTGGGCGCGGATGTTCTGTTCGAAGGGGTCCTGCTGGACGACATCAACTTTGACCCGCACCGCGCGCGGGATGAACTCCGCTGCCCGTTGGCGCTGCAACAGAGTGGAGTCGAGCAGGGTCGGGTCAGCCAGCAGACCATGCTTGATGACTTCTGCCAGGCCGCAACGCCATTCGGTATCCGGCAGGGTACGCAACACGTCCGGATCGATCACAACCAGTTCGGGCTGTTTGAATGCGCCCACCAGGTTCTTCCCTTCGGGCAGGTCAACACCGGTCTTGCCACCCACGCTGGAATCGACCATGGCCAGCAGAGTGGTGGGAACCTGCACCAGCCGCACGCCGCGCATATAGGTGGCGGCCACAAAACCCATCAAATCGCCGATGACGCCACCGCCCAGCGCGATGATCAGTCCATGTCGATCCAGGCCAAGCTGCGCCAGACCGCTGTAGACCACCCGGCATGTCTCCAGCGTTTTATGCTGTTCGCCATCCGGCAATGTGACGGTGACCGCGTTCGGTAGTTGCCCGGCCAGGGCGCGGCCATACAGCGGGGCCAGGGTGGTGTTGGTCCCGACGATGGTGCGCCCGGTCAAACCGCGGGCAGTCAGGAGCTGGTCCAGCCGCTGCAACCCTCCCGCCGCGAAGAGAATGTCATAACCGCCAACCGGTGTGCCTACGTGGATGCAGTCAGTTTCTGCCATAAGGCCAGGATTTCCTCCATGGTTTGCCAGGGCGTCAGGGCGCTGGTATCCAGATGGTACGGCAGGGCGGCATACGCTACCCGGCGGGCTTCCAGCAGGGCGTGGATTCGCTCCAGCAGGGCTGAGCCGTCAAGCAGGGGGCGATCCTGTTGCGTCTGTAGCCGTGCCAGCAAAACTTCAGGGGATGCCTCCAGGCAGATCACGATACCGCTGCCAGTCATCAGCGCCCGGTTGATCGGGTCGATCAGCGCCCCGCCGCCGGTGGCGATCACCAGCCCATCCAGGGCAGCCAGTTCATGGCACAGTTCGCGCTCCATGTGGCGGAAGGCGGCCTCGCCCCTGGCGGCGAAGATGGCCGGGATGCTCTGCCCGGCACGCTGCTCGATCAGCGCGTCCATGTCCACAAATGGCCGGCCCAGCTGTTCGGCCACCAGCCGGCCAACGGTCGTCTTACCGGTACCCATAAAGCCAGTCAGAACGAGATTCATCGCCCGGTTCACCCTCCGGCCTGCCGATCGTAATGGCGGAGGGCTATGCCGGTGACGGCACGCATCCCCAGGCGCTCGTAAAAAGGCTGCAGCGCGGCGTCGCAGACCAGGTCCAACGCGTACAGATGACGGCATGTGGCGATCATCCGCTGCATCAGGCCGGTGCCGATGCCGCGCCCCTGGTATTCTGGCAGCACTTCCAGGTTGGGGATGAACGCGGCGTGCAGCCCGTCGCTGATGGCGTTGACGAAGCCGACGACGCGCCCGCTGGTGTCATCCACCGCCAGCCAGATAAACGCGCTCCCCTGTAGAATCCTGAGGTGTGTCTCCGGAGAAGGCGGGTTCGGCCAGCCAACAAAGAAGCCACGCAGTTGGACAGGGGTGATTCCGCTCAAGGAATCGGTGTAGCGGATGGTCATGCTACAACTCCAGATCAGACGGCCAGTCGTAGCCAAACTGCCAGGGTTCGTTTCGCATAGTCAACTCACTGAGCAACCCCTGGCGCAGGGCAGCAAAACGAGCCACTAATTCTTCCAGATGATCGCCGCCGAGTTTTTCCAGCAGGGCATCAGCCAGCACAAAGGCGACCATCGCTTCGCCGATGACCACGGCGCGCGGTACAGCGCAGAAATCCGAGCGTTCATAGACCGTCTGGCTCGCCTCGCCGGTTGCCAGGTCGACCGTTGCCAGTGGCGTGAGGGTGGTGCTGATCGGCTTCATGGCAGCGCGCAGGATCAGCGGCTCGCCAGTAGTGATGCCTCCTTCCAGGCCGCCGGCGCGATTGGACTTGCGGCGCAGCAGGCCGTCTTCTGCCACGATCTCGTCGTGAACCTGTGTACCGGGCAGGGCAGTGTTGGCAAACGCGTGCCCGATCTCAGCCCCTTTGATCGATGGGATGCTGCCCAGGGCGGCCAGTAGCCGGCCCGTCAGCCGGCGATCCCAGTGCACATGGCTACCCAGACCGGGCGGCAGGCCCAGCGCCACAATCTCGAAGATGCCACCGAGCGTGTCCTTGGCGATTTTGGCCTGGCGGATCGCTTCATGCATGGCGGCGTCGGTGTCGTCGTCCGGGCAGCGAACCTCGCTGGCTTCAGCCCTGGCGAAACGGGCAAGATAGTCCATCTCCGGGGGCAGGCTCGCTTCTACAGGGCCAATGCGGGTGACATAGCCGCCGACCACAATCCCAAAAGCGGACAGCAGCTTTTTGCAGATGGCTCCGACTGCCACCCGCGCCGCTGTCTCGCGGGCACTGGCCCGCTCCAGCGCCAGGCGCAGGTCGCGGTAGCCATACTTGATAGCTCCGGTCAGGTCAGCGTGGCCGGGGCGGGGAGTGGTCAGGGGAGTGATGTCCCGCCCGGCCCAGTGCTTCCAGTCCCGGTTGCCGATGACCAGAGCGATCGGTGCGCCGGTGGTTTGCCCGGCCATCACACCAGCAGTCAGACGCACCTGATCGCGCTCGATCTGCATCCGTCCGCCGCTACCGTAGCCCTGCTGACGGCGGGCCAGGTCGCGGTTGATCTCCTCCGGGTCGAGCGGTAGCCCGGCGGGCATCCCTTCCAGAATGGCGGTGAGCAGCGGGCCGTGCGATTCGCCCGCGGTGAGAAAGCGCAATCGTGTCGTGTTCATCCAAGAGCCTGCCTTGCTGCGTGTAGCATGATGTCGACCGGGGCCTCCCGCCCTGTCCAGAGGGTGAAGGCTGCTGCGCCCTGGCGAACAAGCATCCCGAGGCCGTTGTACGCCATTGCGCCGCGATCCAACGCCTGACGCATCAGACGGGTTTGCGCTGGGCGGTAGACCATATCATACACCACCGCCCCCGGTGGGATCGCCAGATCAGCAGGCCAGGGCGTTTCATCGTCGTGCGGCCACATGCCGACCGGCGTGCAGTTGACGATCAGGCGGACCTGGCTCAGGTCGATGCGCCTGAGCACCTCCCAGGGGATGGCATGGGCCTCCGTTTGCGCTGGCAGGTTGCGCCTGGCTTCGCTGACCAGTTGCTCACCACGTTCCGGCGTGCGGGAGGCAATCGTGAGCGCATATCCCTGCCGGGCCAGTACGACTGTCGCCGCACGGGCAGCGCCGCCCGCCCCCAGAATCAGGGCGCTGGCTCCCGGTTCAGGCAGGCCGACCAGAGTGAAGAGGTCCTCGTGGAGGCCAGCGGCGTCGGTGTTCGTCCCTTCCCAGTGGGTGACGCTGCCTTCCACTACAGCGGTGATGGTGTTGACTGCGCCGATCAGTTGTGCTTCTGGACGGATGCCATCCAGCAGATCGATCACGGCGCGTTTGTGGGGCACGGTGACATTCATCCCGCGGAGGCCAGCCGCCTGTAGCGCCCGGAATCCAGCAGCGAGATCAGCAGGGGGAATGGGATAGGCGTCATAGTGCCAGTTGAGGCCCAGCGCAGCGAAGGCCGCGTTGAACATGGCCGGGCTGACGCTGTGTGCCACCGGCCACCCGATCAGGCCAACCCGGTGAGTAGCTCTGGCGGTCATTGCACGTGTGCTCCCAGCCGCGCCAGGGTGGCGGCAAAGCCCGGAAACGAGTCCGCGGCGCAGGCGGCGTCGTTCACGACGGTCGTCCCGGCAGCGATCAGTCCCGCCACGGTCAGGCTCATGGCAATCCGGTGATCATCATGGCCATCCACAACAGCCCCCTGCAGTTGCTGCGGGCCGCGGATGGTGAAGCCGTCTTCGTGCTCGGCGATCACAGCGCCCATTTTGCGCAACTCGGCGGCCATCACGGCGATGCGGTCGGTCTCCTTGACTCGCAATTCGCGGGCATCCCGCACAGTAGTTTCACCTTCGGCGCACAGGGCAGCGATCATCAGGATCGGGAATTCGTCGATCATCCTGACGACCGTTTCTCCGGCGATCTCACAGGCGTTGAGCGGCGCCGCTGCAACGCTGAGCGTGCCGACCGGATCGCCACCAGCTGTGCCGGTCTCGACAACCGAGATACGCGCCCCCATCGCTATAAGGACATCCAGCAAGCCGGTGCGGGTTGGATTGAGATCGATATTTTCCAGGGTGACATAACTGTCCGGCACAATGGTGGCCGCGATCAGCAGGAATGCCGCTGAGGAAAAGTCGCCTGGCACGGTCAGGTTGAGGGGCTGCAAAGGGTTTCCAGGTTGCAGGGTGACGGTATTGCCGTTCAGCGTCAGATCTGCACCCATTGACAGGAGCAATCGCTCGGTATGATCACGAGCCGGGCCGGGCTGGATGACGGTTGTGGGGCCGTCAGCGAACAGCCCGGCGAGCAGCAGGGCACTCTTGACCTGCCCGCTGGCGATGGGCATGGCATAGTGGATGCCGCGCAGATGGGCCGGCTCGAAATGCAGCGGTGGCAGGCCATCCGTATCGGTAACTCGCGCGCCCATCAGCCGCAATGGCTCCGTCAGGCGGCGCATCGGACGGCGCCGGAGTTGCGCCGAGCCGTCCAGGGTGCTGGAAAACGGTTGCCCGGCCAGGATACCGGCCAGCAGGCGCAAGCCGGTGCCAGCGTTATCCAGATACAGGGGTTCACGTGGCGGGCGGAGCGTGCCGCCCTGCACAAGCAAGGTGGTCGGATCGGGGCGCTCTACCGGCACCCCCAGGGCACGGATTGCGCCGAGGGTGGCCAGCGTATCGCCCGCCGGGAGCCAGCCGCGGATGGTGCTGTCGCCATGCGCCAGGGCGGCGAACATAACGGCCCGGTGGCTGATGCTCTTATCGCCGGGGATGGTGGTCTGGCCCCGCAATGCACCGGCGGGGCGGATGGTCAGGGTGACAGGGTCGGTCATGGGTGCTTTTCTCTGGTCGGCAGGTGCTGCTCCAAACCGAATTCACTGGCCCAGCGCACGCGCGCATCATGAGCGCTCTGCAGCAGGGCGGCAAGTTCCTGGCTATCGTGGGAAATCAGGGCAACCTCCAGTATGGCCAGCTGGACACGGAACAGCGCCAGCAGGCGGGCGATGGCGGTCGTATTGGTGCTGATGATGTCGCTCATCATACGGATATCGCTGGCAGCCAGCCGGGAGGTGTCACGGAAGCCACTGGCGGCCAGTTGCCAGATCATCGGATCGGCCTGGGCTTCTCCGTCAACAGTGCGCACCAGCGCCGTGCTCAGCAGGTAGGGCAGATGGCTGATCCCGGCGACCAGATGATCATGGCGGTCAGGGTCCATCTCAACCGGCACTGCCGCCAGCGCATCGACCAGCTCCAGGGCGCGCAGGCGTGCAGCGGGGGTGACACGCCGCGGCGCGCACAGGACGAATGGGCGCCCCCGGTAGAGCGTTGCGTCGGCTTCCTGGATGCCGCTGCGCTCTTTGCCGCACATTGGATGACCGCCCATCGCCAGGACACTTATCGGCAGGTTGCTCATCGCCTCACAGATGCGGGCTTTGGTGCTGCCCAGATCGATCAACAGCGTGTTGGCTCGCAGGTAGCTGCCAATGCGGTTTTGCAACAGATCCAGGATAACCTGCACCGGGGCAGCCAGAATGACGGTCTGCGCCTCGCTGACGCCTTCCCGTAGATCCGGCGTTGCGGTGTCAATGATGCGGTGTTGAAGGGCGTAGTCCAGCGTTGCCGCATCCGGATCGACGCCCACCAACCGCTGGACCTTGTCCCTCAGCGCCAGTGCTGCCGACCCGCCCATCAGCCCCAGCCCGACAACAGCCACAGTCTGGTCTTGCAGAGTCATGCTCATAGTGTCCGATCTACCGCTTCAGCCACCCGGCGCAATTCCTGCATCATCTTAGCGAAGCGTTCCGGAGTCAGCGACTGCATACCATCGGAGACAGCTTCTTCCGGCCTGGGATGTACCTCGACAATGATGCCATCCGCACCAGCGGCGATGGCCGCGCGGGCTGCGGGGGCCACGTACTGCCAGTAACCGGTGGCGTGGCTGGGATCGGCGATCACGGGCAGGTGGGTGCGTTCCTTAAGGACGGGGATGGCGTTGAGATCGAAGGTATTGCGGGTGTAACGCTCAAAGGTACGGATGCCGCGCTCGCACAACATCAGGCGGGTGTTACCGTGGCTGAGGATGTATTCAGCGGACATCAGCAACTCCTCGATCGTGTTGCTCATGCCGCGCTTGAGCAATACCGTATGTTGCGCCTTGCCAACAGCGTGCAATAGCGAGTAGTTCTGCATGTTACGCGCGCCGATCTGGAGGACGTCGGCGTAGTCGCAGACCAGCGGGACGCTTTCCGGGTCCATGACTTCCGTCACGACCGGCAGGCCGGTTTCCTCCCGCGCCTCAGCCAGGTACTTCAGCCCCTCTTCGCCCAGACCCTGGAAGGCGTAGGGCGACGTGCGCGGTTTGAACGCGCCGCCGCGCAGGGCAGTCGCGCCAGCTTCTTTGACGGCGTGGGCGGTTTCCAGAATCTGCGCGCGGCTCTCCACTGAACAGGGGCCGGCGATCACCACGATTCGCGTGTCGCCCACCTGGTGATCGTTGAGGGCGACCAGGGTGTTATCCGGATGGAACTCCCGGCTGGCCAGCTTGTACGGATGGCTGACCGGCATTGTGCGCTCCACGCCATCCATCAGTTCGAATTGTTCGCGGTACTGCCGGACGCTACCATCCCCGACAATGCCGATGATGGTACGCTCCTGACCGCTGCTGAGGTGAGCTTCGTAGCCAAGTTTCTTGATCTTGGCGATTACCGCAGAAATCTCTTTGGTTGAGGCGCCAGCCTTCATCACAACAATCATCATTCATTTCTCCTTGGCCCCGGTAGGGCTATCACTATTGTCAGGCGCGGGCGTAAGGTTCAGAGCGCGGTCTGGTCGCAGGATTTCTGCACCGCGCAGGTAGATATGCCGGATTTCGTGCTGGGGGAGGTGGGTGTTCCAGTGGATAAGGATGCGGATACAGCGGGGTAGGCTGCCCGGTGGCGCGATCTCGACGGCGCTGAGCAGGGCAGTGTCCTGCCAGCCGATCTGGCGCGCCGCCGTGGCCGGGTAGGCGCTGGTCAGGTCCGGTGTGGCGGTGAAGATCGCGCTGGCGACATCGGCCTCTTCAATGGCATTGGCGGCGATCAGCGCCCTGAGTAATTCCCGTGTGACGCGGTGGATGTCCTCCGGGGTATCGGCGTCGGCCACGGTAGCGCCGCGAACGCCCCGGCATACTCTGGGGGGAAGATCGACCATGATGCCTCTCCTTCCAGCAGCTCCCTGATAACAAAAAAGCGCAGGGGCGTTAGCCCTGCGCTTCCCTCAACCCGATGTGATGCGTCGTCAGCCGCTAACGCCTGCGTCCGTTATGTCGCTTCGCGTAAAAGTAGAAGCCAAAATAGCCGCCGGAGCGGTAGGAGAAGTGGTTTTCAACGGCGAAGCGAACGGACTCAGGCACGCTGACAACTCCTGTGCAACCTGATTTGGCTAGAGCATAGCCGGATTACCCGGTGCTGTCAACAAATTCGCGGGCAGCTTTGTGCAGGTTAACCCGGAGTCTGCACTACCAGCGGTGATGGACGTGCTGGCGGATATAGCGATTGTAGACCTCGGCGACTTTCTCCATGTAGGGTTTCGACAGGGGAGCCAGGTCTGCCGCAGCAATGTTCTGGCGGGCCTGGTCGGGCCGCTTGATGCCAGGGATAGCGCAGGTCACCGCATCGAACATCGTGATCCAGCGCAGCGCAGCCTGAATCATGGTATAACCCGGCGGCAGAGCGGCTTTCAACTCCTCAACCGCCTGCAGGCCGACTTCGTAGGGCACGCCGGAGAAGGTCTCGCCTACATCAAAGGCTTCTCCATAGCGGTTGTAGTGGCGATGATCATCCGCGCTGAACTGCGTTTGAGGCGTCATCTTGCCGGTCAGCAGGCCGCTGGCCAGCGGGACGCGAGCCAGGATGCCCACCTGTTTCTGCCTGGCCACGGGGAAGAACTCCTCAGCTGGTTTGAGGCGGAACATATTGAAGATAATCTGGACACTCTGGATGTTCGGGTAGCGTTCGATGGCGGTGAGCGCCTCGCTCACCTTTTCCACACTGATGCCGTAGTAGCGGATCTTGCCCTCCTGCACCAGACGTTCCAGGGCCTCAAAGGTGGAATCCTGGGTGTACACCGGCGTTGGCGGACAATGGAGTTGAACCAGATCGAGCGTTTCGGTGTCAAGATTCTTGAGGCTGCGCTCCACAAACGCCGACAGATTGGCGTAATTGTAGCCTTCCGGGATATGGGGGTTGAGACGGCGGCCGGCTTTGGTAGCGACAAAGACGCGCTCCCGACGGCCCTTCAGCACCTGGGCGATCAGGCGCTCGCTGCGTCCATCACCATAGACATCAGCGGTGTCGATGAAGTTGACTCCCAGGTCAATCGCGGTGTTCAGCGCACCCAGGGCATCCTCTTCACTGACGCGGCCCCAGTCGGCGCCAATCGCCCAGGCGCCGAAACTGATGACCGATACACGCATGTCGGTGCGACCTAACTGCCGGTATTCCATGAATTGCTCCTCCCTAAATGTGGTTGGCACCGCGATCAGGTGCGAGCGCAATGGCCTACAGGCCAACGACAAACGCGGCTGTTGAACGGCTACCCTCCGCGGTGTACTTCATGAGCGACGACGTGGTGCGCGCTGGAAAGCAAGCGGCAACAGTGCCAGAATCAGCACAACAACCACCCACGGCCAAGCCCCACTGATCGTCGCCAGGATGGCCGGGGGGATGATGTCGTAAGTGATCAGCAATCCGATCAGGCCGGCGAGCAACAAGATAATGCCGGGCGTCGCCAGGCGGGATTCGCGTTGCCGATCCCCAACGTAGGTGAGCAAGATAGCCAGGCCGAGGACGGCAACATACAGCGGCCACAGGCGGCTATCCAGCGCGCCCTGAGCGTAGGCTATGGCGGTTGTCCCTACCCAGAACAGTAACATCAGCGCCAGAAACAGTGCTCCACGCGCTTGGCGGCCGGTATGGTGCCAGTATGCCAGCAGGCTGAGCGCCCAGCCAGTGATTGCAATCACCGCGATCACGTTAGGTACGAGGATGTAACCCCCGGTGAGAACCGGCCATACCAGAATCACCCCAAGCGCGATGAGCAGAATCCCGGCCAGGGTGGTGTGCAACCCGCGTGGCGGGCGCTCCGCTGGCCTGTGAGCTGGCCGGCGCACCAGTTCAGGAATTTCGCGCCCGGCAAGCTGGCTCTCGTCGGCTGTCGTCGTCACCAGTTCGGATGTTGAGCTATCGACTGGTGGCTGGTCTGCTGGTGATTCCGGCAGGGACGGGATTACCGCAGCGTCCTCCGGGGGGATGGCCTCGTGATCATGCAGGTCGGACATGCTCTGCTCTCTCCCGCTACAGGAGCGTTGCCGCCTATTCTAGCAGACCTTGCGGCTCTGCGCCCAGCAGCTTGGTCGATGCGCGGAGATATACCACATCCGGGGAGGTTTGAGTACACTCATGCCGTGCACGGCCACAGTGTTCCCGGAGGCGAGCCAGCTTATGCGGGGCGACTATACCGATCTCATTATCTCCACTGCTCTGCGCGAGTCGATGACGACCATCGCGGGGGCCATTTGCACTGTCTGGGAGACAGAATTCGATACCCCGGCTGTCTATGCAGAGCATTGCCGGGTGAATGCCGCTGACCTTGCCCATTCGCTGATGGCCTACCTGCCTGATGGGCAGTTTGTCGGAATCGGGGTACTGTGCCGCCGGGGGAAGCGGGGCTTTGTGCTCGATTTTGGCGTGGCGCCGCGTTTTCGTCGCCAGGGATACGGGCACAGGCTGTTTGCCGCGCTGGTTGAACAGGCGTATCTGGCGGGATTGCAGGAGGTGTCGCTGCTGGTGAACGTCACCAACGAAGCGGCGATGCGGATTTACCGGCAGGCCGGCTTCCAGCATGTGCGCGAGGTGGCGACACTACGCGGGCATGTGGAGACTGGCGGAACCGACGAGGCGCAGGAACGGCTGGGCGATATTGAGGCGGCAGTGGTGAACTGGTTTGGCGGCGGTAAGTCTACGCGACCGACCTGGGAGCGCGATCTACCTTCCTTGCTGGTGATGGCGGATGCCCGCGCTTTTGAGAATCGGCAAGGGTTGCTGCTGGCCCGCCGTTCGGTTTACTTCCGGCAAACTGAGATCGTGCATCTCGGCTTGCGGCCGGATGCTGAGCCTGAGGATGTGCATGCACTGTTAAAGGCGGCCTGCGCTGCGTTCGACCCTCATCTGCCCCTGGCGCTGTTGGAAGAGCCGCTGCACAGCCGGACCTACGAGCGGTTGAGCGCGCTGGGTTTCCGGCCGGTAGAGCAAGCCTACGAAATGCGCCTGGATTTGACAAACCTGTAAGACCGGGAGGGCTGTTATTCAGGCGGCCAGACACGCTGCGGGGTCATGTTCACGTAGTCCGCGGCCACCAGGTGATAACGGGTGCCCTCCCGTTCGCCGATGACGGCTGTTGCCCATTCGCCGGGGAGATGCAGGTGACCGTAAACACAGGCATCAGGCTGAAAGTGGCGGATCACCTCTGTAAAGCCGCTAGCCTGACCGCTGGAAGTATATGGCGGGTAGTGCAACATCAGGATAATCGGCTCGCCATTCGTTCGTAGCTCCTGCGCCGTCTGCAATGCCTGACGCAGCCAGTGCAGCTCCCGGCGATAGCTTTTGAGCTTGTGTGGCTGATAGTAGGGATCATTGGGCGCGATGTGGCCCATCGTGCCGCAAACGATCACGCCGTCCAGAAGCACACAGGAACCCTGGACGGCCAGCATATCCGCTGGCAAGACTTGGCGGCGAACCTGTTCCAGCTTCTTCCACCAGAAGTCATGATTACCGCGCACAAGGACTTTACGTCCTGGCAGGGAAGCAAGCCACTGGACATCCGGGAGCACCTGTAGCGGCGAATGCGCCCAGCTCAGGTCGCCGGGGATCAGTACCACATCGCCCGGAGCGACGCATTCCTTCCAGGCGGTGCGGAGTCGCGCCACGTGATCCTTCCAGACAGGCCCATAGCGAGTCTGGTCACGCGGCCTGGCCAGACTTAGATGCAGGTCAGAGATGGCCCAGATGCAGGTTGGGGCGGGAACTTGGACAGCGATGGGACGTTCTCCAGGTCGTCAGATACTGCTGAAGATGTTCTGCAGGAATAGAGCCGCATCCAGGACATGTCTTTCAAAATCATCCAGGCTGCTGTACTGGCGTCCTACCAGGGCGAGGCTGTGTTTCTGGATGGCGTCAATGATCCGGGAGAGGTCGTATTCCGCCCAGATATCCAGCACACCATTGGTGTAATGAGCCAGACTGGCAACGGCCTGCCACAGCCGTTGCCAGTGCAGTTCATCAAAGATGCGTCTGGACTCCAGGCTGTCCAGGAATCCCCCTCGCCCTTCAGCCTCAAAGAAGAGGATATCGGCGGCTTCCTGTTGCTCCAGATCCACCGAGTTCATCAGGTCACCATGGCGTTAGCGCTGCAGCAGCCGTTTGGCGGCCTCCACCACAGCCTCAGTGGTCAGGCCGAAGTGCTGATAGATCACCTTCATGGGCGCCGAGGCCCCAAAACGCTCCACGCTGATAATGACACCTTCGTCGCCAACCCAGCGGTGCCAGCCCATCCCCACGCCTGCTTCGATGCTCACCCGTTTGCGGACATCCGGCGGCAGCACGGACTGGCGGTATTCCAGCGGCTGGCGGGCGAACAACTCCTGGCTGGGCATGCTGACCACGCGCACTGCAATCCCCTCCGCGGCCAGCTGTTGGCCCGCGGCTAGCGCAAACTGCACTTCGCTGCCCGTGCCGATCAGGATGACCTCGGGTCTGGGCGCGCTGTCGAACAGAATATAGGCGCCTTTGCGCACATCACCAACCGTCGCTGGATCGAGTACCGGCAGGTCCTGGCGGGTCAGCACCAGGGCAACCGGGCCGCGGCTTTCCATGATGGCGCGGTAGGCGCCAACGGTCTCATTGGCGTCTGCCGGGCGGATCACGGTCAGGTTCGGGATGGCCCGCAGTGCAGCCAGATGCTCGACTGGCTGGTGCGTGGGGCCATCTTCGCCGACGCCCACGCTGTCGTGGGTGAAAATGTACAGTGTCGGCAGGTCCATCAGCGCGCCCAGACGCACGGCAGGGCGCATATAATCGCTGAAAACCATGAAGGTGGCTGAATAAGGTCGGCAGATACCGCCGTGCAGCGCCATACCGTTGACCATCGCGCCCATGGCATGCTCACGGACGCCAAAGCGCACGTTGCGGGCGCTGTAGTCGTGCCGGCTGAAGTTGCCGGTGCCGCTGATCAGGGTATTGGTGCTGGGCGCCAGGTCGGCATCGCCGCCAATCATGGTCTTCACGCGGCGAGCGATAGCGTTCAGGACTTTGCCGCCAGCCTTGCGGGTAGCCATGGCCCCGCTTTCCGGGGAGAAGGTGGGCAGGTCGGCGTCCCAGTCTGCCGGTAGCTCGCCGGCCCAGGCCCGCGCCAGTTCCGCGTAGAGGTCCGGATAGGCGTCTTCGTAGGCTGCCAGCAGTTCGCTCCAAGCCTGCTGACTTTCACGGCCACGATCCTTGGCCTTACGCATATGGTCGAGGACTTCGGGCGGCACGTAGAAGGTCGGCTCGGCTGGCCAGCCCAGGTTCTCCTTGGTCAGCCGCACCTCGTCTGCCCCCAGGGGGGAACCATGGGCCTCATGGGAATTGGCCTTGTTGGGGCTGCCATAGCCGATGGTCGTGCGAACATCGATCAGGATTGGCCGATCGGTCACCTGATGGGCTGCGCGCAGGGCACCCGCCAGCGCATCAACATCATTGCCGTCGTCAACCTGAAGCACATGCCAGCCGTAAGCCCTGAAGCGCGCCGGAATGTCTTCGCTGAAGGTATCGCTGGTAGGGCCGGCCAGGGTGATATGGTTGTCGTCGTACAGGCAGATGAGCTTGTGGAGGCCAAGATGCCCGGCCAGCGAAGCCGCCTCATGGCTGATGCCTTCCATGAGGTCGCCATCCGAGGCCAGGACATAGGTGTAGTGATCAATGATGGGATAACCGGGGCGGTTGAAGACGGCGGCAAGATGCGCCTCCGCTACGGCCATACCCACCGCTGTGGCAAAGCCCTGACCGAGCGGGCCGGTTGTTGTCTCCACGCCAGGCGTTTCACCATATTCTGGATGGCCAGGGGTGGCGCTGCCCCATTGGCGGAACTGTTTGAGGTCTTCCAGGGAAACGCCGTAGCCAGTCAGATAAAGCAGGCTATAAAGCAACATGCTGCCATGGCCGGCAGACAGGACAAACCGGTCACGATCAGGCCATTCCGGGTTGGTGGGGTTGTGCTTCAGAAATTGAGTCCACAGCACATAGGCCATTGGCGCCGCACCCATGGGCAGGCCGGGATGCCCGCTGTTGGCCTTCTGGATAGCGTCAACCGCGAGCATCCGAATGGTATTGATGCTGAGGCTGGCGATATCCGTCTGGGTCATGATTGACACGGAAGTTCACTCCTTTGGCGACACGCGAGCCGCACGTAAGTGTCCCCTATTATAGCGGATGGGCGATGGGTAACCATGCCGAATCGAGGAGATAGGGCGATCTACGAGAGGAATCTACCGCCATGTTACCTTGCCGACTTGTTCTCCGCTGCACCCTGGGCCATAGATTTCTGGCTTGCTGGCAGTTCCGGCTGGCCCGGCAAGTCATGCCTCAGGGCGTGGCCTCCTGTTGAAGCTGACGGCGCCAGGCACGGATGCTCTCGGCGTGTTCCTGCTCGTGCCAGGTGGCTGTCTCCTGGATCAGGTAAGCCAGCGGCTCGCCTTCCATCCATTCGAAGCGCAACGGGTCTTCCAGTAACTGTTCATCAAGCCCTTCAATAGCCAGGAGCAGATGCTTGTGCACGCCGTGAAAATCTGGCAGCAGGATGTCCAGCGGACGGTTGGCGTGCTGGTGGTATTGCTCCATGTTCCACTCATCGATGTCCTCGATCAGGACAATGGGCGGCGCATTGCGGTAAGCGGGGGAGAGCTTGCGATTCAGAGCGGTAACCAGTTCGGCTTCCCAGGCGATCAGGTGGGCGATGATATCCTTGACCGACCAGATACCTTCCACCCCGGGTCGCAGCATCTCGTCCTCTGATAGCCCTTCAATGGCAGCGAGGAATTCGGCCCGCGCTGCGCGGAGATCGTCAAGTAGTGCTTTCTTACTCACCGTATCCTGCTTTCAGGTGCTCAGGCGAAAATCCTGGTGATCCATTCGATGGAAAGCGCCCCGGCCCAGGCCAGGACAATCGACTGGATGGTCTTACCCAGGATGGCAGCCAGCAAGAACTGCCACCAGGGCATATGGGAGGCCCCGGCCAGCAGACCGGCCATATCAAAGACAGGATTGGGGATGATGGCCAGCACGAAAATCACCAGCGGCCCAAAACGATCCATCCAATGGTCAAAACGCTGGTAGACTCTGGTGTGCTCCAGGGGGGTCACACCGCCATAGCCGGCCAGGTAACCTGTCAGCTCACCAAGTGCAGCGCCCGGTCCGGCGGCCAGCCCCAGCAGCCAGGGGTTGAGTGTGCTGCTCATGGCAATGACATACACGAGTCCCGGTACGGGCAGGATCACCGTCGCATTGCCGGCCAGCATGATCAAAAACGCGCCCAGATAGCCCAGCGCACGCAATTCCTCGATATGGTTGGCCAGCAGCGCAATCACAACCGTGATCGCCAGCGCGAGCACGACCGCTCCTACGCGCTTCCAGGGAATTGTGCCGATCGACCTGCTGATCGGCAGTCTCTGCGCAGGTTCGGGAACGCGGGAGTCTTCCAGCGACATGGTGAAATCCTCAGGATAGGAATCGTCTCTGCCTGTAATAACCCTTCCGCCTGACCGGCGTGTTGGCCAGCCGCCCGAATATTACGTCTCGTCTGGCTTGCCGTCAACGTACCGGGTGGGCGTCGCCTGTAGTCTGCCTGCAAGAGGTTGATCCCACCGGGTGACAGTGGATTAGAACACTTGTGTGAGCGGCGATTCTCTATTATTCTTGCGGTAGACAGCGGCATAGGTGTCGGAGGAGAAGGTCTCGTGCGGTTTCTCCATATCGCGGATGTTCACCTGGGCAATCAGCAGTACAACCTCAAGGAACGGTACAACGATTTTGGCCGTGCCTTTGCAGACATGGTGACGCTGGCGCTGGATAAAGGCGTGGATGCGCTGGTCATCGCCGGCGACCTGTTCCACAAGTCGGCAGTTGAGCCGCTGACATTGCTGCAGGCTGAGGATGGCCTGCAGCGTTTGCACGATGCCGGTGTGCCGGTGATTGTGGTGCATGGCAACCACGATAGCGCGCGCTACATGGCCCAGATGTCCTGGCTGGATTATCTTGGCGAGCGCGGCCTTGTTCATCTGCTGGCTCCGCAGTTCGACCGTTCAGGCGTTGTGCTGCTGCCCTGGGATGGTCAGGAGAAGCAGGGCGCGTATCTGGATATCGGCCATATCCGGTTTGTAGGCGTGCCCTGGCTTGGATCGTCAGCAGGACACGTGCTGGGCGAGATCGCTCAGAAGTTGCCTGCTCTGCCAGCGGATGGGATCACGTTTACCGTGCTGGTGACTCATGCCGGTGTGGAAGGTCAGATGCCGCATATGGCCGGCGGGCTCAAATTCAGCCAGATCAACCCGCTTAAGGATGTGGTGCAGTACGTGGCGCTCGGTCACCTGCATAAGCCCTATGCCGTGGACGACTGGATATACAACCCCGGTTCGCTGGAAACATGTGGCTTTGACGAAGCGGAGTACAGGCGCGGTGCTTACCTGGTTGAGGTTTCAGAAGAGGGCAGTCACCGCGCCGAACATCTCGTCAATGTGCGGCGATTGTTCCTGTCAATTACGGTTGATGTTGATCTCTGTACCACACCGGAAGCGCTGTATAGCCTGGTTCAGGCAGTAGTTCAGGAGGCCAGACGTAAGCATGAAGCCGATCTGCAGGCGATCCCGGATCCTGAGCGCCGGAAGCCGGTTGTCCGCCTGATCCTGCGCGGGAACCTGGCCTTTGATCGCTCCCAGCTTGACCTTGAGAAAACCCGGCAAGTGGTGCTGGACGAGTTCGAACCCCTGCATGGACGGGTCGATGACCAGACGACACTGCTCGGTTTGGCGGTGGAGACGGACTCTACCCTGACACGGGAGCAATTGGAGCGCAGGGTGTTTGCTGCGCTGGTTCGGGGAGATCCGCGTTTCAGAGGGCATGAGGATGAGATGACAGCCCTGTTGCAGGAAGTGAAAGAGATGGCTCTACGGAAAGTGGATCCGGCGGCTATCTACACGCTTCTTGACGCCCAGCTCCACTGGATGGAAGAAGGCAGCGATGTGGATCACTAGTGTGCAACTGACCAACATCAAGAGCTATGGGCCGGATGGCCAGACCATCCCCTTCAAGGAGGGAGTTAACCTGATTCAGGGGGAAAATGGGGCGGGCAAGTCCACAATCCTGGAAGCGATTGGCCTGGCGCTCTTTGATCGCAAGCCCTATAACCTGGGGAGCTTTGTCCGGGAAGGGGCGCGTACCGGACGAATAGAGGTCGGCTTTTTCAGCAGTCTTGATGAGCGCGAATATGTGGTGGTGCGTGCGGTAGGCGGTAGCAGCCAGACGTATGTTTACGATCCGCAAATCAAGGCGAAAGTCTGCGAAGGCCGGGATGATACACTGAAGTTCATCCGCGATCATCTGCAGGCCGAAGATGACGCCGATCTGACCACCTTCTTTGTGGACGCTGTTGGCGTGCCGCAGGGAACCATGACGGCCATCTTCCGCGAGACAGCAGCCGCTCGGAAGGAGAAGTTCAACCGGCTGTTGCGGATGGATGCCTATGAGATCGCTTACAAGAACCTGAGCGAGACAGGACACTATATTCGCGACCAGATCGCTGGCAATCAGACCCGGCAGGCTCATCTGCAGGGCAAGCTGGCTGACCTGCCGAATGTGACCGCCGCAATCGACCGGATTACCCAGGAACTGACGGCTGCTGAAGTACAGCATGCTGATATCCGCCAGCAACTGACAGCCGTCAGTGAGCAGCGACAGGCAGCCGATCGGCAGCGCGATCGCCTGGATGACCTGACGCGGCGGGTCGAAGCAGCTGCCGCTGAACTGCGGGTTTTGGATGAGAAGTTGACCTCAGCAGGCAATGCCGTGCGAGAAGCCGAGGCGGCCCAGGATATCGTTGGCAGGACCAAGGCAGCTTATGATGGGTATGAGGCTGCTGAACGGGACCTGGCCGCCCTGCAGGCCAAGCAGCAGGAGTACCACCGCGTTCAGGAACGCCAGCACGAACTGGACAAACAGCATGGCCTGCTGGCCACCGCACTGGATCGGCTGCGCCGCGATCTGGAAGGGGCTGTTCGAGCTGAAGAGGAAATGGCCACGCTTGAGCCGCTGGTCCGCGAGCAGGAGGTTTTGGAAGCGGCGCTGACAAAGGCGCGGACTGACCAGGCTACCCTTCAGCAAAGTAAGGCACAGCTTGACCATCTGCAGGGGGTTCTGGCTGACCTGCGCAGGCGCATGGCCAGCAGTCAGGCGTTTCTGGTGGCCGCTGGCCTGAACCTGGTGAAGCCGATCACTGAGTCTGTTGAGGCTGAAGCAGAGAACGTGGATCTTGCCGCTGAACAGGCCCGTGCTGCGGTGACCCAGCTGGAGCGCGCCGCAGATCGCCTCGCCGCGGCGCAGGCTGCCCTGGATCGTGAAATACAGGAGCAGCAGGCCGTGGTCGATCAGGTGGCGCGGAGCCGGGTGGTGCAGGAACAACTCGACGCTGCCCGGCGGATGCTGGATGATCTGGCTGACCGGAGGCGGTCGCTGGAGGTCCGGCTGGAACGGCTGCACAGCGATCAGGCTCAGCTGCAGGAATATGCGGCGCTGCTGGATGAAGCCGGGGCTATTTGCCCGGTTTGCCGGCGACCGATGGATGCGCATGCCCAGGCGCAGGCGGCAGATCACTATCAGCAGGAACAAGAACGGCTGGTCAGAGAGCTTGCCGCCCTAGAAGCCGAACTTGATCGGGTGAGCGGTCAGCTCGCCGGGATCGAGGTGGAGCGCGCAGGCTTGCAGGCAGAACTGGATCACCTGCCCAGCGCAGCCAGCCTGACTCTTGTGGAGCAGCGGGTTCAGCAGGCCCAGCGTGACCATGATGATGTCGCTGCGGAGGCTTCAGACTCCTATGGTCGTTGTCAGGCGGACCTGCACACGTTTGAACGGGCGCTGGAAGTCGAAGCCGCGGTGGTGGCTAACCTGCAGCAGAGCGTAGCTCGGCTCCCGGAACTGGAGGCTCAGTGGCAGGCGCTCGGCGATCCGCGCCGCCGCTATGAGCGTGTTCAGGACATTGCTGCTACCCGCAAGGAAATCGAGGAGGCTCTAAACGCGCAAACAGGGGAACTGGAGCGCCTTGAAACACAGCTGGCGGAAGTTGAGGGGCAACTACGCGAGTTCGCTGATCTTGACGCCCGGCTGGCGGCAGTGGCTGAGGAGAAGGCGCGTCACGAGGCTGGCTATCGGGAGTACCTGGCGCACGTCGCTGTTGCCGGACAACTGGAGATCCGCCGGGCGCAGTTGCATAACCTGGAGGGACAACGCGCTGCCTGGCAGGCAGACCATGCGGCAGTAGTGCAGGAGCGCGATGCTGTCGCGGCTGCCTATGACGCTCAGGCTCATGAAGAGTTGCGCCAGCGGGAGCGGGAGCTGGAGGGCGAACGAGTCGCGGTGGAAACCCGGCTGGAGGAGTGGAAGCGCACCCTGCAGGCTCATCAGGAGCGGCTTGGCGTGCTACAGGAGTCTCAGGCGCAGTTACTGGCGCTGGAGGCGGAACTGAAACGACTGAATACTCGGCATGATGTCTTGGAGTTTCTGCGGGAGAGCATCCGCAAGGCAGGCCCCGAGATCGTCCGGCAGCTGGTGCGCCTAATCAGCGAACAGGCCAACCAGATTTTCGGCGATATCCTGGGCGATCACAGCATGGTGTTGAACTGGGATGAGGCATTCGGGATCACGGTCAACCAGAGAGGGCAGCAGCGTGACTTTGAGTTGCTTTCCGGTGGAGAGCAGATGGTGGCGGCGATGGCCGTACGACTGGCGCTGCTGATGCATCTGGCCAACGTGAAGTTCGCCTTTTTTGATGAACCGACGACCAATCTGGACGATATTCGGCGCGAACAACTGGCCGAGAACCTGGCCAGCCTGAGGGTGTTACAGCAGCTCTTTGTGATCAGCCATGACGATACGTTTGAACAGGCCGGTTACCACGTGATTCAGGTGGCCAAGGAAGATGGCCTTAGCCAGGTGAGGGTGCTATGACACCATTGTATGCCAGCCGGGTAGCCGAGGCTCTGGCCCGCAAGGGTGGCGCATTCGAGGCTTCTGAACGCGACATGCGCGAAGATCTGGCCTTGCTACAGGAGGCTCTGCTGGTGATGGGCCGCCTGTCGCGGCAGGAGGTCGAGGCACGCATTGCCGGAATTGACCGGCCCGGTGCGCGTCCGACCGAGGAGCAGGACACCCGGCCGTTGATCATCCCCTTTGAGACCCGCTGGCCGGATCACCGCCAGGCGCGTGAGTGGGCCCTGAATACGCTGGTCGGGATCACGACATTCGCAGTCGATGGTTCGCAGATCTTCCCGAACCGCGATATGTCTATGCCGGTCGGGCTGGTTCAGGTGGGTTGGTTCGAAAATCCGCATGATGTCGCTGGCACCTATACCAAGGATGTGCAGGTGGAGGTGCTGACGCCCGCCGAGTTATTGCAGGCGGTTGAGGCCGGATACGCCGAGCACGAAGTTGAGTGGCGGCGCTTTGTCGGCGAGGTTCGGCGCCTGAAGGAGTTCATGGAAGCCCGAAAGGGCGGTCCGGCGCTGGCCTTTCTGGATGGCTCGCTGATTCTGTCATTTGTGCATACCATGCGTGAATCGCGGCAGCGCGACTATATCGCGCAGGTAGTCGATCTGCTGCAGTGTTCTGAGAGGACGGGCGTGCCGGTGATCGGCTACATCGACTCCAGCCTGGCTGCTGACCTGACCACGCTGCTGCACCATGCTGCCGGTTACCGCGGCGGGCGGGTGGGAGACGCCACCGCGGTCCGGCGGCGGATGCAGTGGGGCGACCGCACGCGGTGGTATGTCTGTAGCCGGGATGATGAGGTGGTTGACAGCGGGTATTACGAGCGGGTGCTATTCACGTATCTCAAAACCACACGGGATTACCCGCCGGCGCGGGTGGAAATGCCGGCCTGGGTCTTTGAGCAGGGGCGGCACGAATGGGTACTGGATGTCGTCCGTGCCGAATGTATCGTGGGGGTAGGATATCCTTATCCACTGGAGACGGCAGACGCCGTAGCCGTCCTGAGCATGCAGGATCGCGAGCGTTTTTACCGGTTGTTCCAGGCGTTTGCCAGCGAGCGCGGGATCAGCGTGCGCTTTAGCCGCAAACTGGTCAGCAAGCGCGGACGCCGGGTGTGAGGGAGGGTGATAGTGAGCGTATCGTTGGGGAAGATTGTCAAGTCGAACTCGCATACCGATTACATCTGTCAGGTCTACGGGCGCAACGAGTTTGACCCCGCGCCGGGTGTGGAGAACTACGCGCTGGGCACCTTCGTCCGGATTGAACTGGAGGCCGGGAAGGCCGGCGCACTGGTGGGCCTGATTTATGACACCGTGCTGCTCAACCCTGACTTTGGACGCCTGGGGCCGCGGCTGTCACCGGAAACTGAGCTGGCCATGTTCACGCCGGATTACCTGAATGAGCGGGCAGTGCTGGTAGGCATCACCGCTATTGGGCGGGTCAAAGCAAATGGGGACGTGTTTCAGGGTGTGCCATTGCTGGCGGCCAACAGCGATGCGCAGGTCATCCAGATGACGGACGACGAAATCCGCGCCTTTCATGCCTATGATGGCTCGTTGCATCTGGACTACCTGCCGTTGCTGGCACACATGGATCATCCGCTGGCTCTGCACCTTGGCCTGATTGTGTTGAGGAAGCTGGGGCGCCTGTTGCCAGAGTGTGCAACCGAACTGGCGGTGTTGAGCGATGACCTGTTGTGGCGGACGCAAATCGGGCCGCTGGGAGGAATGCAATGAACCAGCCACTGGGTCGGGCCAAAGGGCCGGGGCCGACGCCCCACAGCTTCCTGTTTGTCTCGCCGGATGACGAGCAGAAACTCAAAGTTGGCGAGTTCATCACCTACCCCGTGTCCCTGGGTGGCGGCCAGGAAGAACTGGTGCTTTCCCGGATTACAGAGCGCCGACCAGTGCGCCTGTACCCCAATGCGTTTTCCGGCGATCCGCAGGTGGACCCTAACCGGATTGCCGCGATGGTGGGTTACCAGGGCCGGAGCAGTGAACTCTTTGAGATCACGGCAGAGGTGATTGGCTATTATGACCGCCAGTTAAAAGATTTCGTCAATCCCCGCGTGCCACCCCGCGTGGGGACGCCGATCGCGCTGGCCGAAAACACTTATCTGTCGGATGTGCTCAGCCGCTGCAAACCGGATGAGATCGGCGCGGCGACGATTGGCTGGTTACTCAGCCGCCCGCGGGGCGATGTGCCGGTGGCGATCGATGTTGGCGCTGTGGTCAGTACACACCTGGCGATCATCGCCAGTACCGGGGCGGGCAAGAGCTACACGGCCAGCGTCCTGATCGAAGAGATGATCCGGGCCAACAACCGGGCCGCGATCCTGGTTATCGACCCACACGGTGAGTACAACACGCTGGCCGAACTGCCCAACGCCAAACAGCTTTGCCGGGACAGTTACCGCCCGGAAGCGCGGATCTATGCGCCAGGCGACGTGAAGATCCGGGTGGGGACGCTGGAGCGGGGTGATCTGCGTTATTTGTTGCCCAGTGTCACTGATCGTATGGACTACATGCTGGGCCGCGCCTACCGGCAAGCACAGAATTTGAGTCGTCAGCGTTTCAATACGGAAGACCGCTGGACTCGTGCTGAGTTGCTGGGGGTGCTGGATCGCATCGATGAGGATGCTGAAGATAACTTCGATAAAGGGACTATCCAGGCGCTCCGGTGGCGACTGGAAAGCACGATCAAGACAGGCAAGGGCCAGATCTTTGACGATCAGGAGCAGACTTCGCTGGAGGAATTGTTCCGACCGGGGCGCTGCTCGGTGATGCAACTCAACCAGATCGACAGCCGGGAACAACAGGTGATCGTCGCTGCACTGCTGCGGCGCATCTTCACGGCGCGGATGCGCACCAAGAACAGCGAGGTAGGGCCGGACAGCGACTACTATCTGCCGTATCCCGTCTTCATCCTGATTGAAGAGGCGCACAATTACGCCCCCGCCGGTGTCGATATTGTCACGACCGGCATCTTGAAGAAGATTCTGGCGGAGGGGCGCAAGTTCGGCGTCGGCGTGGGGCTGATCAGCCAGCGGCCCGGCAAGCTGGATTCGGACGTCCTTTCCCAATGTAACACGCAAATCCTGCTGCGGATCGTCAATCCGATCGACCAGGCCCGTGTACGGGAGAGTGTGGAAAGCGTTGGTCGGGACTTGCTGGCGGAACTGCCGTCGCTGACTAAAGGGCAGGCAATCATCTCCGGGGCGGCGGTTAATACGCCTGTGTTGTGCCAGATCCGACCACGGTATACCCGTCATGGCGGTGCTGAAGAGGATGCGCCGCGGGCGTGGGTGGCCTACGCCGATAGCGCACTGGCTCGTCAGCGGGAACAGGATAGTGCGCTGTTACAGCCGACAGGACGGCGCAACCGTCTCTACAAGTCGTAACGCCGCTTTCTGCCGGCGTGGGCAGGGCCAACAGACGATTCCGCTGGATGTTCCGGCAGGGCTGCTGACCGGTCATCGACGTTACCGGAGGGCGGCCCTGTGTGCTGTTCCTTGCGTTGCCTGTCGATTTTGTTTGCAGCAGGCGTTTACAGATTATGTAGGAACGTGGTACAGTAAAGATGAAAGCAAGGTTCGTGTTTACTGTCAGACCAATAGAGAGTTTCTTTGGGGAAGATGAGCGATGCCTTATGCGAAACGTGTATTTCTCCTCCTGATTTGGCTGGTTCCTCTACTGCTACCCGGCCCGGTGTATTCACAGTCGCCGGAGTCTTCCTGCCCCCAGATCGTCCAGATCGCGCTTTCCATGGCGGACATGCTGTGCCAGGCGATGGGCACCAACCGCGCCTGCTACGGGCATATGCTGGTGGACGCCACGCCACGACCGGATGTAACGGCGCTGGACTTCAACCAGGAAGGCGATATCGCCGATGTTCACGCGCTGCAGGCCATCCGGCTCAGTCCAATGGATCTGGAGATCGGTACGTGGGGAGTTGCCCTGCTCAATCTGCAAGCCTACCTGCAATATACGGCTCCGCAGGAAGTTACCTATGTTCTGTTTGGCGATGTTGAAGTTACCAACGCGGTCGAGGCCGTGCCGACATTGCTGGCCACGGTCACTACCCGCCAGTATGTCAACGTGCGCCTGGGGCCAACAACCAACGCCGGTGTGATTGCCACGCTGGCCCCCGGCGCAGTGATCGAGGCCAAAGGACGGCTGGCCGATAATTCGTGGCTGCGGGTGCTGATCCCGGATACGGGGCGGGTTGGCTGGGTCTATGCCCCGGTTCTGTCGCTGGATGGTGACATTGAGACGCTGCAGGTTATGGAAGCCTGGTCGCCATACTACGGGCCGATGCAGGCGTTCTACTTCCGCAGCGGGGTCGATGACTCGGTGTGCCAGGAAAGCCCGCAGAGTGGACTGCTGATCCAGACACCGGAAGGTGTGGCCGAAGTCACACTGCTAGTCAACGAGGTCAGCATCCAGATGAACGCGACGGCTTACTTCCAGGCCCAGCCAGGTGGCCAGATGACTGTTGGTGTGCTGGACGGCTGGGCAGTTGTGGAGGCAAACGGGGGACGCCAGCCGGTCTTTGCCGGTACGCAGGTCAGGATTCCGATGGCCAGCAATCTGGCGGCTAGCAGTACCCCAACAGAGCCGGAGCCGTATGTGCAGGAGAACCTGATGGCGCTGCCGATCAGCCTGTTGCGTCATGAGGTGGAAATCAGCCCGGCGCTGACCGCCGGCGAGATCACCGCTTTGTTGGCGCGCTGGCGGAGTCTGGTCAGGAATGGGCAGACAGTGACATTCGCCAGTCTGTACACAGAGCAGGGTGTGGAAGAATTAACGACGGTGGGGGATGCCAGCGGTGATGCGCCAGAAGCGCCCCCTGGTCTGGAGGGTGTACTGCCGCCGGGCTGGGGATCGACGCCGCCGGGTCAGGGGGGTGTGCCGCCGGGACAGGGCAAGAAGAACTGAAGCTGAAGACCGGCATCCGCGCAGGGTGCCGGTCTTTTGTTTTACCCCGCCCGACGGCACTTTCCAGTACAGCGGGTGAAGTTAGCGTTCAGTCATCCGCACTGTCGTTGTCGTTCGTATTGTCATCATCAGTGTCATTGTCGTTGTCAGGGTTGTCCTCGTTATCGTTGCTGTTTGTTTCTTGTCCCGAACTGTTGCCTGCCGGCGGGCTGGCAGGCCCGATATGCGTCGGGGCAGGGGCGACTCCCGTTAGGGTGGTCTGCACCCGTGCCGGGAGGGAGATCGTCTGTCCGGTGATGATCAGCCGGGCATCAGACAGGCAGTTGACCTCCATCAGACGCTGCACCGTAGCGCCGCTCCGGGTCGCCAGCCCTGACAGTGTATCGCCGGGCTGGATCGTATAGCTGATCCAGCCATCGGGCTGCAGTGTTGCGCACACCGCAGTTGTAGCGTGGGCAGCGATGGTTGGGCTGGCTGTGACTGTGGCGGTCGGTGTTGGAGATGGCGTTGGGCTGGGCGAGGCTGTTACTGTTGGCGAGGGCGGGACCGTGGGCGTGTGGGTTGGATTGGGCGTTACGGTTGCTGTGGGAATCAGCGGGGTGCTGGATGGTACAGATGTGAGCGTTGTCTCCTGAAAACCTGGCTGGAGTGTGGTGATCCTGCTGGAGAGGATGATTGCGAAGACCAGCAGCAGGCTGGCAACCATGGCCAGGGCGGGATAGCGCTGCCAGGTCGGACGCTTCCGGTCTACCTGGCGCAGTGCACGCTCGACCCGGGGACGTACACGCTCACGTGCGGCCAGAGTCGCCTGTGTGGAAGCCCGGCTTTGCCTGACCAGCAAGCCCGCAGCCAGCAGCGGGCGCAGTTGCTCCGCATGCTGTGGGTGGCGACGCAGGCATTCCTCCAGCGTATAGCCCGCATTTAGCAGGCTGATGCAGTCATCCAGGGCGTTGAGAAAATCGGCTTCGTTCACGCTAGTCATCCCGTTCCTGGGCCATCAGCGCAGCGCGCAGATTGCTGGCGGCGCGGAACTGCAGCGATTTGATGGCGCTGATGCTGCGGCCCATCACAGCAGCAGTATCCTCAAGACTGAGCATCTGGCCGAAGCGTAAGATCAGGACTTCCTGCTGATCAGTGGGTAGCGCCTGCAGTGCCCGGTGAATTTGCTGGCTGTCAGCGCTGGCGAAGAAGCGGGCTTCTGGATCGCTGTCTGGCTGGGCCGGGATCCATTCCTCAAGCGCGGTTATCGCCAGCTGCCTCTCACGCCCGTAGTGGTCATACAGAACATTGCGGGCAACCCGAAATAGCCACCCGCGCAGACTGTGCCGGGGAGCGTTGCCGCCCTGCAGAGCGGCGATGAGCTTCAGAAACACCTCGGCAGACAAATCCTCTGCCAGCGTGTCATCCTCAACGCGCATTCTGATGAACTGGAAGATCGCTTCGAAGTAGCGATCGTAGATTTCGGTGATGGCATCTCTGTCACCATGGCATGCTAGCGCCAGGAGCCTGTCTTCAGTTGGAAGGTCGGGTAGCACGAGCATGATCATGGCGTTCTGATCCGGGGCGGTTGTCGCCGCGAATGACTCGGCGTTTCCCCAGTGTAATCTGCCTTGGGGGTGGGCGCTACCGGGATTCACTACTGACAGCATGGCCCGATGCTCATGGTTGCATGCTACCGACAATGCCTGCCGGAAGTACTTCCCAGACATAGCTGTAGGCATCTCGGTAGACCAGCCTCAGGCCCGGATCCGTTTCGGCTCGAGCCGCAAAATCATGGTGGTCGGTGTCACTGACGACATAAGCTGCGCCGAATTCCAGGTGGATCGCGGTAGATGGCTGCTCAACCTGGCCACGGGTGATTGCCACCCAGGAGTCCCAGAGCTGTCGATTGGCACGCTCAAGGTAGGTTGGATCCAGACCGACCAAGTAGGTGTTGTGGGTATTGTGGTAGAAAAGGTGGGTGAAATCATCCCAGTCGGTCTGGAAGATCAGCGCTCCGGGTGAAGAGTGCTCGGCCAGCCACGCCGCCGCGCCCGCATGGGTCGCCGGGTCGCGGACATCCTCCAGTGACCGGTGCACAGCAGCCACAGTCATGCTGATCGCCAGCGCTGCGCCAGCCAGTGCTATGCCGCCTGCTAAGCGGAGAACCACCGTCAGGTCAGGCAGCCAGTCGCGCAGAGCGACGCTGCCCCTTCCCCAGCTGGCTGCTGCAAACAACAGGGCAAATGCCGGATAGTACTCGATGAACCGCCGCGAACGGAAGAGCATCGCCAGGGCTAACAGGGCCACGAACAACAGGGTTGTTTCCACACGGTCGCGCCGCCCGCCGAAGCTTGGCCGCAACAGCCCCAGAACCAGCGCCAGCAAGGCCCCCGCCGAGTTCTCCAGTAACGTGGCGGTCTGGTAGGGATACCACTCGTTGCCCACACGGATGCCCGTTTCAAAGGCTACTTTGGCGCCAAGATGTTCTGCAATGAAGACGATGTTACGCGGGAAATAGGGGTTAATCACAAGTCCCAGCCCGATGCCGGCTACGGTATAGACCACCGGGCGGGCATCCCAGTGGCGGTCGGCAACCCAATCGGCCAGGACGGCTAACGCGGCAAATGCCATGAGCAGGATGAAGCCGTCGTACAGCCAGGTGTAGGCAAAGGCGATAACCAGCAGCCATTGGTAACGCCGCCGGAAAATCACGTGCAGCCCCAGGATCAGCAGCAACAGAGATGCGCCCTGCGTGCGGATCATCAACAGCCGGTGCAGGAAAGGGACCGACAACCCGAACAACGCAAAGGCCCATAGCGCCGCGTGGCGTGTCCCGATGTCACGCAACAGCGCCCAGCCGGCTGTGAACGTTCCCGCCACGATCAGGGCTTGAGCTACTTTGGCGCCGGTCATGCCGCCCAGCGCGACCCAGGGCGCCAGAAACAGATGATAGAGCAGGTGGTGATCCACGAATCGGTCGGGACTGAGGATAGTCTGTGGCAGCCAGACGAAATCCAGAGCCAGACGGCGTTGGGTGATGATCTCCCCTGAAATCCGGGCGTGGTAGTAATCATCCGTGCCAGGGAAGCCCAGTGTAGCCAGCAGCAGGGCGGCAGACAGAGCAAAGCAGAGCAGGAAGAACAGGGTACCCTGCATGGTCACGGCTAAGCGTTGAGGGAGCGATCGAGCCTGCAGCATGGGTGCGTGGTCCAAATCTCCGGCGGAACAGGACAGGGTGGGTGGAAGGGAACTATTCCCCTCCACCCACCAGTGACATTAACTGTGCTTAGTCGTCATCGGCGTTGTCGGAGTGGTCGTCATTGTCGTTCTCATTGCGATTGTTGTTGTGATCGTCGCCCTGGTTGTCGTTCGAACTCGTGTTGTCATCATTGTTGTTGTCATCATTGTTATCGTTCCAGTTGTCGTTATCCCGGTTGTCATTGTTGTCATTCGTGAGGTTCCCGGTTGGCTGGCGGGGGACAAAGAGCTGCTGACCGACCCGGATGAGACGCGTATTGGTGATGCAGTTGGCGGCAACCAACTCACTTATTGTGCTACCAGCACCTCTGGCAATTGCGGAGAGCGTATCGCCACGGCGGATGGTGTAGGTTGTCCAGCCGGCGGGCTGAGTCACGACGCAACTACCTGACGCGCTGGTGTTTGAGTTCGTGTTGCGATTGCTGCTGTTGTCATTGTTATTGTCATTGCTGTTGTCCGGGCTGCTACCCTCGTTGTCGTTAAAGAGGCTGCGCGCCCGCTCGATTTCACGGGCTATCAGCTGGCCATCGCGAAGGGTCAACTCAAGTTTGACGAGCGTCCCGATCATGAGGATATCGTCCACTTCAGCAGTACGAATGTCGATCGTCTGACCGCCGACAACCACAAAACCATCACCGATGTCTTCAAGGGTGCCAACGATCTTGAACTGCCTGCCCTGCAGAAGCTCAGGACTGTCTTCCTGTGACTGTGAGCCGCTGCTACCGGAGGTCGGACTGTCTTCACTCGCAGGGAGATAAGGCTCAATTTCACGGGCGACCCAGCCCTGGCCTGCCTGTATAAAAGCGTGCAACCTGACCAGTCTGCCGACGGTAATACCATTCTTGATCTCAGCGCCAGCCAGGCTTACCGCCAAGCCATTGATCACGGCTTGACTCTGTGCCAGCGATTCGAGGGTTCCAACTAGCTCAAGTTCGCCTGGCTGCAGAAGCCCTGCTGGTGCGGCATGTACCTGACGGGCCTGAATGATGCTATCAGGCAGGAGAATGCCCTCGACATGGACTGCCTGATTGAGCGCCAGAGGGGTTGAAATCTCGGCTATACTGGTGTCGACAATCAAACCGTTGACGGTAATCGTGTACAGGGTCATTGCCTCTACTGTGCCCAGAATCTCGATGCTGTTGGCACGCTCGTCATTCTGAGCATAAGCCCCCTGTACGCCGAGGAATGCGATCAGCAGCACTCCCAGAACAGGTACCAGACGGCGGAAGAAAGTGGAAACCATGTGGACCTCCTGTAAGGTTCTCCAAGACAAGTGTGATGGCATAGTCACTATTTCCGATAATACCGACTTAAAAAATAGGAAAAGGTTGCGCAGAAAAACGGTGGGACTTTAGTCCTGCTGGCAGGCAGGGGAACAAACCCGTTTGTTGGAATGCAGGGGGAATCACGAGGGCCGGCTGCTGCGGTAGCACCGGCCCTCTGTGCCGAGGCCCAGACTTGAACTGGGGACCCCTTGATTTTCAGTCAAGTGCTCTACCAACTGAGCTACCTCGGCTTGAGATGCCTGTATTTTAGCGATTCCCTTCAGGATGTCAATCGTGAATTAGCCTGTTTTCCGGTGTGTACCAGGTCAGGCAGGAAGCCTTGGCCGGTATGCTATAATGAGGCCGTGCTGGCTGCCATTGTCATCCTGTTCTATTCTGCCCCGGCCAGTGCGTAAGCTGTGAGGCAAGCGGTGATAGTCTGGTCTGGCTGGGGAAGCGATGGTACGCCCCGTTGCGTGCAGGGAGAGTCCGCTGCTGGTTCCGCAAAGGCCAGCACCTTCGCCGCCGAGTCAGGTGATTGGAGCGCGCCGGAGGAAAGCCCGCAGCCACTGCCAGACGCCGAATCTCTGGAACTGGATCGGCAGCCCCGAATGGCGCTTGCCGTTGTTGCTCAACTCGACCTGGCGAAGATGATCGCCGAGGCACTGGACCGGCTCCACCTGCAGGTGTTGCAGGAACCGCAGGCCGATCGGGCGTTGCAGGCGGTCAGCACGCGGTGCTTTGACCTTGTTCTCGTGGATGTCGATCTCCAGCCAGATGGCTGGAAGATGGTGCAGGCGATTCGCTCGCGCTTGTCTGCACCGCGCTGGCCGCTGATCCTGCTCGCTGCACCCGATACCGTGGTTGACAGCCAGCACAGAATCCCTACCGAACAGTCTGCCTGTTTGCGCAAACCGGTGACCGTTGATGAGCTGGAGCGCACCGCTGCCGGCATGCTGGGCAACCGGCGATCGCGCCGGCAACCCGGCAGGGCAGGGAACCGCGTGGAGGGATGCTCAGAAGCCAGGAACAGCCATGCCTGGATCGAGCCGGAAGGGGCCGAGAGCATGACCAACAGCCTGAAGACCGGGTGATAGCGCGACATGTCAGGGAAGTTCAGGCAGAGAATCCGCCCAATGCTGTTGACGCTGGTAATGGTGCTTGCGGTGACCGGGCTGACTGGCAGTGTGCTGATGCCTCAACCGATGCAGCCTGCCCCCCGTGACGGCAGCCCGGCTACCTTCATCTTTGACCTGACGGTCAGCAGGTCTGACGGTTGGGACGCCCGGCAGCACGGGGCACTGGCCGGGGCGTACGCTGCTGCCAGCAACGACGCTGCAGCAGTAGCCCATCTGTACGTAGCGGCGGCGGAAAGCGATGATCCTGCCCTGTGGCGTCAGGTTGCCGATCGTGCGTGGCGGAGTCAGCGCTGGATGCTGGCACGCCAGGCGCTGGAAGCCGTGATTCGTTGGGCGCCGGAAGACGCCTCCGCCCGTTACCGTCTGGCGGTCTTGCTCCTGCCCTATGATGCGCGGCAGGCCTATGAGCATTTGCGTTACACCCTCGGTGATTCCGCGCTGGGCGCGCGCGCTGCTTTTCTGCAGGCGGCTGTTACAGAGGCTGCTTCAGATACACCCGCTGATCAGGTGGCCCGGATCGGTATGGCGCTGGCAGCGCAGGGGCACTGGCCTCAGGCGGAACAGGCTTTCGTCACGGCTATCGCCATGACGCCGGATTACGCCGTTGGTTGGGCATACCTGGGGCTGGCGCGCGCCCAGCAGGGGAAGAACGCCACGGATGCTTTTGCCAGGGCGCTTGCCTACGCACCCGGTGATGCGGTGGTCTTGCTGTTGCAGGGGCTGGCCTGGCGAGCGCAGGGCGATCATGAGCGATCGCTTGAAGCGCTGGCCGCGGCGCAGGGGACGGCGCCTGATGACCCGGCCATTGCCGCCGAACTCGGGACGGCCTATCGCCTGCTGGGGGACCTGGCTTCAGCGGAATACTGGCTGGCGCGGGCCGCGCAACTGGGGGCCGGGCAGCCACAATTCCTCACCAACCTGGCATTCTTTTACGCTGAGGAGGCATACAATCTGACCGGCAACGGGCTGACAGTGCTGGCGGAAGCTGTAGCCCGTCAGCCAGAGAATGCCGATCTTCAGGCGGCCTACGGCTGGGCGCTGGTTCAGGCGGGCCAGGTGACCACAGGAGAGGCGGCTTTGCAGACAGCGATGAGCTTGCAGCCGGACTGCCCGCGGGCGCTGTACTATCAGGGCCTGCTCTACCAGCTGCAAGGGCAGGACGCTCTGGCGGTAGAGACGCTTGCACGCCTGATCGGGCATCCTGAGCCGCAGGGTTGGGATCGTCTGGCCCGGCGTGTTCTGGCAACGATAGGTTCTTGAGTCTCATGACACGACAACAGCTGTGGATTCGTGGCGGGATTGGGTGTGTAGCTGTGGTGATCCTGGGTATAGCGGTGATGCTGCTGCTGGCAGCACCGCCAGACGCACCCGCTGCAACGCGTTTGCAGGCCACGATGGCCCGCGCTCTGGATGCGCGCTATAACCCCGTGGAGCCAACAGGTATGTTCCCACCCGGAGAACCATTTTACCTATCGGTACGCATTGAGGATGCACCGCCCAACAGTGTAGTTGCAGCGAAGTGGTCGTATAAGGGGGCGGCGATCACGCAGCAGGAGCAAGCGCTGGGCGGGGAAGAAACGGTCTACGTGATAGGCTTCGAACTGCGCCGTGCTGACGCTGGGTGGCCGGTGGGCGAATACAGCGTGGAACTGCTGTTAAACGGTCAGCACGCCGGTGACATCCGGTTTTCAGTGGTGCAAACGCCGTGATGCGGGGTGGGGCGATGCCCGGCAACGTGCTAGAATCCCCGGCGTTGGGCAGCTCCGGCGATCTGGTGTTGGTGCAGCCGGAGGGCGAAGATGCCGACGCGGTAAAGGAGTTGGCTGGTGCGCAAGGGTCTGATACTGGCGCTGGGCGTTATTCTGACTGCCTGCACGGGGGCGATCCCGGTGCCACGGGCGGGCCAATTGCTATACGTGACAACTTTCGATGCCTACAATGAGGATTGGCAGCTCTATGAGGGCGAACTGGCGGCGCAGGTAGTGAGCCAGGAGGGTAACGCCACGCTCCAGATTGCGGTGGACGCTGCTCAGGCAGGTGCGTTCACGGTGCTGGACGAGATGTTCGGCGATTTCGATTTGACGGTGCAGGCCAGGCAGGTAGCCGGGCCGGAGGATATTGAAGCCCCCGGCTTTGGGGTTCTGTTCCGCCATCAGGACAACAACAACTTCTATGCCTTCATGATCAGTGGCGATGGCTATTATCAGGTGATTCGCCGCCGGGATGGCGTGGACGAGGAGCTGAGCGATTGGGCGCCTTCCGACGCTATCCGGCAGGGGCAGGCTATCAACCACATCCGGGTGATCGGCCAGGGCGATACCTTCACGTTCTTTATCAACGATGTGCAGGTGCCGCTGTGTCTAACTATCTGGAACCCGCTGGCACCCGGTGAGTGCCAGGTGCCCGCTGCTGAAGAAGGCGGTCAGGTTTCCTGGTCTGCTGATGCGGTCGTGAGTCAGCTGGTGGATGGTTCTTTTGCCCAGGGGCGGATCGGTCTGGGCGCACGGAGTTTTGGGGAACCGGGAATCCGCATTCACTTTGACAACCTGCTGGTGTGCGGTCCGTATGAAACGCCCGCTGTGCCATTTCGCTGTGAGGAGCTGCCGGCTGGTGCATGACCATCATGGAGTCAACATTAGTGCATCACGAATGTCCCTTCTGCCAGATTGCTGATGGCAGGCTTCCGGCTACCCGCCTCTTCGAGAGCGAGACTGTCCTGGCTTTTGAGGATATCCATCCTGTAGCGCCGGTGCACGTCTTGGTCATTCCACGGGCGCATATCAGCGATCCCTCTGCTCTGGATGAGACAACAGCGCCGCTGATCGGTGAGTTGTTCCTGGTGGCCCGGCTGGTGGCTGAGCGGAAGGGTATTGCTGGATCGGGGTACCGGCTGGTGATGAACACAGGCCGGGATGGCGGGCAGTCAGTTTTTCACATGCATCTGCATGTGCTGGGTGGTCGGAGGATGTCCTGGCCGCCCGGATAGGGCTGGCGCAGACACCGGCTATGAATTATCTGATGATGACCCACTAAGGGGGCAAGAGAGTATGGACGATCCACGTGTTTCGTTACAGGCTGATTTGAAGGAAGCCATGCGCGCCCAGGATCGGCGGCGACTGAGTGTGATCCGCATGGCGCTGAACGCCATCAAGCAGGAGGAGATCGATCGCCAGGTGAAATTGAGCGCGGAAGAAGCGGCAGCAGTTCTGATGCGCGAGGCCAAGAAGCGACGCGAATCGATCACCGAAGCGGAACAGGCCGGCCGGCTCGATGTTGCGAGCGAAGAACAGGCAGAGCTGGCCATCCTCGAATCGTACCTGCCGCGGCAGCTTTCGACGGAAGAGATCGCCGACCTGGCCAGAGCAGCGATCCGCGAGGTCGGGGCCAGTTCGCCCAAGGATATAGGCAACGTCATGCGGGTGCTCATGCCGCGCCTCAAAGGGCAGGCCGAGGGCAGTCTGGTCAATCAGATCGTGCGCGACCTGCTGGTAGGCTCCTGAGATCGTCAGGGGACTATGAGAACCATCTGGGGACGCTTTTATCCATACTCGGATGACGCCGGGCATGGTCAGGGCGTTTCAAAACCCGGGGTGGTATTCCGGGCGCTGCTGGCAATTGTAACGGTCGGGCTGGCCACGGTGATCGTGGGCTATGATGCGCTATTTGCCGGGCAGCAAGCCCTTGCCCTGCAGGTAGGGCAGGTTGCCCCGCAGGATATCCTGGCCCCATTCAGCATCAGCTACGAAAGTGCTGTGCTCACCCAGCAACGCATCCAGGTGGCTATGAATAGCGTCCGCGATGTCTACGATCCCCCTGATCCAAGTGTTGCCCGGCAGCAGGTGCAACTGGCCCGGCAGGTGCTTGACTACATCGCTGATATCCGCGCTGATGAATTTGCCACGCCGGAGATGCTGCGGGCGGACCTGCGGGCTATCGAGACATTGGCGCTCACGGATGAGATGGCAGCGGCTATTCTGGCCTTTGACCCGGCGCGCTGGAATGCGATCGATGAACAGATCATCACCGTGCTGGAACGGGTGATGCGTACCGAAATCCGGGATGATACCCTGCGTAGCACCAAACAGAACATCCCGAATCTGGTGAGTGTACGCTTTCGGGAAGATGAAGCCGCGCTGATCTCGGCGATTGTCGAGGGATTGATCCGGCCCAACACATTCTTCAATGAGGAGCGCACGCGGCAGGCCAAGCAGGTAGCTGCGGATGCGGTAACGCCGGAGGTGCGTAGCTTTGAGCGCGGTCAGATCGTGGTGCGGGGCGGTTCTCTGGTCACGGAGGCGGACCTGGAGGCGCTAGCCCAGCTGGGCCTGCTACAGCGTTCTCCAGACCGCCGCCTGCAGGATTTGCTGGGAGTCCTGTTGACCAGCCTGATGGTGCTGCTGGTATTCGGCCTGTATCTCAGCCGTTTCCATGACCCGCTGATGACGGACAGCACCATGCTGAGTCTGGTGGCCGGCCTGTTGCTGGTGACACTGCTGGGGATGCGGCTGGCAGGCCCGGATCGGGTTGTGCAGCCCTATCTGGTTCCCACGGCGGCGATGGGCTTGATGCTCACGGCGTTGGCTGGCCCATCGGTCGCTGTCGCCGGGACAGTAAGCCTGGCGGTGTTGATCGGGTTCATGGTCAATAGCCCATTTGCGCTGGCGACGATGACTCTTCTCGGTGGGCTGGTCGGCGTTCTGACTCTAGCGAACACCGAGCGGTTCAACAGCTATTTTGTCTCTGGCCTGTTGATCGGACTGACGAATGCAGCTGTTGTGTTAATGTTCTTCTTTGATGGCTATCCGAGCGACTCGCTGGGCGCTTTGACGCTGGTGACGGCTGGTCTGGCTAACGGCCTGCTCTCCGGGGTGCTGGCGCTGATGGGATTGTATGTGATCAGCAGTGTCTTCAACATTCCGACCAGTTTGCGCCTGCTTGAACTGACCCAGCCCAGTCAGAAGTTGTTGCAGCGCCTGTTGCGGGAAGCGCCGGGTACCTACCAGCACAGTCTGCAGGTGGCCAACCTGGCGGAACTGGCCGCTGAGCGGATCGGGGCCAACGCGATGCTGACGCGGGTTGGGGCACTTTACCACGATGTGGGCAAAATGAAAGCACCACATTTCTTTATTGAGAATCAGGTCGATGGGATCAATCCGCATGAAGGGCTGAACGATCCGTACCGCAGCGCGCGGATCATCATTGACCATGTGACCGAAGGGGATGCCCTGGCCCGCGAATATGACCTTCCAGCGCGGGTGCGCGATTTTATCCGGGAGCATCACGGCACCACACGGCCTATGTACTTTTACCAGTTGGCTGTGGAACAGGCGGGCGGCAATGAAAACGCCATTGACCGTTCCCGCTTTACCTATCCAGGGCCGCGCCCACGCTCCAGAGAAACGGCGATCCTGATGCTGGCCGATAGCTGTGAGAGCGCGATCCGCGCCCGGCGGCCCAAGAACAAGCAGGAGATCGCTGATATCATACGCTACATGTTTGATCTCCGGGTGGCCGAAGGGCAGCTGGATGACAGCGATCTGAGCCTGTCCGAATTGAGCGAGATACAGCGCGTATTTGTGGAATCGCTGCAAGGTGTATTCCATCCGCGGATTGCCTATGCTGGCGGGCCGCTGGCGCCAGCGGCGGCCAGTAGCCAGAACGCACTGGATGGTGCCGGTGAGCGCGAGTGGGAAGCTGCCCCAGGGCAAAGCGTTGTCGAGGGGCAGGATGCCGACCATTCCGGCCCACAGCGAGCCGATAACCGGCAAGATAACGGAACAGTGAAACCATGATCGAGCATCAGTACGATATCTGTGTCAGGGTGGATGCACTGTATGCAGAAGCAACACCAACCTGCAGGTTGCGGGAGGCCATCGCCCTGACCCTGCAACACTATCAGGTTCCCCCGCAGACAGGGGTCACGCTCCTGGTCACCGATGATGAGAGCGTGCGCAAGCTGAACAGGCGTTTTCGTGGGGTAGACGCACCAACCGATGTGCTGTCTTTCCCCGCTGTTGAGGACCTTACCGAGTTGCAGCAGCCGGGCGAGGAGGGGCCTTACCTGGGCGATATAGTGGTGGCTTTTCCCTATACCGCTGCTCAGGCCCGGGAAGACGGCCACGACATCGCTGATGTGCTGGTCCTGCTGGCGGTGCATGGGATGCTGCACCTGCTCGGCTATGATCATGACACGCCGCAGAATCAGGCTGACATGTGGGCCAGGCAGGAGGCGTTCCTGCGTATGCTGGGCGTACCGGCGAGCGTTATGCCCCCCCTGTACGATTTCCCGGCGGAGGATGAGGATAATGGAACAGCCTGAGCGCGGCGCTCCGCCGGTCCACAGCCCTGGTAGATCTGCCGGTCTGCTGGCAGCCAGCCACGAGCCGCCCAGCATGGCTGACGTCACAGCGGGCCTGCGGATTAACCCGCAGGACTACAGCTACATGGTCAGTCCCAGCCGCTGGGCCAGCTTCAAGTTTGCTCTGTCTGGCTGGTTGCATATGTTGCGCTACCAGCGGAACACCCGGATTCAGGCTGCGGCGAGCGTGCTGGTGGTCCTGGCGGGCCTGTGGCTGGGCCTGACGCCGCTGGAATGGGCGATCCTGGTATTGACCATCACGCTGGAATGGATGGCGGAGTTCATCAATGCGGCAATTGAGGCGGCGGTGAATCTGGCCAGCGCCGAGATGCATCCGATGGCCAAGGTCAGCAAGGATGTCGCCGCGGCGGCTGTCCTGATGGGGGCAGTCTCGGCGGCAATTATCGGCGTGTTGATCCTGGGGCCGCGTCTGCTGGCGCGTCTGACAGGCGGGTAACGGCCATGCCTGAGCCTTCCCGGCACATCACCGGTCGTTACCGGCAGGGCATGCCGCCTCCGGCGGAACGTCCTCCCGCTGGGGAGCGCGTGCAGCGTCCTGGTTGCCTGCTGGCGGCTGGCCTGCTGCTGGCTATCGGGAGCGCCGCAGTGGCGGCGCTGTTCTTCCTGCTGGTGCTGCGGCCAGCGGCTCCAGCAGGAAGTAATGCGATCTGGCTGGGCATCGACTGGGGACGGGCTGCTCAGAAAGATGAAGATGTTCGGCAACTGGCTGGGTTGTTGCGCGCTGAGGGGATTGGCACTGTCTACGTGTGGACAACCTGGCTGCAGGCCGATGGGACATGGAGCGCGACAACCTTTCCGACTATCAGGGCGTTTGTTGACCAGTTCAGGCGCTTTTATCCGGAGGCGCGGTTGGACGCCTGGATCGGGATACCGGCGGAAGTGCCCGAATACCGGCTTGATGACACGGACCTGCAGGACACCGTGGCAGCGTTTGCCGCGCAGGCGCTGAGCGAATACGCCTTCGATGCGGTGCACCTGAATGTTGAGCCGGTCTGGAATGGGGATGAGAACTTCCTGGACCTGTTGCGTGCGGTTCGCCAGGCCATCGGCGATGAAGCGGTTTTATCGATTGCCGTGCCGCCCGACTGGAACACCGGCGCTCCTGGCATCCCCGTTGGCCCATATACCACCACTGATGCGCACTGGAGCCAGGAGTACAAGCAGCGCGTTGCTTTTCTGGTGGATGAACTGGTTGTGATGGCCTATAACAGCGGGTTGAGCACGCCAGAGGACTATCAGACCTGGATGGCCTTTCAGGTGACTCAGTACCTTTCTGCCCTGGAATCGCTGGGAATCGAGACACAATTGTTGTTCGGCATACCCACATATGACGCTGAACTACCGGGTCACGATCCGGCTGCGGAAAGTATCCCGGCGGCAATTGAGGGAATCCGGCAAGGACTGGTGCAGAGCGGTGAAGCAGCGCGTCGCTTCCGCGGGCTTGCACTCTATGCCTACTGGTCTACCGACGCGCTGGAATGGGAGACTTACCGCCGGCTATGGCTGGCCCCGGACAGGGGATGAACAACCGGCGATTCCTGACCCTAGAGATGCCTTTGTTGCTATGATTGATCCGCCGTTCTGCAACGGCGGTTCTGTGTTATCATCCAGGCGGTGCGACCCGGTGAAGGACGGCATCATGACGACAATCCTGCTGATTCGCCACGCGGTGAATGACTGGGTAAAAACGGGCAAGCTGGCTGCCTGGACACCCGGCGTTCACCTGAATGCTGAAGGCCAGGCCCAGGCCAGGGCGCTGGGCGAGCGGTTGAAAGACAGGCCGCTGCAGGCTATTTACGCCAGCCCGCTGGAGCGTACCCTGGAAACGGCTGAGGCTATTGCCGCTCACCATCCCCATCTGGTAGTTCAGATTGTGGAAGCGGTGGGCGAGCTGGATTGCGGGCGCTGGCAGAACGCGCAGATTGCCGATCTGGAATCGCGTAAGATGTGGCAACTCATCCAGCACGTACCTTCCCGCGCGCAATTTCCAGGCGGGGAAACGATGCGCCGGGCACAGGCGCGCGCTGTGGACGCGGTAGAGGCGCTGGCGGAGCATCACCCCAGGGGCTTGATTGCGGTAGTTTCACACTGTGACATCATCAGACTGATCCTGGCACACTACCTGGGTATGCACCTGGATATGTTCCAGCGGATTGTGGTAGCTCCTGCTTCGATCTCGGTGGTACAGCTTGGCTTTGGTCGGCCAATGGTCGCTGGTATCAATGACATCAGCCATGTTCCCCCGGCGTCACAGCCGGGCAATGATTCCGGGCAACCGGCATGATCCTGTGGTGAGATAGCCGGACTTTCCTGTAAGGATGGCGCCTGCATTCTTGAAAGGACACGCTTGATGGCGGGCTTTGAACTGGAATTGCGACCGGTCGATTTCCTGACTGTGGGGACAGTGGGCCCACGCGGTAAGCGGGTGTTCTACCTGCAGGGGGCCAAAGGAGATCGACTGGTTTCTTTGATCGTGGAAAAGTTGCAGGTCAGCGCCCTGGCTGAAGCGATCAAGGAATTGCTCCGCGAACTGGATGAACGCTTCCCACAACCGGGCGCGACCGAGATTGATCTGGCGGACTTTGACCTGGAACTTCGCGATCCCATTCAACCGGAATTCCGGGTGGCGGAGATCGGACTGGGTTATGATGAGGTTAGCGATCTGATTGTCCTGGTGACCCAGGAGCTGATCTCCACTGAAGAGGAAGAGGCCGGGCGCAGCCCTGGCGTGGTGCGCTTTTGGGTTGGGCGTTCCTTGATGCGTGCCCTGGCAATGTATGCCGAGACCGTGGTAGAACGTGGGCGCCCGGACCCTTCCAAGAATGGCCGCATTCATTATTACTGGATGTGATCGATAGTTCGCTGCCTGTGGCCAGCCATGAGTGATAGACCTGAGCCAGAGCCTGTCCCTGAGATTCCCTCCCAGCCGCTTTCAATGACGGATGCGCTGGCTACGCTGAGTCAGGGTGTCATTCAGGATGATCACGGGGTGTTGCCGTGGGGATCGAACTACGCCTATCTGGTCACGGTTGCTGATGAGCGTCGCGCTTTGCTGGCAGTATACAAACCCCAGCGCGGTGAAAGGTCGCTGTGGGATTTTCCAGATGGCACGTTGTGCTACCGCGAGGTGGCGGCCTATGTCGTTTCGGAAGCGCTGGACTGGGCCATTGTGCCGCCTACAGTGTTGCGCGGCGGGCCTTACGGCCTGGGATCGCTCCAGTTCTTTGTTGATCACGATCCGGAGATCAACTACTTTACGCCCCTGCCGCCGGAATGCGGGGAACAACTGCAACGCATGGCCGTTTTTGACTACCTGATCAACAACGCGGATCGCAAGGGCGGGCATTGCCTGCTGGATTCACAGGGGCATCTGTGGGGAATCGATCACGGCGTGTCATTTCACTATCAGCTCAAGTTGCGAACCGTGATCTGGGATTATGCCGGGCAACCGCTGCCTGAGCCGATTGTGGACAGTCTGAAGGCGCTGGACACCGTGCTAAGCGACCCGGCGACATTGCTTCGCCAGACGCTGGGGGGCTTGCTGTCTGCCCGTGAGGTTGATGCATTGCTGGCGCGGTTGCACCATCTGTTGCAGACACGGCGGTTTGTCCTGCCGGGCAGGGGGCCAAATTATCCCTGGCCGCCAGTCTAGGGGCGGCAGGACTCCCAACAAGGAGGGAAAGAGCCATGATGAGGCGGAAAGATGCTTGCTGGCGCACGCCCCTGGCGCTGCTGAATGGCTTTGCGCTGGGGACGTTTTACCTGTTGTTCTTGCGTCCTCAGATGATTCGCTGGGGCACCCGACTGGGCGAGTCGCAGCGGCGGCTGCCGGGTGATGATCGCATTGCGTCGCCTGGCCTGATCGTCACGCGGGCGATCAACATCGATGCCCCGCCAGAGGCAGTGTGGCCGTGGTTGGCCCAGATGGGGCGGGAACGGACGGGCTGGTACAGCTTTGACCTGCTGGGGAACAATGGCATCCCCAGCGCTACGTATCTGCGCCGGGACCTGCAGCCTCCCCGGCCTGGCCTTGCGCTGGACATGGGTTTGCAGGTGCTGGAAGTTGAGGTCAACCGCGAGCTGTTGGTTGGCGGTTTTGACCTGCCTGGCCCGCTGGGTGCGCCACTAGACGTGACCATGCTGTATCTACTTGAGCGGATGTCTGATGGCAGCACCCGGCTGCTCTTCCGCTTGCGGATCGGGACGCACGACGCGGTTGGTCAGTTGCTCTGCTGGTTGCTGGAACCGCTTGAATTCGTGATGTCGGTCCAGCAACTCAAAGGGATTAGGGCGCGGGCGGAAACGATGGCTTATGTACGCCAGCCAGCGCCGCGCGAACTGGAAATCCCGCTGGATTAAGTGGCGTATGTGTCTGCGATCGCGCCAGGCTGTGATATTCCTGAACCGGCAGGCGCTCGATCGCACAGGACAGGCTGGTGTAGTGTTCGCTGCTGCTGGCGGCGATCGGCGCAGACTCGTGATAAGGACGGAGTGCAATCATGGCATTTCCAGAGGGTTTTGTCTGGGGAGCGGCGGCAGCCTCCTACCAGATTGAAGGGGCGGCTTTTGAAGACGGCAAAGGGCCGTCGGTATGGGACAGGTTCTCCCACCGCCGGGGAAAGGTGTTCGGCGGGCATACCGGCGATGTGGCCTGCGATCACTATCATCGCTACCGCGAAGATGTCGCGCTGATGAAAGCGATTGGCTTGCAGGCCTATCGGCTCTCGATCTCCTGGCCGCGCGTGCTGCCGGATGGGGTGGGTCGCATTAATGCGCCGGGGCTGGATTTCTACGATCGCCTGATCGATGAGCTTCTAGGTGCCGGGATCGCCCCATATGTGACGCTCTTTCACTGGGACTATCCGGATGCGTTGTATTGCCGTGGCGGCTGGCTCAACAGTGAATCGCCTGACTGGTTCGCTGAGTACGCTTCTGTGGTAACCAGGCGGTTGGGCAACCGGGTCCGCTACTGGATGACGCTCAACGAGCCAGCAGTGTTTGTTGTGATCGGGCACATGGATGGCCGTCATGCGCCGGGCGACACCCTGGCGTTTGACCAGATCTTGCGGATGTCGCATCACGTGCTGCTGGCGCACGGTAAAGCGGCGCAGGTCATCCGGGCCACCGTGCCGGGCGCACAGGTGGGGGCGGCGATCGTCGGCAAGGTTGGCATCCCGGCCAGCGCCGCAGAAGCCGATGTTGAGGCGGCGCGGCAGTACACTTTCGATTTTCGCCGTCACGATCTGTGGCATCACAACTGGTGGTCAGACCCGATGCTGCGCGGGGAGTATCCGGTTGACGCTCTGACACTCTTCGGGGATGCCATGCCCAGCATCGGCCCGCACGATATGCAGATCATTCATCAGCCGCTGGACTTCTACGGGATGAATGTCTACAACGGTGAATACGTGAGACAGGGTGCGGACGGTGCGCCTGAGGTCCTGCCGCTGCCTATGGGGTTCCCTATCACGGCCTTTTACTGGCCCGTGACGCCGGAGGCTCTTTACTGGGGACCGCGCTTTATGTGGGAACGCTACAGGCTGCCAATCGTGATCACCGAAAACGGGTTGGCCAACACTGACTGGATCAGTCTGGACGGTAAGGTGCACGATCCCCAGCGTATCGACTTCACCCGCCGTTATCTGCTTCAGCTGCGCCAGGCAGCAGCGGATGGGGTGGCCCTGCACGGATACTTCCACTGGTCGATCATGGACAACTTTGAGTGGGCTGAGGGGATGAAACAGCGCTTTGGCCTGGTCTATGTGGACTACCAGACTCAGCAGCGGACGCTCAAGGATTCGGCTTACTGGTACCGGGACGTGATCGCCAGCAATGGTGCAACGCTTGACCAGCCTCCTGCGCTGTAGGTGGTCTGGCTTTCTGTTCTGGAGCGAGTGGAGGCCTAAGGGGCAGTGAGGGCCAGGGCAGTTGACTGGCCCTGCCGCCTCGCGAAGTGCCGGAAGACGTTCTTCAGGTATCGTGGTGGGACGTGCAGGAATCGCGGGGCAGTTCAGGCCGGGAGTCTGGGATGCTGGCGAAAGTCATCTCGTGTGGGGTGGTTGGTCTGGATGGCATTCCGGTGACGGTAGAGGTTGATTTCTCTCCGAATGCCGGTACTCCGCAGTTCAATATCGTTGGTCTGCCCGGCTCAGCCGTCAAAGAGAGCCGGGAGCGGGTGCGATCGGCCATCAAGAACAGTGGGCTGCGCTTTCCACTTAAGCGCTACACCGTCAATCTGGCGCCGGCGAATATCCCCAAGGATGGCCCGGCCTACGATCTGCCGATCGCCGTTGGCGCGCTGGCGGCAACCGACCAGGCTCCGCTTGACGTCCTGGAGATGGCGATGTTCATCGGGGAGCTGTCGCTGGATGGCGAGGTGCGGCATGTCAAAGGCGTGATCTCCTGCACCTACGCGGCGCGGCAACAGGGACTGCGCACGATTTTTGTCCCGGAAGCAGACGCTGCAGAGGCCGCCCTGATCCCGGATATTGAGGTCATCCCGGTGCGGACGCTGGGACAACTGCTGGAGCATCTGTACGGTCTGCAGGTGATCCCCGCCTTTCGCCGCGAGGATATCCCGGCGGTGGATGAAGCAGCGTTGTTGCGGGGTCTGGTGGACTTCGCCGAGATCAGGGGGCAGGAACATGTCAAGCGGGCGCTGGAAGTAGCGGCGGCGGGCAGCCATAATGTGCTGATGTCCGGCCCACCCGGCTCAGGCAAAACTCTCATGGCCCGCGCTCTGCCCGGTATCCTGCCGGCGATGACGCTGGATGAGGCGCTGGAAGTTACGCGCATCTACTCGGTCGCCGATCTGCTGCCGAGCGATTCGCCGCTGTTGCGGGCGCGCCCGTACCGCGCCCCACACCACACCATCAGCCAGGCCGGGCTGGTAGGCGGCGGACGCTTGCCACGCCCCGGCGAGGTGACGCTGGCCAATCAGGGCGTGCTTTTTCTGGATGAGTTCGGCGAGTTTGGCCGGTCGGCGCTGGAGGTCATGCGCCAGCCAATGGAGGATCGCAAGGTCACGATCAGTCGGGCTAATGGTACGCTGACCTTCCCGGCCAACTTCATGCTGGTGGCGGCGATGAATCCCTGCCCGTGCGGCTACTACGGCGATCCGTCGCACCAGTGCACCTGCTCGCCGGGGCAGATTCGCCGTTACCAGCAGACGATCTCCGGCCCCCTGCTGGATCGCATCGACATCCATGTTGATGTACCCCGGGTGGATTACGACAAGTTGACCAGCCGGGCGCAGGCGGAGACGTCGAGTAGCATCCGGGCGCGGGTAGAAGCGGCCCGGGAGCGTCAGCGCCGACGGTTTGCCGGAAGTCCTCACCTGCGGGCCAACGCCGACATGGGGCCAGGAGACATCCGCAGGTTCTGCCGCCTGACTCCGGAGGCGGAAGGGCTGATTAAAGTGACACTGCGCCAGATGCAACTCAGCGCGCGGGCCTATCACCGTGTGCTTAAGCTGGGGCAGACAATCGCCGATCTGGCCGGTAGCGATGTGATCGATGTGCCGCACCTGGCTGAGGCGATCCAGTACCGGCCCCGGCGTGCGACCATATAATCGCCTGGTCAGGATGTGACGAAGGAAACGACTTTCCGTGAGCGAGCGTATTGTGATCCCGGGCCTGGGGGAGTTTTCGCCAGATGATGGCCTGGAGCCGCTGCAAGCGTGTAGCGATGGCTTTTTCCGGGTAGGGAAGGATGGTGTTGAGGCTATTATGCGGACGGGCGACGGCAAGGTGGAGTTCATCGCCTTCGCCGACAGGACACAGGCTTATGTGCGTTCGGCGCTGGGCTACCCGGCCTACTACCCTGTTCATCCGGTGTCGATCGAACGACCATTGCGGGCGGTGCTGATGGACCTGGACGGCACCAGTGTGCGTAGTGAAGGCTTCTGGATCTGGATCATCCAGATGACTCTTGCCAGTTTGCTCGGCAACCCGCGCTTTGAACTGGAGGACGCCGATCTGCCTTATGTCTCTGGCCATAGTGTATCTGAGCATCTGCAGTACGGGATTGACAAGTACTGCCCTGGCCGGACGGTGGAAGAGGCCCGCCAACTCTACTTTGAGCACACGCACCGCGAACTGCAGGCGATCCTAGCCGGTGGAGGGCGCGCCGATGCCTTTGTCCCCACGCCGGGGCTGAAAGACTTTTTGCTGACGTTGAAGAGCAGGGGGGTCAAGATCGGACTGGTGACGTCCGGTCTCTATGAGAAGGCCTACCCGGAGATTCTCTCTGCGTTTCGCACGTTGGGCCTGGGCGATCCGCGGGAGTTTTACGACGCGATCATCACCGCCGGCTTTCCGCTGCGGCAGGGGGAGACGGGCACCCTGGGCGAGCTTTCGCCTAAGCCGCATCCCTGGCTGTATGCGGAGACCAGCCGGGTAGGGCTGGGTATTCCGTTTGAAGCGCGTAGCCGGGTGGTGGGAATTGAGGACAGCGGAGCAGGTATCTGCGCGATCCGCCTGGCGGGCTTTGCGCCGATCGGACTGAGCGGCGGCAATATTATTAAGAGCGGAACACGGGCGCTGTGCAGCCACTATTGCGATTCGCTGGCTGAGGCGCTCTACTTTATCCTGTGAGCAGAGGATCAGGGTCAGTTGCGATTATGGGAGGCAAGGCGTTGCAGTACATCCCCTGGGACGAATGGCAGTACCGGCACGAAATCTGCGCTGTTGGCCGGCGCATGTACGATCTGTTTTTTGCCGTGGGCAACGATGGCAATATCAGCGTGCGGTTGTCAGACGACCGTATCCTGATCACCCCCTCTGGTGTGAGTAAGGGGCTGATGGCTCCGGAAGCTCTGATGATTGTCTCGCCGACAGGCGAAGTCCTGCAGGCGCTGGAAGGCTGCAAACCTTCCTCGGAGAACCGGATGCACCTGGCGATTTACCGCCACCGTCCGGATGTGCGGGCTGTGGTCCATGCCCATCCGCCGACGGCGACCGGTCTGGCTGTTGCAGGCGTAGGGCTGGATCAGCCGTTTCTGGCGGAGGCAGTGGTGCGCACCGGCCCGACTCCGCTGGTGCCTTATGTCATTCCCGGCGGGGATGAGTTGCCGGAGGCGTTGATACCCTATCTGGCGGACCATAACACACTGCTGCTGGGTAATCACGGCGTGGTAGCTTATGCCCGGACGCTGCAGGATGCTGCCGTGTACCTGGAGACAGTGGAATTCCTGGCGCGGGTCTACCTTGCCGCCAGACAGGCCGGACAGGTCAAGACTTTCACGCCGGAGCAGGTCGCGGCGCTACGCCAGCGCTACGGCTAGCGACGGATGACAGGCCGTGATGCTGAATAAGTAAGGCCTGCGTTCCCAGAAGCACACCGGGAACGCAGGCCTTTTTCGCGCGGTTCTCAGGGGCCGGCGTGGGTTAAGGATACCAGATCCAGGTATCGGGCGGTGAACTTCCAGCGCGGATGACGCTGGCCACCCCGTAGGCGCGCCATTTCGCGTTCGGGAATGATGGCCTTGAAGCGGGGTATCTCGCCGCTATCGCCATGGAAGCGATTCGCATAGGCGAGCGAAAACCCATAGCACATGCCTTCTACGCCATGGTTGTTCCACAGGATGAATCGATCGGCGCAGTCAGCGCCGCTGATATGGTGCACGCCCGTCCCCAGGGTCACTTCCAGCAGGGCGCGGACCTGTGAGTCGCTCATACGAGCGGCGTAATCGGCCAGCAGGTGCGGCGTCGCAGGTAAATCGGCCAGACGGCGGGCCAGAGACTGCTTGACCGCCGAATGCAGCCGGAATGCCCGCAACATCGCCTGACCCTTTTCCAGCGTTCTGTCGCGGTGGGAGAGCAGGCTACCGTGCTCCGCGGAGACCTCCAGGCGCAGGGTTGCGGTGCGGGAAAGGCTCAGGCCGGTTATGGTCAGGCGCTCCGCCTGGGCATTGTATTGCGTCGTCAGTGGAATCTCCTGCCCGTTGACCAGTGCCCGGCAGCGAGCAGGTTCGACGATGCCGTGGATGTGTAGCCGGTACTCCCGTTCCTGCGGGATCAGGGTGGCATCGCCGCGGGGAGCCTGCACGGTGATGGTCAGGCCGTCAGAATGCCATGCCTGAGCGATGTCGGTCAGGCAAGCCTGGCCATCCAGGTATGCCGGGCTGTTCCCGTCGTCCTCGTAGAGGGTGAAGTAGCCGTCTGCGCCAGCGAACAGGTGCACGTCCAGCACAGAGGGATTGTCTGTTCCGCCCCAGCCGGTCAGCGGCCCCAGTGGGACGATCGCACCAGCACGAGCAAAGACAGGGATATCTCCCATCGCACCGTACACAGCATACCAGGCATCGCCACGGTAATACTCTCCGCTGAAGAAGTCGTACCAGTCACCGGCAGGTAGCCAGACGACCTGGCGGCTCAACTGCGTGTCCGGGTCAGCAGGCGCAACATAGGGCGCTGCGATCAGTTCTGTGCCGAAGGTGTACTGTTGCGGACAGTGATATGCCTCCTCCTGGTCGGGGTGGTGATGGTACATGGGCTGGATGAGGGGGCGGTGGCTGGTGTGGCTAAGCCAGGCCATCGTGTAGATGTACGGGATCAGCGCGTGGCGCAGTTGCAGGGCCGTTTGCAGGTGGCGGAACGTCTCAGCGTCATAGGCCCAGGGGCGGCGATCATGGAACGGGTTGTTGGTGCAGTGGATGCGCAGGATGGGGCTGAAAACGCCATATTGCACCCAGCGCAGATATAGCTCCGGAGTCTCCACACCCAGATGATGCCCACCGATGTCATGGCTCCACCAGCCGTAGGCAACATTGGCAGCTGTTGACGTGAAATATGGCTGGAAGGCCAGCGTCTCCCAGCTGATCAGTGCATCGCCGGAGAAGCCGATGGGATAGCGGTGGTTACCCAGGCCGCCCCAGCGCGAAAAGACAAAGGAGCGTTTGTTGGCTCGTCCCAGGTCCAGAAAGTGCAGGTGGTTCAGCCACCACAGCGGATCGAGGTTGGGCAAGCTGGTGAGGGTACCCTGCTGCCAGTCCAGCCACCAGAAATCGACGCCGCGAGCTTCTTCTGGGTGGTGCAGTACCTCAAAGTAGGCGCGGGCGAAGCGTGGGTCAGCGATGTCAAAGGGAATGGGTTGCTCGCTGGCGGGGTCGACGCCCATACGCCGGGCCATTTCGGCGTAACGTTCCTCATGAGGGTGGATGCCTTCGGCCGGGTGCAGATTCAGGGCCGTACAGAGGCCTTTGCTGTGCAGGAAGCGCAGGAACCGATCCGGGTCGGGGAAGAGCGCCCGGTTCCAGGTGTAACCGGTCCAGCCGCTGCACTGGTTGCCGGTGTCGGTAATGTGCCAGTCCATGTCAACGATACAGACGGACAGGGGGACCTGATGGCGCTGGAAGTCCTCGATCAGAGCAGTGAGTTCATCTTCCGTGTAAGCCCAGTAGCGGCTCCACCAGTTGCCCAGCGCCCAGCGCGGGATCAGCGGTGTCGGGCCGGTAAGCAGGCTGTAGTCCCGCAGGCAGGCCATGTAATCGTGCCCATAACCGAAGAAATAGAGGTCTCGCGCTTCAGGAGCGGCTTGACGGACTTCCAGCCAGCCTGCTTCGTTGAAAACCAGCGATTTCGAATCATCGATAACCGCCCAGCCGGAGCGTGAGATCAGGCCGGGATCGAGGCGCGTTGGGCCGTTGATGTCATCAAGCGTGCGGATGGTGCCGCCCAGATTCTGCCGGTCGGTGTCCTCGTAGTGCCAGATTGCTCCTGTCGATTTGAGCGTGATGCGCAAGGTATCCGGAGCAAACCCCTGTGGTGTGATAGCGTACTGCAGCTGCAGATGAGCGGTCTCTAGGGTGATGTGATCAGCCGCAACAGTGGCTGTAAAAGCAGGAACCGGCTGTTGGCGGTACCAGAAGACCTGGCTGGGCCGATCCTCGAAGCGCTCAGCCGGGTCATATTCCAGGCGGAGGACTCGTTCAGTCAGTACTGTAAAACGGACGCCTGGACCCAGCACGATGGCCGCAGGATCCGCCGCTGAGCGGGCGTCAATCCGAAAGTGTTCAGGAATTACGCTTTCAGTCATCGGGTGTTTATTCCTTGAGTGGGTGAAGAGAAAAACAATGCGGGTTACACAAGAGCAGCGGCAGGGCGGACGAGTCCATTTGTGGACACGGCCCCTGCCGCTGGCACAGTAGCTGGTTCAACTGTCCGCAGTGCGCTTTTGCCAGGTAACGTGCTGGGTGCCGCGCGCCCAGCGCCACAGCCCGACCAGGGCGGCCAGATTGGAGCTGACGAAGAAGTAGATGACATTGAGCAGGCGATAATGCCTGCCGCGCCGTTCCGCCAGCCAGCCAGCCAGCGCCAGGCCATAAAAGGCCAGCTGGCCCAGCAGGATCAGCCCTCCCCACCAGCCGCGCAACAACAACGCATCTTCCAGAAAGTGGCCTGTCATTGGCTGGCTCAGCAGGACAGCAAGCAGATTGGCCAGGAGGATGAGCAGCATCAATACCGGCGTGAGCGGGCGCAATAGCTTATGGGAGAACAATCGGAAGGCAAGTCCTGGAGTGGGGGCTTTGAGGTATCCGGCAGAGAACAGCGCCTGATAGCGCCCGGCATTGATACGCACCCGACGATTGAACTCGTCGCTCATCGTTGCGCTGGCGTCGTCGTAGCTGATGGCGTCCGGCTCATAGACGACGCGATAGCCCTGTCGCAGGACTTCCATCGCGATGCTGAATTCGTCGTTGATGATTCCGGTGCGCAATGGCCGGAACAAAGCCCGCCGGATGGCGAACATGTTGCCGTGAACAGCAACAGTGCTGCCAGTCTTGCTTTCCCAACGGCGCAGGGCGGCCTCATAGCGCCAGTACAGGCCGGCAGGCTTGGCGACAGCGGTGGCGGCATCCCAGACAGCTAGTGTTCCCACCACAACGCCAACGGTGGGATCAGCGAAGCGTCGGGCCAGGATGCGCAGGCTCTCGGATTCGTAGCTCGGTGAGGCGTCACTCAAGACCACGATCTCACCAGTCGCGTGGGCAAAGCCAGTATTGACGGCAGCCATCTTTCCCCCGCGAAAGGGTTGCTCAATCAGTGTGACGCCGCGCACGGCGAATTCCCGCACGATGTCCGGCGTGCCATCGGAGCTGCCATCGTCGACCACCAGAATTTGCAGCCTGTCTCGCGGATAATTCAGCGTGAGGCTGTTGTTCAACTTGCGGCGGATGACATCAGCCTCGTTGTGAGCCGGGATCAGCAGGGTGAGGGTTGGCAGGCTGTCCGGGGCGGTGACTGGCGGAGTGCGTTTACCCCGCGCCAGGAGATACATAAATAGTGGGTAGCCGAAGTAGGTCCACAGGAAGGCAGCTACACAGATCCAGAAGATAAATACGAGAATGGGCAGGATCACAGTCTCTCACCGGAATTGAGTTGTCAGCGCGCACCTTGCCGCTTGAGCACTTGCCCAATTGTACGCAGCATAATCTGAATGTCCAATGCGAAGCTGATTTTGTCGATATAGAGCATGTCCCAGCGTAGCCAGTCGTCAAAGTCAGTGCTGCCCCGCGCCCCGATCTGCCACAGGCCGGTGATCCCAGGGCGGACCGTCAGGCGTTCGGTATGCAACAGGGTATAACTATCCAGCCCCCAGCTGGTGGGTCTGGGTCCAACGATACTCATATCGCCGCGCAGCACGTTGAAAATCTGCGGCAGTTCATCCAGGCTCGTCTTGCGGAGGATGCGGCCTACCCGCGTCACACGCGGATCACGGGCGAGTTTAAGCGGCTCGGCTAATTTGCCATCCGGGCCAAGTTTGGCCAGCCCCTGAGCGGCCAACTCCTTGAGTTTGGCCTCGGCATCAGGAACCATGGTACGGAACTTGTACATTTTAAAACGCCGGCCACCCAGCCCGGTGCGCTGCTGCACAAAGAAGATCGGGCGGCCTCCGTCGAGGTAGACCAGCAGCATCAGGACGAGCATCAGCGGCACGGTAACCGGCATGCTGATTACCACCAGGGTGATGTCGATCAGGCGCTTGAGCACCATGTATACCAGACGGGCGCTGGCACTCTGGTATGGCAGCTCGTTAACCCAGAAATCGGGGTCATTAGGGTGTTGGCTGCCTGAAGAGGAGGGACGCGGCTGGTCAGCGTAGTCTGTGGGCAGAGGCTGAAAGAGTTGCCTGATCCAGGAGACGGGCTGTATGGCGCTGGCGGAACGTTTTGTGGCAGTCTCTGCGGTTGCCTGCCTGGATGAGGGTGGGACAACCGCGGAGACCAGTTGATCGCTACGCGCGCCACCCTGCGGTGGACGCTGCTGATCCTCAGGCTGCAAGGGGATGGGATGCAGCAGGGCAGCATCCAGTAGATCGCGGTAGATGAGACCGTCCTCCGGGAAGGCGGCGACGCCCACGGCTACTTCCAGGCCCAGGCGCATCTTGATCAGGGTATGAATCTGTCGTGCCAGGCGGATCGCCTGCTCGCGGTCGGTCTCTGGCAGGCAAATCACCAGGTTGTCGCCGCTCCAGGCGATGGTATCGCTGCGGTAGATGGCCGACATGGCGATCTGAGCGATGCGCACCTTGAGGTAGCGCTTCTGGAAAGCCGCCTCCAGGTTGAAACGATCGGTGATGTGTTCCTGCATCTCTTCAAGCCATTCCACCCGCAGGGCGACAAACCCCACCGGGCGGTCGAAGCGTCGGGCGCGGAACAGCTCATTGTTGATCTTCTCCTCACCTTCGGCCTCGGAGAGCACGCTTGACTTCTCTGGGGTAAGCAGCACGTTCTCAATGGCCTTCTCAATGTTGGCTGTGGCCAGTGAGATAACACGGGCTACGGAAACGGTCAGGATCAGGACGACTACCTCGGTAATGATCAACGGCAGGGGGGTGTCCGGGTGACCGATCGTCACTTTGGCAAGGCCGTACAGGATCAGCGTAGGTATCAATACGTACTCTGAACGCTTGCCCAGGTCTGGCAGGGCCAGGATGGTGACAGCGACCATGGCGGCGATGACATAGACAAAGGAGTCCAGGTCGATGTTGCCGAAATCCTGAATGTCTGGCCGTTCCAGATTGAACAGAATTACCAGCCAGATTGTCAGACCGATGAGCAGGAGTCGGAACCTAGCCATGTGTTTGAATCCTTCTAACGTTACATCTAATCCGGTGTTGATCCTGCGCGAGTGCAGGACGTGTTTGCCTGAAGGTTGGAGTAGGCGTGTATGCTGGCAGGAATGACGGTGGCAGGAGATGCCTTTAATTTATCTTAACAATTTTCCGCTTACGGCGCTGTGAATTTTTCCTAAAATCACCGGTTATATCGAGTCATGCTGGTACCAGGATGCTATAATGCGGCAGGACATTCTTAATGTAGAGTCTGATTGATCTTTACCATCCAGGATGCCATGATGCGGTAGAACGTCGGGTTGACAATCCAGCGTTGGACCGGTATCCGCCACACTGCATGCCGACCGTTGAATGTTCTTCGCAGGGCTTCCAGGCTTTCCAGCCATTTCTGCAGCAGGAAACGGCCTTCGTAAAGCGCCAGGAGCAACGGTTCGGGCTGACTGCCGGCGAAGTAGCCTGCCAGGAAGGCTTGACTGAGTGCGTCGATCATCGCTGGCGTGGGGAAGGTGGCCAGCGAAAGAAGACGCGCCCGGCGGCTCTTAAGATCGGCTACCAGCTTGCCCAGATCGTAGTAGGGACTGTCCAGTCGATCAAGCGCTGTATCCATGCTTACAACGCTCTGGTCAGGGAGCAGGAAGAAATTACGCGCATGTAAGTCTCCATGCACCCAGACCTGGCGGTCATCGCTTACCTGCTGCAGGGCGGTGAGGGTCGGCTGCCAGAGCGGCCAGCTTTCTAAGTCCACGCCGCAGGCGCGGAGTTGCTGGACATGTTCCAGCAGGATAGCCAGGCTATCCGCCGGACCAAAACACCGATCGGCTGGCGCGTTGTCAACGGGCAGCTCATGTAACCAATGCAGCCACTTTCCGCAGCGCTGTAGCATGTGCATCGCTTGCTTCATCCCCTGGCGGCTGAGCAAATGGCGTGGTGACAGGTTGTTGTCATATAATGGCTGGCCAGGGACAAAGTCCATGATCAGAGCGTTGATGTCCGGGAGATAGGCTTCCGGGTGGACTGCGCGCAGGTGTGGATCATCCTGTCGGAGGAAATGCCGGTAAACCCGCAGCAGGCTTTCGTACTCGTGTTGGCCGCGAAGCAGCAACTCTTCGGACTGATACGACACCGCTGCAGTGGCCTGGTCAGGGAAGCGCATGATCTTGACGACCAGCTGGCGTTGTTGCTGTTTCGTTCCGATGGTCAGGAAGTACAACGTGCTCCAGGGTTTTGTGATGACGGTCGGAGGACGCTGTAACTGCCAGGGGGATGGAAGCGGGTGTTTCCCATTGAAGTAAGCAAGGACAGCACTGATGGTAGCTTCGGGGGGAAGAAATGTTTCAGGTTTGAATTTCATCTTTATAACCGTTTAAATGCGATATTTAATGTATAATATCGCCCGTTTTTCCGGATGAATGAGTTCTTTCGATTTTTGACTGGCCAAGCAAACAGAAGAGAGTTCCCATGGAACTGCGTCAATATCTGCGTATTATACTGAGAAGCTGGTGGTTCATCATCCCAGTGACGCTGATCGCCCTGACGGCGTCCCTGGTATTCAGCTATGCAACCACCCCGATCTACCGCGCCGCATCGTCGTACGTGGCGGGCCTGGCCCCGGATGTTGGGGCTTCCTCTGATGCGATTATCTACGGCCTGGATACCCTGGCCGGTCGAGAACGCATCTTCTCGACCTATTGCGGCGTGCTTAACAGCCACAATGTGCGGCAGGACGCCTATCGCCTCATGGGGGTGAGCGATCCGGCAGGGCTGGGCCTGGACGACTATGTTGTCCAGTGCAATGTTCTGCCCGATTCCAACATCCTGTTGCTTATTGTGGAAGGCCCGGCGCCCACGCTGGTTACAAGGCTAAATGAAGCTGTTGGGTTGGCCGGGATGGCCCAGACCAACCGGCTATACCGACCGTTCCCGCTAGAACGGCTCGATCCGGTTGTCTTGGAGCCAGAGCCGGTGTCACCGAACTACACACAAAATGCGGTGCTGGGCGCGGTACTGGGTCTGGTGCTGGGGATCACGCTGGCATTTGTGGTGGAGTATCTGCGCAGCCCACTCGAACGTATCGAGGGACTGACCATCCGGGACCCGAAGCTCGGCGTGTACAACGAGCGCTACTTCCTCAGGCGGTTTGAGGAAGAGATCAAGCGGGCGCGGGTACGCAACCGTCCGATCAGTCTGGCCTTCACCCAGCTGGTGCCGGATGAGGACTTCAACCTTCTGGAAGAGCGTGTGCAGGACGCGCTGCTACGTCAGGCGGCTCTGTTTATGCAGGATTCGCTGCGAGAGGGTGACATTGTGGCCTATTTTGGCCAGCATGTCTTTGGCTTGCTGTTCGCCGAGACGCCGGGGGATGAGGCCAGATCGATGCTGGTGAACATGCACTATGATATCCGGTCACGCACCTTCCGGTTTGAGGATTTCAGCGCCAGCTTTGAGGCTAAGTCCGGTGTGGTGGAGAGCAGCGGTGGGCTGCTGGGTACGCAGGCGATGATGGACAAGGCGGCTGAGGCGCTGAGAGATGCGGAACTGGCCGGGGAGAATGCCATCCAACTCATCCGTACGTCGCCGGCGCCGTTTATCCAGGGCGATACTACCGGTGCTGCGACACCTACGCTGGCGTTTGACGCTTCTCCGCTGGATGACACACTGGGAACGACCTGGAGCACGGGGAATCAGCCCCCTGTCTTTGATTCGGAACCTGAGCTACGGGAAGATCAGTAATGGCTGATCGCGTGTTAGTCAGTCCTGGAAAAGATATCTGGCAGTATCTGGATGACCGCCGGGTGCGCTACCGGTTGCTGGTGACCGGATTTGCGCTGCTGATGATCATCGTGGCACTCATCGGCGGCTATTTGATTGGCACAACTGACTATGACTACGCGGTTCTCTTCGGGGTCATCGGGGTAGTTGTGGCGATGCTCGTTGCCGTACGGCCAGTGCTGGGTGTGTACATCCTGACCATCACCGTGTATCTCAACCTGTCTGATCTTCTGGAGATCAACCTGGGTATTCCCAGCGCCAACAAGTGGCTGGTTGCCCTGATCTTCGTTGGTGTGGTTGCCAACCATATCGTGCTGTATCGGCGTCCGCTGGCCCTGGGCAGAACGCAATGGCTTATCATCATGTACGGGGTCCTGCTGTTGATAGGGGCGTTGCAGGCTGAGGAACAGTCTGTGGCAGTTTCCCAGTTCACTGATTGGGTGAAGGATTTCGTCATCCTGTTTATCGTCGTGCAGGTGACCATCAACGCTCGAGTCTGGATGCGCATGCAATGGTTGTTGATCCTTTCTGCGGGGTTAGTGGCGGCGCTGAGCGTCTACCAGATCGTGACCAACGATGTGGGCAATACGTTCTGGGGACTGGCCAAAGCGCCAGTGCATCAGATTACTAGCGGGTTTGATAGCACCCGTGTGACAGGTCCGCTGGATGATCCCAATTTCTACGCCCAGATTTTGCTGATGGTCTTTCCGCTAGCAGTGTACCGATTTCTTGAGGAACGTTTCCTTGTCCTTCGCGTAATGGGTGGCGTGGCGGCGGCATTGATCGCGGCTGCGGCGATCTTTACCTATTCGCGCGGTGCGCTGATTTCGCTGGCGGTGATTGGGATACTGGTCACCCGTGAGCGACAGTGGAGTCCTTATAAGGCTGCGGTGATTGCGGTTGCTGTGGCGGTCGTACTGGTGGCTATCTTTCCAGTGGGCTACTGGGAACGTTTTGTGCAGTTGCGCGACCTTTTTGTGTCGGACACAGAGTTGCAGACAGAACGCTCCCTGCGCGGACGCACGAGTGAGATGATCATCGCCTGGCAGATGTTCCTGGATCACCCGCTGCTGGGGGTCGGGCCGGGGAACTACGACAAGAACTACCTTGACTACTCATTTCTGCTGGGCATTGACAGCCGACTGCAGGAACGGCAGGCGCATAGTCTGTACCTTGAGACCGCGGCGGAGCTAGGGGCGGTCGGTCTCGCTGTGTTGTTCGGCATAATCCTCAGTACGTTTGCCAGCCTGCGCAGCGCAAAGCGTATGTTGAAGGCCAGCCATCGATCAGACCTGATACCCTGGGTGACTGGTCTGCAGTACGGTTTTACGTCGTATCTCATCACCAGCATATTTCTGCATGGTGACTACATTCGATACTTCTGGCTTCTGCTGGCTTTTGCTCTTTCCAGCGAAGGGATAGCGCGGTCGTTGCTGCAACAACACCGGGCACGGAGGGAACGCGAGGCGGCGGGGAACCAGAATCTGTTTGTCTTGCGGGAAACAGTACGGATTTCGTAAGCGTTCGTTGTTGTGTCGGCCAGGGCGGTCAGTCAGTAAGCTGCTGCCCCCAACTATAGATAGAGAAGAATTCGATGAGACTCCAGGTGCGTTTAGCTTCCCTTGCATTGTTAAGCGGTCTTGTAGTGCTCATACTGGCGGTCATCCCCGGCGTTACTGCCCAGAATCCGACCCCTACTTTGACACCTACCCCGGTTCCTTTGCCGGCCTGCCAGCTCTACTACGTGACTGTGGACGAAGGTGTGGTGCGCTCCTGCGCAGGAACGGGTTGCAGCAGAGTGGGTGGTGTGCGCAACCAGGAGGTTGTGTGCGTTCTGGGCGTTTCAGAGACGCCGGGCTGGCTTCTGATCGATCCAGAACCACAGAATGCTGATTCCCCGATTCGCTATATCAGCGCTGACATTGTAGCTCCTGGTCTGCCTGGCTATACCGGGGATGTTGACTGCGAAGCCTGGGAGATCACTGTGCCGGAAGCTGTTGTCCGGCGCTGCGCGGCGGAAACCTGCGCTGTGGTGGGTGGGTTGCCACAGGGCACCCAGATGTGTGTGAAGGAGTACGGTGGCCAGTACGAAGACTGGCTGTATGTCGATTATTCCAGCTATAGCCCGATGAATGGCTGGGTTTTCGTTGATGTTGCCCAGCGCATCCCTGCCGGGACTCCGGTCGCTATTCCTACGCCCAATCGGCCGCTGGTCATCCCGGCGTCGATCCTCAGCGGTGCACAGACTCAGCCGGTCGCTCTGCAGGTAACACCCTCCCCGACCACTGCTGTGGAACTTGCGCCGCCGACCCTCACGCCAACGGCCACACTTCCGGTTTGTCCGCCAGGAGTGGTGACAGTAGGTGGAGCGGGCGAGCTCCCCGCCTATGCAGCGGAGTATCCATTCCAGTTCACCTACGTTGTACGTGCTGGAGACACGCTTCAGGGGGTAGCCGGTCGATTCTCTACAACCGTAGACGTGATTCGTCAGGCCAATGCCCTGCAACCAGCCGCGGTTATCCTGGTAGGGCAGCGGCTTATCATTCCGGTGCAGACAGCAGATGTCCCCGGACAGATCGTGGAGCCTGTGTCAGCCAGCGCTGGTGCGCCGGCCTGCGTGACCGCAACGCCCACTCCCATTCTGGCGGCGCCTCAGCAGGTGGTGGCCAGTGGCCCCCTGATTGCGCAGGACGTCGCTCTGGCCAGCTTCCAGGTGAGCAATGTTGATCTGGTTTCGCCACGGAGTGCTGCACAGTTCCGGCTGGACTTGCCTACCGATTGGCAGCTGGATGGTAACAACGTTCTGTACCTCAACCTGGAGTACACGCAGAATCTCTCGCCGCTTGCTGATCCCATGCGCCCGCTGGTGAGCATCCTCAATGTCAGGCTGGATGACACGCTGATTTCCTCCACGACACTGACGGCTGCCAACGTGGGGTTACAGACGCTGGTGATCCCGTTGCCCTCGTCGCTGTTAGTCACGCCTGAACGGACTAACAGCCACCGGATCGATGTCACCTTTATGGCGGATGATTTCTGCGACAGTAACTCGCTTGCCAGGGCGTTCATTCGTTCGGACCTGTCATACTTCCACTTCGAATACCACCGGCTATCTCCCAGCCTGGATCTGGCACGGTACCCGGAGCCGTTCTATCACGGGACGGTTATCGGCACCGAGCCGGAGACGGTATGGCTGGTTCTGCCAGATGAGCCTTCGCTGGCCGACCTGGAATCCGCAGCGGGTATTGCGGCGGCGCTGGGCCAGCTCACTTTTGGCGAATTGCGTATCCGTGCTGCACTGGCTGGCGGGTTGACCGATCAGATTCGCCGTGAGAACAACCTGCTGCTTGTCGGTGAGATCGGCAAGCATGCCCTGATCGATCAGTTGTATGCTGACAACGCTCTGCCAACACAGCTCAGCGGCAATGTGGTCAGGCTGAGCGGCCAGGAGGTAGCAGAATCGATCGGGCTTGTTCAACTCATTGCCAACCCGGATAACCCCATGCGCGCCATCGGGGTAGTCACCGGTCTGAACGAAGCGGCGCTGCGCAAAGCAGCCCAGGCACTTTCTGGCCCGCCATCGGTGTTGAGCCTGGGCGGACCACTGGCGCTGGTCAGCGATGTGCGACCCAAGGCGGCAGTCCCGGTTGGCATGCGCACCGAAACCACGCTAACTTTTGCGGAACTTGGCGTGACGCAGATGCTGCTGGCCGGGATCGGCACACAGACAGCCAGTGTCAGGTTTACAGCGCCTGCCACGGCAACAATCGCCCCGGATGCCTCGGTTGATCTCATCTTCACCTATTCCGGGGCACTTGGCCGGGGTTCGACGGTGACCGTGTTGGTGAATAACACGCCCATCGCCAGTACGCTGCTGGCCCTGGAATCGGTTACCGGCGGCGTAGTGCACGAGACCGATGAGTTGGGCCGCAATCACCTGCGGGGGCGCATCCCGCCGGAAAGTATCCAGCCTGGCGCTGAGAATACGTTGACCATCCTGGTTAATGGCATTGACAGTAACCCTGATGATTGCGTATTCCCCGACCCACTGGTTGCCTGGTTCAATGTCAGCCCGGAGAGTTCGATCTTCCTGCCTACCCAGACAGCTGACCCGGCAGCCGTGACGCCGCTGTTAAGCTGGTTCCCGGTACCGTTTACCTCGCTGCCTGATCTCAGTGATGTGTTGATATCTTTGCCACGGGCGGCAGGCGCTACTGAGATCGAACAGGGTCTGCGGATGGTTGCGCGTCTTGGTGCGGAGACCGTTGGTGGGGAGGCGTTCCGCCCGCGGTTCAGCGTCGGAGACCTGCCGGAGGGGATCGACCTGGCCCAGTACCATCTGATCGTCATCGGGCGGCCGTCAACCAATCCGCTGCTGGCAGCTCTCAACGCTGATCTACCGCAGCCTTTCGTCCCGGGCACGGATACACTCGAGCAAAAGCTGGATGACGTAGTCTACCAGTTGCCACCCGGCTACGACGTTGGGTTGCTGGAGATAGTCAAGTCGCCCTGGTCACCGGAGCGAGCCATTCTGGTCATTGCCGGGTTGGGTGATCGCGGTCAGGCGGATGCCGTACGCGCCCTGGCGGATAACATCTACTGGCGTGGCGATTTAGAAGGCGATGTAGTATTTGTCTCGCCGAACTCGATCGCTGTGATTGACACGCGTACGGTGTATGCGCAGGAAGATCTGGTGACGGCGTTGCCGGAACTGGCCACCCAGTCGGCTATCGCGGCTCAGGCGACGAGCACCCCCATCCCGGTCTATACAGTAACACCCGGCCCAACGCCTACAGCAACTGCGACCAATACACCGACACCGGTCGTTACCGCAACACCGATTGTTCCCTTGCCATCGCCGACGGCGCCGACACCGATCCCGACCTTCCCGCCGCTTGATCCGGAGCAACTGCAGCCCGCCCGGATCGGCCAGCCGGAGTGGGTCAATATCCTGCTGGTTATCACAGCGGTTGTACTGGTCACCACGATACTTTTCGGTATCCTGGTTGCCGCACGTTCCCGGAGGCGCCCTTGATGCCCTGCAGGATCTTCAGAGCAATCCTGATCATTCTGCTGGGGGTGGTAATTGGCTGTGAAGCAACCAGTGCGCAGAACGCACCGCTGACATGGTGGGTGGTGGGCAGTACAGTTAAGGTGCTGCCCACCGCCGTTCCTCCTGCACAGCCAGAAACACCTATCCTCCTGTATGCGGCGCGGCGGGAGTACGTCCCCTTCCAGATTGTGCTGCGTGCCAACCAGATCGCGCTCAAGTTTGATGCGCTTTCCGTGTCCTATCCTGAGGAGTACTTCGGCCTACAGCTCTATCGTGAGCAGTATGTGCCCATGTTGCATGTTCCGGATCCGGAGATAGTCTCGCTGGCCCGCCTGACGGACGCGGGCGCTATCCCTGATGGATTGCGCCCATTTGATAGCCCCTTTGAGGTGCGGACTGAGCAACCCACCGTCATCTGGGCTGATCTCTATGTGCAACCGGAGACACCGCCGGGGGACTACACGTTAACGCTGACCATCAAAGGCATGGGCGAACGCCGCGTTACGGTTCGTGTATACCCGGTTGATCTGGAACCGCAACCGGCGGTGACCGTGATCATCCCTGAAGACGCTGACTGGACGATCCCCTTCTTTGGTGGCGATGATCCGACAGCTTTCCACCGGGCGATGAATACCTTGCTGCTGGCGCATGGTGTGGTACCGGGGACTTTTGTGGCCCAGCCCGTAATGATAGCGGATGGCTGGGATTTCTCGCCGCTGGATGCGGAACTGGATGCGCTTCCGACAGGGGCCTTCTTCTATGCGCCCCTGCCGTACGACGATCGCTCCGGGCAGTATCTGTTGCGGGATGAACATGGCCGGCCTTATCAACAGGCCATGTTCGACGACCCACAGTTTGTTCGCCAGGCGGAAGCTTTCTTCCGCGCGCTGGCGGACTATCTGCGTAGCAAAGACCGCCTGGAAGGGGCGCTGGTATACCCGGATGATGAGACGCGCTGGGTTGGCGATGAACCATGGCATGCCGGGCCGCGTGGATATGCCCGGCTGTCCCGGTGGACGGCAATAGTGCGGGTGGCAGGGTTGCGCGTGACGGCTTCCGGCGTAGATCCGGTGCCGCCTGGCCCGGCTGAGCTTGGCTGGCTGGACCCCGATCTGGTGACTGATGATACCCACGTGCATGTGGATGTGCTGGATGCGGCACCGGAGGTTTTTGCGGCCTGGATGTCCAGGCCGGGCAAGAGCAGCAGCGTATACCTGAATGAATATGGCGATCTGATTGACCTGACAGCAGCGATCCAGCGTGGCCTGATCTGGCATGTCTACGCCAGGGATGTGCGGATGATTGCCGGATACTCGGCGCTGGAATGGGTAGGCAGCGAAGACTACGATCTGGTGGACCCGTGGCAGGACGTGACGGCGCTGTACCCGGTATCCGGTTACGGCGGTGGTGCGCTGGTCTGGCCTGGGCCGCAGCCCTCAATCCGCCTGAAACTGTTGCGGGAGGGCCTGGAAGACACTCGCCTGCTGGACCTGTATGCGCAGGCCACTTCGCCTGAGGAAGCCCGCGACCTGGCCAGGCAGCTCACTCCCGGCCCGCTGGCCCACCAGAACCCGCCCGCTGATCTCTGGGATCAGGCACATGAGGCCTTGCTGGTGGCGTTGACTGAGGGTGAACGGGCAGACTTCAGTAACTTCCGCCCGCTGCCAGCGGCAATCACGCAAGACTACTTGCTGATCGATTTTGATCGGCTTGGCCAGCCAGAGGAATGGGGGTTCACCGGTGTGACGGCTGAAGTCGTTGAGTCGCCATGGGCGGAAAGCGGCCAAGCTCTTCGTCTTACATTTGATTCCGAAGCCAACGAGGCCGGGTTGTGGTTTGAAACGTCAGACTGGGAGGGGTGGCGGGCGCTGCAATTTGAGGTCAGGAGTCTCAGCCCTTACTTCACCACACTTGATGTTGGTCTCACAGATGCAGACGGACATTACCTGTTGTTGCCGGACAAAGGGCTGCTGCTAGGGCCGAACGCAGACATGACGGTCACCCTGCCGTTGCTGATTCCAATGGACGAGACGGAGCCTTTTGACTGGTCACAGATCAGGTATTTCAGCCTGCAGGTGGCAACTTCATATGAAGCGCGGGATGGATTCGGTCAGTGGGGTGTCTATCCGCTGGGGAGCCGTACCCTGATTCTTGATAATTTCAGGCTGGTGAAATGACAGGCAGGCGAGACTACAGGGTGCTGCTGGTAGATCTGGCGCGGGCCTATGGGGGCGCAGAAGTCCGCGTGCTCACCCAGGCCAGGGCCTTGCAGGATGGCGTGGCACGGTGCGCTGTGGCAACGCTGGCAGGTAGCCCGCTACACCAACGGCTGATAGCAGAAGGCTTGCCGGCTGAAGCGATTGCCATCCAGCGTGGCAATCCGATCATGGCCGGTGTGCTGCGCCGAACCATCCGCGCTGGTCGCTACGAGGTTGTTGACGCCCACAATGTGCAGTCCATCCTGTGGGGGCATCTGGCGGCGTTGCTGGCTGGGGCGCGGGGACGGGTGGCCACGATTCACAGCGACTATGGCCGGGAATATCCCGGCGTGAAGGGGATACTCTATCGCAGCGTGCTCTGGTTCGACCGGCTCCTGGCCCGGCAGTATATCACCGTGACCGATGTGCTGCAGGCCAGTCTTACGGCCCGTGGCGATGGTTCCCGTAGTACCCTGATTTACAATGCAGTGCCAGTGCCGGAAGCGCCGTTGTTGTCAGTGGATCCGGCTGTGCGCCCGGCATGGGGAGTTGGCGCGGATGATTTTGTGGTGGCGATCATTGCCCGCCTGAAACCAGTCAAGGGCCACTGGTATCTGCTGAAGGCCCTGGCGCTCCTGGCTGACCTGCCGCAGGTGAAGCTGCTGGTGGTGGGCGATGGCCCGCTGCGTCCGGCGCTGGAAGCGCAGGCGAATATGCTGGGGATTGCTGAGCGCGTGCACTTCTGCGGATTTGTGGAAGATGTCCCGGCGGTTTTGCGGGCGGTCGATGCCGTCTGCCTGCCGTCGCTGTCAGAGGCGCTACCGTATGTAGTACTGGAAGCAGCCGCTTTTGCGCGGCCATTGGTGGTCACGCAGGTGGGTGGGATGGCAACGCTCCTACGGGATGGCGAGACTGCCCGTGTGGTGCCGCCACAGGATGCGCCAGCTCTGGCGGAAGCCCTGCGCTGGGTAGCCACGCATCCCGTCGAGCGGCAGGCGATGGGTTTGGCTGCTTACGCGCTGGTCAAGGGTGCGTTCAGTGTGGAGACGATGGTGGCGAAGACGCTGCAAGTCTACGATCGAGCGCTGGCATGAGCAAAGCACAGATTGCCTTTAAGGTACTTATAGCGCTCAGGGCTCCTGTTTTGCTGAATGCCTACTGGGGAGCCGACCGGTTGACCGTTCTGGCTTACCACCGGATCGCGGATCCGGCTGCGCCGGGGTTTCAGTACTATCCGCCGAATGTGAGCGCGACGCCGGAGAAGTTCGCCCAGCAGATGGCGTATATCCGGGAGCACTTCAATGTGGTCGACCTGGAAGCGGTGAACGCCTTCCTGCATCATGGCCGGAGCCTACCACCACGCCCGCTGCTCATCACGTTCGATGACGGCTATCTGGATAACTACTCCCACGCCTATCCAGTATTGAAACACTACGGTTTCCCGGCGGTGATCTTCCTCCTAACCAGCCGCATGGATAACCCGCTGCCGGCATGGTGGGACGAGTGCGCCTATTACTTCCATCACACGCAGCGGCAGGCCGCCACCCTGCCTTTGATCGGTGAGCGCGACCTGTCGTCGCCGGCGTTACGCCGGGCAGCGTGTGAGGCGCTGGTAGGGCAGTTAAAGCGCATCCCTGAAGCGGAGAAACTGGTTGCGCTCCGGCAGGCGGGCGAAGCGTTGCAGGTTGATCCACCGGGGCCTGATCCCGATCTATTCATGGCCTGGGATCACGTCCGCGAACTGGTGAACGCAGGAATTGCCTGCCAGCCACACACAGTCACGCATCCCATCCTGGCGCGGGTTGATGAGGAAGTGCAGCGACGCGAGATTGTTGGCTCGTGCGAACGGATTCGAGAGGAGACCGGCCAGACGATCAGCGCATTTGCTTACCCAAACGGCGGCGTGGGCGATTACACAGCGACTACCATGCAGTTGCTGCGGCAAGCTGGCATCAGGACGGCGTTCACGCTGCTAACGGGCCCGCTGCGCTCACAGGTGGCGCGGCAGCATCCGCTGGAAATCCCGCGGGTGTACCTTGGCGGACGCGACACCATGGAGCGGTTTGTGTTCAAAGTGATGGGTCTGCCCGCGCTGATGGAGCACCCGCCTTTCATCGGCCAGGCCGCAGTATAGGGCAGGCGGATTCGGGCGTATTCACCTGCAGCTAACCCATGTGACTCAGCGATCGGCTTTATCTTCCGCCAACAGTTTCTCCCGTCGCTTGAGCTGCTTCATGCGTTGCTCCGGATCGAGGATGCGCTTGCGCAGCCGCAGGCTCTGTGGTGTCACTTCCAGCAGTTCATCTTCAGCCATGAATTCGATGAAGTCGTCGAGGCTCATTTCGCGCACCGGCTTGAGTCGCAATTCCTCTGCATAGCTGCGGGTATGCACGGCGGTCAGATTCTTGGTCTTGTTCACGTTGATGTCCAAATCTTCGGCGCGGATGTGTTCGCCAACGACCTGGCCGCGATAGACCTCGGTGCCGGGTGTGATGAAGAAGGTACCCCGCTGCTGCAGGTGGGTCATTGCATAGTTGACCGCAGTGCCGGTTTCCACGGCGACCAGGCTCCCGAACTGGCGGCGGGGTGGATCGCCGGACAAGACGGGCGCGTAACCGTGGAACAGCGTGTTGAACTGGCCCAGGCCGCCGGTAGCCCGCACGAACTGTGACTGGAAACCCAGCAGGAAGCGGGTAGGTACCAGGTAGCGCAGGTAGGTCGTGCCGTTCTCGCTCTGCATGTCAAGGAGTTGCCCGCGCCGCGCCCCGATCAATTCGAAGATCGTACCGGTCAGATCATCGGCGATCTCAATATGGACTTCCTCGATTGGCTCCAGTAACTCGCCAGTGTCCGGATCGGTGTGGAAGATCACTTCTGGCTTGCTGACTTCAAACTCGTACCCCTCGCGGCGCATGGTTTCGATCAGGATTGCCAGGTGTAGTTCCCCCCGGCCACTAACGATGAAGCGGTCAGGCGTCTGGCCGTCTTCTACCCGCAGTGCCACATTGCTGCGCATCTCGTTATACAGGCGCTCCCGCAGGCGGCGGGAAGTGCCCCAGCCCGGCTTGCCTTCTCGCCCGGCAAAGGGCGACGTATTGACGCCAAAGGTCATCCGTACAGTTGGCTGCTCAACGCTGATCAGCGGCAGTGGCGTGGTGATTGATGGATCGGCAATGGTGTCGCTGATATTGATGGCTTCCAGTCCGGCAACGGCCACGATATCCCCGGCCTGAGCCGTTTCGACCTCAAGGCGCTCCAGGTTGTGGTACGTGAACAGGTACTCCAACCGCCCCATGGTACGCTGGCCATCTGGCGCAATGCGTACGATGGGCATTCCTCGTTTCAGCATTCCCGCCCGCAGCCGACCAACGCCGATCTGACCCTTATAGTTGTCGTATTCCAGGGTGGTCACCTGTAACAAGGCGGGCGCTTCCGGTTCGCAGACAGGGCCGGGAATCTCGCGGAGGATGGTTTCGAAGAGGGGGGTCAGATCGTTCGCGATCGCGTCCGGGCTGTAGCCGGCGCGGCCTTCCAGGCCGATGGCGTAGACAACCGGAAAGTCAGCCTGTTCATCGCTGGCGCCCAGTTCTAAGAACAAGTCAAAGGTTCTGTTGAGGGCTTCGTTGGAGCGGGCAAAAGGACGATCGATCTTATTGATCACGACAATGACCCGCAAGCCGAGCGCCAGCGCCTTGCGCAGGACAAAACGAGTCTGGGGCATCGGCCCTTCCACGGCATCGACGAGCAGTAGAGCACCATCGACCATATTAAGGACGCGCTCCACTTCCCCGCCGAAATCGGCATGACCGGGTGTATCGACAATGTTGATCTTGACCCCCTGCCAGGTGATAGCCGTGTTTTTGGCCAGGATCGTGATCCCGCGTTCACGCTCCAGAGCATTAGAGTCCAGGATGCGTTCCCCGGTAAGGGCACCTTCCCGGAAGACTTTGGCCTGCTTGAGCATGCCGTCGACCAGGGTGGTCTTGCCGTGGTCAACATGGGCGATGATGGCAATGTTGCGGAGGTCGGTGCGTACCTGAGTCATAGGGGTTTGTTCAGTCTCAATCCAGAGGATTGCTGCGCCCGTGCCAGAGGGCACGTCGTTCGAGCGGCGATGGATTATGCCGGTCGCCCGGCGGCATGTCAATGACGGATTTGCGGGATTGTGCCCACAAGGGGTAAAGATAGCGCAGGGCCGCCGGTGACGGCTGGGCGGACGGCCCTGCTGATCGGTCTAGTGGCTGGGGAGGGAGGCATACAGGCGGTCGATGACGACCATATTGCGGACGGCATCCAGCGGTTCGAACCGGGGCGGGCGGCTGTTCAGCAGGGCGTCGGCAAAGTCTTCCACCATGAGCTGGTATTGATCGGTTGGCGGAATCACGATCTCATCGCAAACATTATCGTGGTAGTACCGGATCACGGTCTCCCTGTTCGAAGCCGGTATGAAAGCCGGGTCAACGACGATACGTCCCCGGCGTCCCCGGATTTCGTAGGTATTGGTGGTTATGGCGCGGAATCCGCAGTCCAGATGTCCGAGCGCCCCGGAAGGAAAGCTCAGCATGCCGGTGAGCGTTTCATCCACTTCGCGGCCTGTTCTGGCGAAGGCGCGCACGTCGTCTGGCTCCTCGCCGGTCATCAGGCGCATCACGTTCACGCAATAGCAGCCCACATCCATCAGCGCGCCACCAGCCAGATTCCGTTTGAGGCGGATGTCATCTTCGCGACCAGTGATGTCAAAGGTGAAGGATGCCTGAATCAGGTTGATCTCGCCTACTGCACCATCGGCGATCATGGCCTTCACGCGTTGAGTCTGGGGATGGAAGCGGTACATAAAGGCTTCTGCCAGCAGGACATGACGCCTGGCGAAGGCATCGACCATCACCTGTGCTTCCGCGGCGTTGCTGGCCAGGGGTTTCTCGCATAGCGTCGCTTTGCTGACCTCGGCGCACTTGATGCTCCACAGGGCATGCTCGCTGTTGGGCAGGGGATTGTAGATCGCGTCGATGTTGGGATCGGCGAGCAGTTCCTCGTAGGAGCCGTAGGCGGTGGGGATGTTCAGTTCACGGGCAAAGGTTCTGGCGCGCTCCAGGTCGCGGCTGGCTACCGCCGCGACAACGCTGTTGCGGGCCTTCTGGATGGCGGGGATGACCCGTACCCGTCCGATATGCGCGGTGCTGAGGATGCCCCAGCGGATCTTGTCTGCCATGGTTGATTTTCCTTTCTGCTGGCCAGCCTCTGATCTGGCGCTGATGGTCTCCGCCTGCACCCATGAACCGGGAGGCGGCAACGGTCAATCCGCTGCTGCGAGCAAACGCTCGCCGGTTTGCACCCGCCACAGGGCGGCGTAGATGCCATCCCGGCGGATCAGGTCTTCATGACGGCCCTGTTCCTTCAAAGCGCCATTGTCCAGCACGAAGATGCGATCGGCGTTGCGGATGGTCGAAAGGCGGTGGGCAATCACGATCGTCGTGCGATTGATGATGATGCGCTCCAGCGAACGCTGAATAGCGGCCTCGGTCTCATTGTCTACGCTGGAGGTGGCTTCGTCCAGGACCAGTACAGGCGGATTCTTGAGCACGGCCCGCGCGATGGAGATTCGCTGTCGTTGACCGCCGGAGAGCTTCTGACCGCGTTCGCCAACGAGGGTATCATAACCCTGCGGCAGGGCCATGATGAAGTCGTGGGCCTCGGCGATACGGGCTGCGGCTACAATATCCTCCAGGCTGGCGTCAAAGGTGCCATAGGCGATATTCTCCCGGACGGTGCCATCAAACAGGTAGACATCCTGGCTAACCAGGCCAATGGCGTTGCGCAGGTTGGTAACCTGTAGCTCACGCAGGTCATGCCTGTCTAGCAGGATACACCCGTCAGTGACATCGTAGAAGCGGAGTAGCAGCTTAATGATGGTGCTCTTACCGGCTCCGGTGGCCCCGACAATAGCGACGGTTTCGCCGGGAGGAATATGCAGGGAGAGATCGCGCAGCACTTCCTGGCCGTTCTTGTAGCGGAAAGAGACACGCTCAAAGCTGATCTCCCCGCGAACGCTTTCCAGCGGCAGGGGCTGCGGGCCGTCGTCGATCAGCGCAGGTGTGTCCAGCAGGTCCAGGATGCGGGTTGTCGAGGCCATGGCCCGCTGGTACTGGTCGAGTACCTCGCCCAGGCTGGTCAGCGGCCACAGCAGGCGCTGAGTCATGAACACCATGACACTGTAGAGACTGACTTCCAGCGCTCCGCTTAGGGCCAGCCGCCCACCGAAGATCAGGATCGCAATGAAGCCACTCATGATCAGCATCCGGATGAGCGGGACAAACGCCGAACTGAGCGAGATCGCGCGGCGGTTGTGTTCCCGGTAGGTTTCGCTGCTGATGCGGATGCGCTGCACTTCGTGAGCTTCAGAGGTGAAGCTCTTGATCGTAGCGATGCCACTCAGGTTGTTGGCCAGCTGGCTGTTGAGAATACCGACCTGTTCACGGACGGCTGCATAGCGCGGCGCCAGAATCTTCTGGAAGCGGATCGATCCCCAGATGATCAGCGGCATGGGCAGCAAGGCCAGCCAGGCGACCGATGGCGCGACCAGGAAGAACATGCCGCCAATGACCAGGACGGTGGTGAGCACCTGAATGATGTTGTTTGCGCCGTTGTCCAGGAAGCGCTCCAGCTGGTTGATGTCGTCGTTGAGGATCGACATCAGCCCGCCGGTGTTCTGGTCTTCAAAATACGCCATGTCCAGATTCTGGACGTGGGCATAGGCGTCGATGCGCAGATCGTGTTCAACCGCCTGAGCCAGATTGCGCCAGATGATCTTGTGAAAGTACTCAAACACGGATTCCAGCACCCAGATGACTACCGTCAGCCCGGTTAGGGCGAACAGCTGATGATCTACGTCAATGATCCCGAAACGGGCGATGAACGACTGTTCCTGCTGGACGACAATGTCCACCGCTGCCCCGATCAGGGCCGGCGGCGCGAGGTCAACCGTTTTGTTGAGGATGGAAAACAGGCTGGCCAGCACCATGCGGGTGCGGTAAGTGCGAGCGTAGCCAAACAGGCGCAGGAGAGGATGGCGGTTGTGGTGATCTGGCATGAGGATTCTGTCCTGGGGCGTTGCAGGTATTAGGGTGGGCGGGATCAGGGGCTATTCTAGCGCATCCGCGCGGCCTGGACTAGACTCAGGCCGGTCTTGCGCTGGCAGCATGGCGGAGATAGATGGCAATGACTTATCTGGTTGGTATTGATGGTGGCGGTAGCTATGTACGGGTGGCGATTACAAGCCTGGCGCTGGAAGTGCTGGCTCAGGCAGAGGGTGGCACGGTTAACCCAAGCGTCGTAGGCCGCGAAGCAGCAGCGGCGCTGATCCAGAAGGTGTTGCGCAGCGCACTCGAACAGGCCGGGTTGACAGCTGACCAGATTGGCGCTGCAGGGGTCGGGATTGCTGGGGCATCGGCGACCTACGCTGGCGACTGGTTGCGGGAAGTGATCCGTCCGGTGGTTCCGGAGGCATTTATTGCCCTCAGCTCGGATGTGGAAATCGCGTTGGTCGGTGCGCACGGTGCAAGGTATGGTGTACTGGTGCTGGCGGGCACAGGGAGTGTCGCGCTGGGCATTGACGCTTCTGGATGCACGGCGCGGGCAGGAGGGTGGGGGTATCTGCTGGGCGACGAGGGCAGCGGGTACTGGATCGGCCTGGAAGGGTTGCGCGCCGTGATGCGGGCTGCGGATGGGCGCGGGGAAAGATCCACCCTTGAACAGCATCTTCTGGCTGCTCTCGAACTGCCGGATGTCCAGGCTGTGACTCTATGGTTGTACCGGGCCGAGATCAGCCGCACGCGCGAGGTCGCCCGCCTGGCGCCGCTGGTGTGTCAGGCGGCTGTGGATGGCGACCGTGTGGCTGGCGAGATTGTGGATCGGGCTGCGGCGGAGCTGGCGCTGCTTTGCCGGGCGGTGATCGGACAGCTTGGAGCCAGCGATCTGCCGATTGCCTTTGCCGGTGGATTGCTTGTTAACCCGACGCCAGTTCGCGATCGGTTGTGCCAGCGCCTGGGATTGTCGGAGGCGCCACAGCCGCGCTACCCGCCGGTGATTGGGGCGGCGCTGCTGGCGAGATTGGCGCTGGAGGGGCAAGGTCAGCGCAGCGGGGACTTTCCTGCGGGTGGGTCAGCGTGACGAAATATGAACAGGCCGGAGCATACCATGGATGAGGTGAGTGTCATCCAGACGCTGCAGGGAGTGCGCCTGCGCGTGATAGGAGAGGCCGGGCGCGGATTCCACGGTGAGGAAGTGGAGCCGGATGTCTGGGTATGTCCTCTGGATGCCGATAACGCTGTAGCTGTTCGGCGGCTGCTGCCCTGGACAGCACCAGTTCCGGCAGGTCTACGCCAGTCGATCGGCCTGAGCGATCGGCTGGGATTGGCTGTGCCGGGTCTGCTCCGTGTAGCACGGCAGTGCGGACTCTTTCCGGTACTGGCTCAGCAGTCCATCCAGGAGATGGGGGAAACCGGGCGCACACCTCAGGAGGTCATCGACGCCGCCACGTGGGAGGTGCTGGCCGCCGGTGACCGTGATGGATATGGCGCGGACGTCGATGGTCTACAGACGACGGCCATGATCGACCTGTGCGTTGAGGCTGGATTCACAAGTTTTACGCTTGAACCGCAAAGTTGCTTTCTGAACCTGGCTGCGCTTACAGATCCGGAGGCGACTCTGGACGAGAAATTTGCAGCGTTGCCGTGGGAACAACTGGCTTTCAGCCCTGAGAGGTTGCTGGCTACCTACCGGGACGTTGCACCGGCAGGGCTGGCTGGCGAAGAAGCCGTGAAGCGCATTGCCTGCGCCTATGGCCCGGCTATCGTGGAGCTGACTCGCCTGGCTGGTCATCTTGGTCGGCGCCTGGAAGGGCGACTCTACGACCTGGAGATTAACCCTGGCGGAGGCAGCAGTTTGCTCAGCCCACTGGCACACCGGTTCATTGCTGCTGAGCTGTTGCGGCGGGGCGTACGCTTCACTAGTCTGGTATTGCACGGGGCAAAGCCGTCAGTTCAAGCACAGGATGCCGTGTCTGATCTGGAGATGCTCTGCGCTGCGCACGTCGGGATTGCCCGTGAACTGGGGCCTTACAAACTGACGGTTCGTGCTGGGCCGGAGGGTTGCCGCGTGTATCCGATCCTGGCGCGCTACGCCGGGTCATGCACTTACCTCAAGATCACAGGTGTTGACTGGCTTGTCGCATTGCGTGTGATCGCGGCTCACGAGCCAGCGCTACTGCGGGCGATGCTGGCCCATGCGCTACAGCGGTATGCCCGTGACGGAGCAGTCCGGATCAATCAGGTGCCTGTTGACCTACCAGACGATCGTTTGCCGGAAATGCTCGACCAGGCGGATACCCGGCAAATCCTGCTGGTGATGTTCGGGGAACTGCTGAGGCGCTTCCGCGCACCGATCCTGGCGGCGCTCCACCGGAATCGCGCTGCCTATGCCAAGGTGCTCGAAGCCGCCGTGATGGATTGTATTGGCGCCTGAGGTCGTGTCAGCTATGCCGCCGGGGGCAAGCTGCGCTTGGTTACGGGACATCCGGTTGACTATGGCGCAGGAAGGCCCGGCGAGTCTCCACGGTTCGATCGAATAGATCGGGTTCCAGCGTTGCCCAGAAATTGGCCGGAGCAGCAATCTGGCCGCTCATGCTGGCTGCGTAGGTCTGCAGCCAGGCGAAAAATGCTTCTGTGCCGATCTCCTGGCGCAGGGCATGAAGAAGCTGTGCACCGCGCAGATAGACGGCGTTGATATAGTCCCGGGCGGTTTGGAACTCGTAGACAGTTGAGTCAACAAATCCCGTTGGATGGAAGCTGTTGACGCGAAAATCCCACCACCAGTCGACCAGGTCCGGGTAGCTTTCCTGCAGAAAAACATATTCACTGTAGGTCGCCAGGGCTTCATCCAGCCAGGGATGGCTGCTCTGATCATTGCCTACCCGGTGGTACCACCACTGGTGTGCGACCTCATGCGCCGTGATCAGGGTCAGGTAAGAAGCCGGATCACCACGATAGGAGCGAAACCACTCGCTGCCCACATAGACCAGCCCACTGAATTCCATACCGTCTGGGAAATCGCTTTCCAGGATGATCAGACGGTCGTGAGGGTAAGGGCCGTACAGGTCAGCGAAAAGATTAAGGGCAGCCACCGCGGTGTGCAGCGCCTGTTCTGCCGCTTCAGCGGATGTGGACGCAAAGGTGTAAAGCTCGACCAGAACTGCTCCGTCAAGAGCCGGGGCAGTAATCTGACGATAGTTGTCGCCAAGGCTGAGGGCAATTTCGCGGGCGCCGGTCAGTTGATATCGCCAGCCGCATGATTCATGGCGCGCTGTGCCGGGGCCAACGACTGTCAACGTCGGGGGCAGATTCTCTACAGCCAGGCAAAGGTCAAAATCTGCGGCAGGCAGGACAGTCTGCTCACCAACCGTGACAGGAACTGGTGTTATCCATTGCCTCCCGGCACGTGCTGCCACTGCCGGAAACCAGAGGGCCAGGTTTAGTTGTTGGTCCGAAAAGCCCAGGTACCCCTGCCGGGCAAAGGGGCCGACGCCCATACGCGGGATGTCTAACGTATAATCGAGGTTCAGGACTACCCGGCAACCCGGTTGGAGCAGGGTTGGAAGCGAGATCGTCAGGCGTACCCCTTCCAGAGTGACCGCGGAGGCACCGGTTTGCCCGGGAATGGCAATGCTTTCCAGGTGAAACAGACCGGGTTCCCGGTTAGGCATGACATAGAAGACCAGTTGATCCAGGGGCGCATCCTCAGGATTACGGAAGGTAACGCGCTGGTGAGCTACAAGATGTTTGAGTGCATAATCGAGTTCTGCCCGGATCACATAGGTGATGGTCGGCCCATTCTCGACGAGAGGGCAGCGTTCTATTCCCCCTGTCGGTTCGGGCGCGGTTGTTGGGGAATGCGGTAGCGTGGTTGCCGGTGTGGCTGACGTTGTCTGTATGAATACCGCCGTGGCTGTTGGAGCAGGCGGGGCGATGGTCGCCGGGGGAGCCGAGGGAAGGCAACCGATCACGAGAGCCAATAACAGGAGACTGCAAAGGGAGGCGTTCATCAATCGTTTCATGGCATGAGATAACCGCATGGCGTGCTGGCTGCAGAACAAGATTACGGCCTGCGCAGAGATACATTATATCCGGCGTCGGGCTACCCTGTGGTAAGTTGCCCGCTGGTGATCGCGCCGGGAATTGCCCTTGTCTGTCGATAGCGATGCCGAATGTCGGCAGTTCCTGCGAAGATCGTTACCGGCACCAGCGCAGGATTCCTGCTCTTGTGCTGTCGCCATTGTGCGGCTAGAATGGCGCATGTTCTTCCTGCTACCCTGGGTGCGTATCCTGCGTATCATCTGTGGGTTATAGGTAACGTTAAGTCCGCGCTCATTCCGCGATCATCCTGATCATGGGAGGGGGAATCATGCAGCAGCATATAGCCACGAAAACGGTCAGCTTGATCCGGCTCACCCGATGGAAAGAATTCGTTCCTTTTACAGTCCCGGTAACGGTATTTGCCGCTCTGCTTTCCGGGCAACCGCTGGACTGGCGGTTGGTGGCGGTTACGGCGGCTAACATCCTGGCGGTCGCCTACGCCTTCATGATCAATGACATCGAGGATGCGCCAGACGACTCTCGCGATCCGGCCCGCGCCGCTCGTAATCCCATTGCGATGGGGGAACTCTCCATTCGTTCCGGGTGGACAGCATCCATGCTAGTGGCGTTTCTGTCACTGGTTCTCTATGCTTGTGGCGGCTGGTGGGTGCTGGGCATCGGGGTGTTGACGGTGCTGCTGTCGCATTTCTACTCCTGGAAGCCGATACGTCTCAAGGCCTGGCCGGTGGCCGATGTGACCTCCCATTCGTTGATGCTGAGCGGGTTGCTATTTCTGGCTGGCTACTTTACCTACGATGTGAATCCGGGGTGGGTCTGGCTGGTAATGTTGGCTGTCACACTCGTGTCGATATACGGCCAGCTCTATAACCAGCTTCGCGACTACGAAATCGATAAAGCAGCCGGGTTGCACAATACGGCGATCATTGTTGGCGAGCGCATGACTCGCCTGTTGATGTATCTGTGTGTTGCCCTGGCGATCGTGTTCTTCCTCAGCGCGTTTGCGCTGGGCGTTCTGCCGATCTGGTTGCCATTTGTGGGTGTTGGTGTCTTCGCTGTGGTGATGTATGTGTACCGCCCTGGCATGGATATGCGCGGCGGACAGGTTGCCGACACCAGTGGAAACATCCAGATTCAATTTCTGATTACAGCGAACGCGACAGTCGCTCTGTGGCTAGCCCTGGCTCTGGTAGGGTAGGGCTATTGGTGCTGCTGGCAAATCGGGTTTGATGGGCGCTCCATGGGGGCGCCTTTTGTTTCGGTCGGCAAATTAGCGGGGCTGACGCGCCATTGGCGTAGAGCCTGCCTTGCCACTACAATAGAGTGACAGCACTGCTGCACCGACGGATACCAGGGTATGGGCTTCAAGATTCTCATTGTCGATGATACGCCAGATACCGTGCAGATGCTGTCCGTCTGGTTGCAGGGGGGTGGGTACCAGACCGTAGCGATCAGCAACTCGCTGGATGCTGTATCGGCGATTCGGCAGGAAAAGCCTGATCTGGTACTCATGGACACTGCCATGCCGGGCCGCGATGGCATCGAAACGTGCCAGGAACTGCATGCCAATCCGCTCACACGGCACATCCCCGTTCTGTTGATGAGCAGTAAGAACCCCGCTGAAGCCCGCGCCGATAGTCTGATGGCCGGCGCTGTGGACTACGTCACCAAACCGATCAACCTGCGCCAGCTTAGCGACCAGATCGCAGCCTGCCTTGCGCCGCAGGAACACAGTCTGCGGCCTGCAGACGCCCGGCGCATGGTTGATGAAGTTGTCTATGAGGCGCTGGAATTGCTGTCGTGCGACCTGGCCTGGCTGTTCCGGTACGATTCTGTGCAGAGGACGCTGGAGAGCCATGCCATCGCAGCGACACTGGGGCATGAAGCGGGGCAGCGATTGTCCGCGCGCTTGGGCGTGGATGCTACGGCGTTGCAGGTGGGAGGGCTTGACGATGGCAGCCCGCTGGCAGCGGCGATCAGCACACAGCAGACCGTGCTTAATCTGCCAGTGGAACGGTTTCGCCAGCATCCTGATACACAGTTGCTCTTTCAGGGCCTGTCGGCTCTGGACGTGACGTCAATCAGTCTGATACCCCTGGCCCTGACGCGGCAGGTGCTGGGCGTTCTGGTGCTGGGCTATGTTCGTCCACGCGGTCGCGATGGCAAGTCGCTATGGCCGGCGATCACCCTGCTCAGCAGGCAGGCAGCCATGGCTCTTGACTATACGCGCCTGGCCGGTGTTCTGGCTGAGCAGGAGGAGACCCGGAAGGCTGAACATGCCTTTTTGACCACTGTGCTGGATACGATGGGCGATGGCCTGATCGTCATCGGCGAGCATGGTGATATTGAGTATGTCAACAACCGTCTGTTGCGGATGACCGAATACGGGCGTGAGGAGCTGATCGGCCAGCGCGTCGATATGCTCTTCCACCCCGATGATCGCCAGGCCCTGGTCTACGGATTGCTGCACGAGCGCGGTTCCACGATCAAGTTCGACCAACGCCTCTACACGCGCAGCCAGCATGTGATACCGGTGCTGTTGTCGCGTTCTTCTTTCGCGCGGATTGACCCCGCCGCGCCGCAGCAGGTGCTGGTTCTCAGCGATCTGACTGTGCAAAAGAGCCGCGAGGAAGCGCTGGAACGGTATAGTCAGCAACTCCAGGCGCTGAACCGGGCGGCTGAAGCGATCACCTCATCGCTGACACCCCAGGAAGTGATTCACGAAATCCTGACTGCGGCGATGGCGGTAGCTGATGCCGAGGGAGCCTCCGTGCTCTTGCGCAACGAGGATAACCCTGCTGAGTTGGTCTTCATGGCGGCGGTAGGGCCGGAAGCCGACCGCCTTCATGGCATGTGTGTGCCGATCAATGAGGGGATTGCCGGCTGGGTGGTCCGGGAAGCTACCGGCCAGCTTGTGGTTGACACAGCGGAGGATGATCGCTTCTATCGGGGAGTCGACGCCCATTCTGGCCTGACGACACGTTCGCTGATCGCTGTGCCATTGATTGTAGCCGACCAGGTGATCGGCGTGCTGGAAGTGGTGAACAAACGCACTGGCACTTTTGACCGTGCGGATATGGAATTGCTGGAGAGCATCGCTGGCACAGCGGCGGTAGCGATCGAGAATTCGCGGCTGTTTGAACAGACACGCCGGCGACTCAACGATCTAGGAACCTTGCTGGACGCCAGTGCGGCGGTGTCCTCAACGCTTGATTTCGGCAGCGTTCTGGAATTGATCGCCCGGCGTTTGCTGGATGCCCTGCATGTGGAGCGCTGCCAGGTCATTTCCTGGGAACGTGGAACCAACACCTTGATCACGCTGGCTGAAGTGGTTGATGCCTACTGGCGATCAGGGAGCGGGCCGCTGGTTGAGATCGTCGATTCGCCGCTGCGCAACCGGGCGCTGGCAGAGGGTCGGGCGCAGTATGTGCAGATGGGCGATCCTTCAACGACGCCGCAAGATCAGGCCGAGCTTATTGCATTGGGCCAACAGGCAATGCTGGTGATCCCCCTGTGGTTTGGGCGCAAGGTCATTGGCCTGGCATCGGTATGCAAGGGCGCGGGCAGCATAGCGCCTGCGGATATCGAACATGTTGGCCGGATCATCAGCGGCTGGACAGCCCGTGTTGAGCGTAGCCAGCAGCGGTGGGCTGAGAAGTCGTTCCTTGATGACCTGTGCAATTTGCTGCAGGCAGTTCCCGGTGTCATGTGGGTGCGGATAGAAGAGTGGTTTCCTCAAGAGCGGCGGCTGTGCCGGTTGCGGGAGACCGGCTTCGCACTCTGGGGCGATCGCGACGGTGCCCAACTTGATCTGGATCAGCATCCCACCATGAAACGAGTGCTTTCTATCGCCCAGCCCAGGGTGGTGGTGCGGCAGGACCTGGAGGCCGATCCGCGCGAGCAGGACCTGCTGGCGCAGGTTGGCGGCGAAGTCTGCCTGATGGCCCCGTTCATTATCCGGGGGCAGCCGGAGGGGTTGGTCAAGTTAATTGACTCTGACAGCCGGCGCACGTTTGATGTTGAGCAGGTCTCGCTATGCCAGGGTATCGCCAATGTGGTTGGCAATGCCCTGGAGAATGCCTATCTTTACCAGAGTCTGGAGCGCCGTGCTGCAGCGCTGGAAGCAGCCTATGCCGAACTGAAGCAGGCTGACCAGCTCAAGGAGGAATTGCTGCAGAATCTCTCCCATGAGATTCAAACTCCGCTGATGCATGTGATGGGGTACATGGAACTGATGTATAACGAGGCCTTTGGGCCGCTGAATGCCGAACAGCGTGAGAAGCTCTCGTTCGTTGTGGAGCGGGCACGGCATCTTTCCGAACTGGCCAGGAACATCATCACCGTGCAGGCGCTGCAAGCCCGGACACTGCATATGCAACCCTCCAGCCTGGATGAGATTCTCCCCCGCGTGATCAGTCAGTGGGAGCCGGAAGCCGCCAAGCGTTCGATCCCCCTGAAAATGCAGCTGCCAGATAGGCTCCCCAAGGTGATGGTCGATCCCAACCGTCTGGCGGAGGTGGTCGGTCACCTGCTGAGCAACGCGGTGAAATTCAGCCCGACGGGCGCGCCGATCGAAGTGGCGGCCCGCGAACGCGAAGGGGTTGTTGAGGTTAGTGTTCGCGATCATGGGCCGGGGATCGCGCCTGAGCATCACGAACGGATCTTCCGGCGCTTCTATCAGGTTGATGGCGGCGTGTCGCGCCGGCATGGGGGCGCCGGGCTGGGGCTGGCCATCGTACAGGAAGTCATCACCCAGCACGGTGGGCGTGTCTGGGTGGAAAGCGAAGCGGGGAAGGGCAGTACTTTCTTCTTCACCGTGCCCAAGGCTTCAACAGTCTCCACAACGGATTTTGAGCCGACAGCAAGCGCCTGGGATGAGACGTGGCAGAGCTAGACGCCTGCGTCTCACTGGAACGGATGGCTGATGACTACCATTCACCTGGCACTGAACAATGCCTATATTCTCTTTTCATTCGCCCTTGGGTTCTGGTGCATCATCAAGCTGGTGCGCGACCAGGGGCTTGATGGTCAGTTCTGGGGGGCGGTCGCGCTCAACACCCTGCTGGCCGTGGTGATCCTGCTGCTGGCAGCGGTGATGTACCTGGCAGGCATCCGCCCTCACCGGGCGGTCTACTTTCTGTACGGAGTCTACTTTGCTATTGTGCTGCCTGGTACGTTCTTCTTATTGCGTGGGCGCGACGACCGCATGGCAGTGATCATCTTCGGGATCGTGACCATTTTCTCCGGCGCAGCGGCCACACGCGTGCCCTTACTGGTGGAACCCTGGAGTGCGGCACCCTGAGCGACGCCTTCACGCGTGTATGTCTGCCGGGAGCATCCCATCCGCGCTGGGTGTCTTTGTGCAGGCGTCAGGTGATCCGGTGGGGCGGGTGCAGGATGTGATGAACCGGCTCTTCGGGATGCCGGTGGCAATCTGGGTGATTGTTGCCGCTGTGGTTGCCGCCTGTGTGCCACTGCCCGCGCCAGTGATCATCAGCGATGTGGATGCCACCCAGACGGCCATGGCTCCCCCTGTCACTGCTTCCGCACCGGGAATGGCAACCGGATCAGCGCGCACGCTGCGCCTGGGTGTCTTGTCCTGGCGCGGCTTTGACCCGTTTGACGCTGGCGACGCCGGGACGGAGCAGGTGCAGGCGCTGGTCTACGAGACTCTTCTGGCCTATGAACCGGTGGGCAACCTGATACCCCTGCTGGCGGCAGATCTGCCAGTTGCTGGCGACGATGGTCTGTTCTGGCAGGTGGGGCTGCGGGCTGGCGTCTCCTTTCACGACGGCACGCCGCTCGATGCCCTGACGGCAGCAGAGACGCTCCAGCGCCCCCTGGAGATTGCCGCCCAGGAGGAGATGTTACCCTTTACTGTGCGTGTTTATCGCCAGCTGGTGGAGTCGGTTAGCGGCGAGGGCATGACGCTGACGTTCCGGCTGCGCGAGCCGTTCCGCGCTTTTCCGGCTTTGCTGGCGGAACAGGCGCTGGCGCTGACTCATGGCATCGGAATCGGGAGCGGCCCCTTTCGGCTCGCCGGTAGTGCACTGGAAGACAATCTGCTCAGGCTGACGCGCTTTGAGGATTATCATGGCGGCGCGGCTGCGCTGGAGATGGTGGAAATTCACCTGGGCCGGCAGGAGCCGGACAGCGGAGCGGTTATAATGGAGTCAACCGGGGATAGCCTGCTCGATCTGATCGCCGGGGAATCACTGGCTTCTGTGAATGGATTGGATTACCTTGAGCCTTGGCATGTGGTCGAACAGGAGCAGTGGTTGATCCTCGATGCGGGACACACTGCGCTGCTGCCCGCCGGAGTGAACTCTGTTCTCGCTTTAGCTGGGGAGGGATCGGCGGACGTATACCGGGTTGCTCTGGCGGAGATCGGTTTACCGGATGGCTTTGACCTGGCGGTTCGCGTTGTTGCCGGGCAGGATAGTGCGCTGGCGGCGGTGTTACCCCGTTTTGCACCGGTTCATCTTCAGGCCGTGAACGCAGGCCAGAATGTACCAGCGGATGCGTTGATTGTTGTCTGGAGACGCGACTGGGAACGTGACTGGTGGCTACGAGTCGCGGGTTATGCTGACGGTGATCTGGCAAAGGCGGGTGTACAGCTGGATGTCCGACCGGTGGTCACGTACGTGCGTACTGGTTTGACAGGACTGGGGGTGACTTCTGGCGGTTGGGCGCGTGTTACCGCACAGACGGACAGGTAGAGCGTGACAACGGATACTGGAGCACCAGAGTGAAGCTGATCCTGACACATGAGAACGCCGATTTTGATGCTGTAGCTGCCCAGCTAGCGGCTTACAAGCTGGAGCCGACAGCGATTCCGGTGTTGCCGCGCCGCCTGAACTACAATGTCCGGGACTTCCTGCATCTCTATGGCAGTGCCCTTCCTCACACGACGGTACGCGATCTGCCTCGTGGCCCGGTTGATTCGGTCACGGTTGTGGATACCCAGAACGTAGTGACGGTACGCGGGATGCGGCCCAACACCCCGGCGCATATCATCGATCACCATCCTCTGAGCGAGCCGCTTCGCCCACACCAGACCTATTCCGGTGAGCCAGTTGGGGCAACTACCACGCTGCTGGTAGAGCTGATTCGGGAGGCTGGCATCACGCTGACGCCGATTGAGGCGACATTGCTGACGCTAGGGATCTACGAGGACACCGGCTCGTTGCTCTATGGCACGACTACGGCACGCGATATCGCTGCGGCGGCCTGGCTGGTAGCCAAAGGAGCAGACCTCGATGTGGTACGCCGCTTCCTGCAGCACCCGCTGAATGAGGAGCAGCGCGAGTTGTACGATCGCCTGCTTCAGAATACAAGCGTTGTGAATGTTCACGGTCATGCGGTGGCGATCGCGGCTGTCAGGCTGCAGGGCAATATCGACCAGATTTCCACAGTGGCCCACAAGCTGCGGGAATTACTGGAGCCTGCGGCGTTGTTCATGCTGGTGCAGATGGGGTCGCGGGTGCAGCTGGTGGCCCGCAGCACGGTTGACGAGATTGATGTCGGGCGGATCGCGGAACAACTCGGTGGGGGCGGGCATAGCCGGGCAGCCGCCGCCTTGATCGAGGACGGCGATCTGGACGCGACGCGGCACAAGCTGGAGATGCTCCTTGAAGAATTGGTTGAGCCGGCAGTCAAAGTCGCCGACCTGATGTCGACCGGGGTAGTCCGCACCGTACCGGCGGACATGTCGGTGCGGGAGGTCTCCCAGGAGATGCAGCGCAGCGGGCACGAGGGTTATCCGGTCGTGCAGGACGGGGCGCTGGTAGGTTTGCTGACGCGCCAGGCAGTGGACAAGGCCATGGCTCACCGGCTGGGGCACCTGCCTGTCTCCCAGATCATGGAAAGCGGGAGAGTCTTCGTACAGCCGTCCGATTCGATTGGCTACCTGCAGGAACAGATGATGCGTTCTGGCTGGGGGCAGATACCGGTCGTTGACGCGGACGGCAACCTGATCGGCATTGTGACGCGAACTGACCTGATCAAACGCTGGGGGCAACCGGACAACGGCGTCTCCCGCCGCAAGGAGATCGTGCGACGCCTGGAAGGCGCGCTATCGCCCGGCTTGTTGCGTTTGGTGCGGGTGGTCAGCCAGCAGGCCCAGGAGATGAATCTGGGGCTGTACTGCGTGGGCGGTTTCGTACGTGACCTGCTGCTATCCCGCTCCAATACGGACATCGATCTGGTTGTTGAGGGCGATGCTATCGCGCTGGTTCGCCAGCTGGTGGAACGGTACGGCGGGGCGATGCGCAAGCACGCGCAGTTTGGCACGGCCACCTGGCTCCTGGATGCGAGGGTTGCGGCTTCTTTTGGTGGGGGGCGCGACTGGCCGGATACACTTGATTTCGTGACAGCCAGGACGGAATTCTATGAAAACCCGACGGCGCTCCCGACAGTAGAGCAGAGTTCGATCAAGCTTGACCTGCACCGCCGGGACTTTACCATCAATACGCTGGCGATTCGCCTGGCGCCAGAGCCGTTTGGCCAGTTGCTGGACTTCTGGGGCGGCGAGCGCGATCTGCGGGCCGGGCAAATCCGGGTACTGCATAGCCTGAGTTTTGTTGATGACCCGACACGCATTCTACGGGCCGCGCGTTTTGAACAGCGTTTTGGCTTCCGCATTGAGGAGCGCACGCTTGGCCTGATCGAAAAGGCGCTGCCGCTGCTGGATCGGGTAAGCGGTCCGCGGCTACGCCATGAACTGGAGTTGATCCTTGCTGAGGCGCGGCCTGAACTGGTGTTGCGGCGGTTGCAGGACCTGGGGGTGCTGGCACGTCTGCAGCCCGATCTGGCAGCTGATGACTGGCTGTTTGCCGCGTTTGAGGCCCTGCGCCAGGCCCGCCAGACGCCACCCTGGACGTTCAGGGAGATGACCAATACCCGCGATGGCTGGGAACTGGCGCAATTTGTGGTGCTGTGCTGTCGTCTTAAGGTGGAGGATGCTGAGCGGATAGGGCGGAGATTGCAGGTCAAACGCCGGACTCTGGATGAAGTCGCTGATGGTATCAGGACTTACCGCTTGCGCCTGCCTGCGCTGGCTGAATGGCAGAAACCCAGCACCGTTGTGCGGTTGCTTGGTGGCTTGAGTGATGTTGGGCTGGTAGTTGCCTGGGCTATTGCGCCCACCTATCCGGCCCGGACGCAGATTGTGCGCTACGTCACTGAGTGGAAGGCTGTCCGCCAGGCGCTGACCGGCCACGATCTGCGCGCGCTAGGCGTTCCGCCCGGCCCGGCGTATGGGCGCTTGCTCAGGCGGCTGCGTGATGCCCGACTGGACGGGGAAGTTCAGACCCCGGAAGATGAACGGGCGCTAGCTTTGCAGCTTCTGGCTGAATTCAAAGAAGGGGATCATGACGCTCAGGAGTGATCCGGAGGCGATTCTAGCGACCTTTGAGCTTAAGCAGATCGTTGTATTGCGACTGGCGCTTTCTTCTGACCTGCCGAAGCTGGAATGGTTCGGACAATATACGCACTACCGCCGGCTTTTTCAGACAACGTATGAAGATCAGCAACAACGACGGCGGTTGATGTTGCTGGCGGTGGTGAATGATTTTCCGATCGGTCAGGTGTTCATCCACCTGGGTGACGCACTGTGCAGGCCGCAACAAAGCAGTTACGGGCGTGGCTACCTGTATGCTCTACGGGTGCTGGAGCCTTTTCGCGGTCAGGGGATTGGCACGCGCCTGATCCAGTGTGCGGAAGAGCAAATCCTGGCCAGCGGTCTGCGCTGGGCGGTGATCGCCGCGGCTAAAGATAACCCCGGTGCACGGCGGTTGTACGAGCGCCTGGGTTATGTGGTCTACGGTGAGGACGCCGGCCACTGGGACTATACGGACAATGAGGGGCGCGTGCAGCATGTCCATGAGCCAGCCTGGCTATTACAGAAGCGGTTGCGCGTGCGGGCAGCGGGGGTGAAGGCGGGCAATTCAGAAGGAGCAGACGGATGCTGAGACGGCTGTTGCAGGGCGTGAGGCCTGAGGAAGCCAGCGCGAGTCAAGCGGTGCAACCGGGCGAAGATCGGCGCGACGAAGGGTCCCGATTAGCGCGCCGTGTCCGCGTGCGCTGGCGGTGGCTGGTGGGTATCCTAGCACTGGCGGCGGCTGTGGCCGCGCTGGGCACGGACTTATCCGGCTGGTTGCCTGCGGCATGGCCGGAACACTGGCCGGTACTTGTGATGGGGCTGGGGGCGCTGGGGCTGGTAGTCGGTATGGTGGCTGCCTGGGCGCCCGGTGTATTGATCGGGCCACAGTTGATCGCACTAGGCGCCACAGGCATGCTGGCCCGCCAAGGCACGCCGATCACCATTGAGGTGATCGGTGGCGCATCGCTGGTGGCGCTGGCCGTGGGCGTGATTATGCGCGGCCTGACCATGATCAGACTGTGAGCCAGTCTCCAGGTCGGTGGTACATCTAGATTGAGCATAGCGCCTGATCAAGATCGGCGATGATGTCTTCAACCTCTTCCAGGCCGACGGATAGCCGGATCAGGCCCTCGGTGATGCCCATCCGCCGCCGTTCCTCCGGCGGGGTTTTGAAGTTCATCATGCTGGCCGGGTGGGCGATCAGCGTATCGACGGTGCCCAGACTGACGGCCAGGGTACATAGCCTGACGCTGTTCATCACATGCACGGCAGCGTCGTAGCCTCCGTGCAACTCAAAAGAGAGCATGGCGCCATAGGCGTCCATCTGCGCTCTGGCCAGGTCATACTGGGGAAACGAGGTCAGGCCAGGATAGTTGACCTGCGCTACAGCCGGGTGTTGTTCCAGAAAGCGGGCCACCGCCAGGCCATTCTCGCAGTGGCGCGGCATGCGCAGGTGAAACGTTTTGAGGCCCAGGCCGGTTAGCCAGGCGTCCATCGGGCCAGCGACCGCGCCGTAGTTTGTTAGAATGGGCAGCAGTTTTTCGCGGTAGAGCGCCTCATGAGGCGTGACGATGGCGCCGCCAATGACTGTGCCATGGCCGGTCAGGTACTTGGTTGTGCTGTGCAGAACGATGTCCGCACCCATTTCCAGTGGGCGCTGAACATAAGGTGAAGCAAAGGTGTTGTCAACCACCACCAGCGCTCCTGCTGCGTGAGCGCGAGCAACTACTCCCCGGATGTCTGTCAGGGCCATAGTGGGATTGACGGGCGTTTCGATGTAGACGAAACGGGCATGAGGGTGCTGTTCCAGTGCAGCCTCTAATTCGTCCAGGCAGGGGCCATTGAATGTCACATGCTGGACACCCCGGCGGGCCATTTCCCTGGTGAAGAGGGTGTGCGTTGCGCCATAGAGGGCTACCTGACTGATCACTGTATCACCGGCGCTGGTGAGCGCGAGTAGTACGGTGCTGACGGCTCCCATGCCTGATCCGGTGAGCAAGGCATACGGCGGTTGGGGCAGTCGAATGCCCTCCAGCGCCGCAATGGTTCGGGCGGTCGCTTCTGCGTTGGGGTTGCCCAGACGCCCATAGATGTGGCCTTCTTCTTCCCCGCGCCACAGGGCCTGGCCATGAGCTACGCTGTCGAACAGATAGGTCGACGACTGGTAGATGGGCATGATGTGGGCGTGGGTTCGGTTGGTCTGGCGTTCCGTGCGAATCGCAACTGTGCCAAAATGTGGCCTGTCACTGATACTTCTGGGGTCGGTCATACGTTGTGGCTGCCTTTCCTGCTGAATCACTGCGTACAAGCATACCGCTGACAACAAGGAATGGGCAGGAAAACGAGGAAAACCGGGCGAATTGCCGGGGGCATTGAGAAGGTAGCCAGGGCTATGAGATCAATGCTCTACAGCAGGATGCGATCGATCGCGATGGTGAGTTGTTCCAGATTGCGTACCTGGTGCACTTCGTTGCAGTAGGGCAGGTACAACAGCATGTCGCTGTCATCGGTCCCCCACTGGGCCGGATATTCCGGATTCATCCAGATGGTTTTGCGGGCGCGGCGGCCAATGTTGCGGAATGTTTCCAGAGCGGGATCGTTGAAATTGTTGCGGGCGTCGCCCAGGATGATGAAGGTGGTGCGGCTATCGATTAGCGCCAGATGTTTGGCCTCGAACTGGCGCAGGCAGTAGCCCAGATCGGTGCTGTAGTAGCCGGGCGGCAAGGTAGTCAGCACTGCCTGCACGGCCTCATCCACGCGCAGAGTCGTCAGGTGCGGGGTAACGTCTTCAAGGTGATCGATGAAGGCGAAGCTGCGCATCTTCTGCACCTGATCCTGAAGCTCGTAGAGCAGCCGCAGGAAGAACTCGGCAACCGGTCGCATCGACGTACTCACATCCAGAATGACTACCAGCTTGGGTTTGCGGCGGCGCTGTTTTAGCCTGATCTCAAAAGGCACACCGCCATAGCTGAGGTTGGCCCGCAACGTTGATTTGGCGTCTAGCCGGCCCTGTTTCCCGCGTTTCTGGCGCAGGGCGGCGCGACTGCGCAGGCGGTTAGCCAGCCGTCGCACCTCGTCGCGCAGTAGGCGCATGGCGGCGCTGTCCAGCGAACTGAACGGGCGCTGAAGCAGGTCGGCGGCTTGCGGATGCCGGGTCATTCTAGCGCGTTGCTCAAGGGTTTGCTGTCCTGCGAATTGTTCCAGTTGTTGCTGGAGCGCGGCCTGGTTACGGGCCACCTGTTCCTGCAGGTGTTGGATGGTCTGCGGACTCATCCCCTGTTCAGCCAGTTGTTCCCAGAGGCGTTCCAGCAAAGCCTGAAGCTGGTCCCATCCCAGCAACTGCTGCAACCGCCGGGCGGCGCGGCGCACCTGGTACGGCGAACTGCTTTCATTCGCCTCAATGCCGGCCTGCTCTGACAGGCGCTGCAGGTCTTGCGGGGTCAACGGGCGGCCATTCAGCAGCCAGTCCAGCAGGCGTTGCAGGTCTTGAGCCAGTTGTTGCAGCAGTTCGTTGAGGGCTTGCTGCAACAACTGACGCTCATCAGCTGTGAGGTCAGCCTGCGGATCAATCAATGGCTCGTCCGGGCCAAAGTAGAGCGAGAAAAGCCTGTCGAATGTGGCGAAGGCCGCACTATCTTTGATCAGTGTGGCGCGCAGCACATCATAGAACACCCGCTGCTGCATGACACCGGTGCAAACGATGGCCTGCCAGGCATCCTGGCTTTCCGCGATGGAAATGCGCACGCCGGCCCCGCGCAGGGCCGCGATGAACCTAGCGATGCGTTCTTCCATTGTCGCTTCCTCCACCCAGCTTGAAGGCACGCCGCGCGCGAGCCATATCGGTTTCGTACTTGAGGAGGATAGTCAGGGTGGTTTCCAGCGTTTTCTGGTCAAGGCTGGTGGCGTTGAGCGCCACCAGCGCACGCGCCCAATCCAGCGTCTCGCTAACACTGGGGTTTTTCTTGAGATCAAGCTGGCGCAGGGCCTGCACCGCTTCAACCGCCTGCCGAGCCAGTTGTGGTGCCAGGTCGGGAACCTTGAGGCGGACGATTTCCAGCTCCTCCTGAATATCGGGGTAGCCAATGTAGAGGTACAGGCAGCGTCGCTTGAGGGCTTCGCTCAGCTCGCGGGTGTTGTTGCTGGTCAGGAAAACAGTGGGGCGGTGGCGGGCGACAATAGTACCCAGTTCGGGAATGCTCACCTGAAAGTCGCTCAGCACCTCCAGCAGGAACGCCTCAAACTCGGCATCGGCGCGGTCGATCTCGTCAATCAGCAGGACAGTTGGTGTATCGCTATTGATGGCCTGTAATAGAGGGCGGGGCAACAGGAAGCGTTCCGAGAAAAAGACGTCTTCCTCCGCCGCCAGACGATCCGCGGCCTCGGTCAACGACTGCGCATCCGCCAGGAGCGCGGAGAGCTTGTCGCGCAGGAGTTGCGTGTAGAGCATCTGCTTGGCGTATTCCCATTCGTACAGGGCCTTGCTCTCGTCCAGGCCTTCGTAGCATTGCAGACGCACTAACTGATGGCCGGTGACTGCCGCCCAGGCTTTACTCAGCTCGGTCTTGCCGACTCCCGCTGGGCCTTCCGCCAGGATAGGCTTGCCCAGCCTGGTGGCCAGGAAGATCACCGTAGCGATCTCATCTGTGGCGATGTACTGCTGTGCTGCCAGCGCCCGCCTGACTTCCTGCACGGTGTCGAACATGCCATTGTCTCCTGCTTAGAGGACAGACTTCACCTGTATTATGGCGACATTTCGAGAATTGGGTACGAAATATCCGGTTTTCTCAGGGGATGCTAATCTTGCAAGTCAGCGGGGTAGGCGATCACCGGCCGGGTGACATTCACGGCGACGCGCTCTCCCACGTCGAAGGTCTCGCCCGGCCCCAGGCGCACGATCAGGGGCTGGCCATTTTCCAGCTCGACGCCCAGGCGCTGGTCATGGCCGTAGAACTCACGCCAGGTGACGCGGGCGTGTATGCCCCCGTTGGAGGCGGGGCCAAGGTGCAGCGCTTCCGGACGGATCAGGATATCCACCGGGCCGGTCAACCGCTTCTGCAGGGGGAGGATGCCCAGCACGCAATCGACGACATCCCCGCGCGCCTCCCCGCCCAGGAAGTTCGATTCGCCCACAAAGGCGGCGACAGCCCGGTTGACTGGCTCATGATACAGAGTCTGTGGAGGTGCGACCTGAAGGATGCGCCCCTCCAGCATGACGGCGACTTCGTCAGCCAGACTGAGGGCTTCCTCCTGATCGTGGGTGACAAAAAGGCAGGTCGCCCGCGTACGTTTGAGGATGGCCCGTACTTCTGACCGAACCTGAGCACGCAGGGCGGTATCCAGGTTGGAGAAAGGTTCGTCCAGCAGCAGAACATCGGGTTGGGGGGCCAGGGCGCGGGCGAGCGCGACACGCTGCTGTTGCCCGCCGGATAGCTCGTGAGGCATCCGCGCTGCATATCCCTGCAGGCCGACCAGGTCGAGCATTTCCTGTACGCGGATATGCTTCTGCCGCCGGTTTCCCTGCAGGCCGAAGGCAATATTTTCCCCCACATTCAGGTGTTGGAACAGGGCATATTCCTGGAAGACCATGCCAACCCGGCGCTGTTCCGGAGGGACGACAACGCCTGCTCCAGCCACCGGGCGGCTGTTGAGCAGAATCTGGCCACCGTCAGGCTGATCGAATCCAGCGATCAGGCGGAGCAGCGTTGTTTTGCCGCAGCCGCTTGGCCCCAGGAGGGCGGTCAGTCGTCCCTGTTCGACTGCAAGGCTGACATCATCGAGCGCAGGCGTTGGACCGAATCGTTTGGTCAGGTGAAGGCATTCGACGGTGACGGGCATGAAGGGCTGAAGCACAAAGCTCCTAAAGGTGAAAGGCGTATCCGGCAGCGATCAACAATGCAGTCAACAGACCAAAGCCTATTTCCAGGAATCCGATAACTCTGGCAGGAACGTCCCGGTGGCGTTGCTGCAACACCCAAGCAGCCCGCAGTGTCAGGATACTGAGGGCGATGAAGGCCAGCCATGGCGTCAGGCCGGCGGCGGCCAGCGCAGCGACCAGCGCAACACCGGCCAGATGGCAGAGGATTGCTGCGGCTGGCCACGCCGGTTGGCCTTTGGACAGGCGCAGGCGGGCACGTACATACAGAATCGAAGGGATGGCGCGGGCTGTAAGCAGGAGGGTCAGCAGCAGCGCCGGTTGCAGCTGCCAGCCGCCGGCCAGCGCGATCATGGTCGCACTGGTAGCCAGCGCGACCGGCCCGGCCAGTTCTGGCAGCAGGTGGCGGCTCTGCCCGCGGAAGTCAAAGGCAAGCTGTAGCAGCCCCAGCGGTATGGCGATCAGCAGGGGAGCCAGGATGCCTGGCCCGGCGAGGGCGATCGCCAGCACCAGGCCAAGCAGGGCGATCAGGACGTAGGCAGCGGCAACCTGTTCGGCCAAGCGCGTCCGCGCGAAACGCCGCCCGCGTCGCCAGTCTGCGACTGCTAGCTTGAGCGGATGGCGGGCCAGGAACGCCCCGGCTGTGCCCAACGTGATGCCCAGGCCCGCGGCGGTAGGTGCGAGCAGCAGCCCAAGGATCAGTGGTTCCAGCAGGAAGCCCCAGCCGCCGTGCTCACTGGGGATGGCTACGGATTTCAGGCGTACAGGATTGGCTGGTAGGGTCTGGGTCGATGACATGCTTGCACACCTTGCTGATATCCGTGTCAGTTGCTGTGCTGCCAATGCCTCATCAGTCTATCCAGCTTCAGAGCCTCTGTCACGGGCCAGAATCAGGCTGAGCGCGAGCGCCGATGTGGCGATCAGCAGCAGGGCCGGTACTCCGACCTGACTCATCTGGGCCTCATTTTGTGCCGACCAGATCTGGGTGGTCAGAGTCTTGAAGCCGGTAGGAGCCAGCAACAGCGTGGCAGGCAGTTCTTTCGCCACGTTCAAAAACACCAGCGCCGCTCCGCCCAGTATGCCCGGTCGCACCAGCGGCAGGGTGACGCGCACGTTGACCTGCCAGCCGGGCAAACCTAGGCTGCGTCCGGCTTCTTCATAGCAAGGGTTGACCTGGGCCAGGGCGCTCTGGGTTGCACCGATGCTGAGCGGGAGGAAGCGAATCGCGTAGCCCAGGATGAGGATCGGGAAGGTCTGATACAGGCCGGGCAGATAGCTGGCGGCGAAGAACACCAGCGCCAGAGCGATCACCAGCCCCGGCAGGCTGTTACCCAGGTAAGCCAACCGCACCAGCCAGCTTCCCAGCGGTGACCATTGTTGCCGGGCCAGCAGCGCCAGCGGAAGGCCAGTCAGGCTCACCAGCACGGCAGTTACGGCGCTGATGACCGCTGTATTCGCGGCTGGCCGCGCCAGTGCGCTATAAAGCGGGTTGGCGCCGCTGTGAATAGCCTGAGCCGCCCAGCTGGCCAGGACGGCCAGCGGGGCGATTAGGCCCAATCCGATCAGGGCAGCCAGGAATACCAGAGCGGGAAACCGCCACCAACCAAGGCGAACCAGGGGCGGCTGGCGCAGTGTGCTGGAGCCTCCGGCGCGGTAGTTGCGCAGGGAGGATGCCAGGCGGCGCTCAAGGGTGATCAGCGTTAGCGCCAGCGCAACCAAAACCAGCGCCAGCACTGCAGCGCGGGTGCGGTCAAATGAACTGGTATACTGCTGGAAAATCGCCCTGGTGAAAGTGTTGTAGCGGAGCAGGGCCACAGCCCCGAAATCGCTCAGGGTATACAGGGCAGTGAAGAGCATCCCAGTGCCAATAGCCGGACGGAGCTGAGGCAGGGTGACACGCCAGAAGACCGACCAGCGGCTGTGACCAAGACTGCGCGCTGTTTCCTCCTGCGCAGGGTCCAGGCGCAGCAGGGCGGCGCGTACCGGCAGGAGGACATAGGGGTAGGTGAAGAGGGTAATCACCAGCCAGACTCCGGGGAAGCCGTAAATAGACGGTAGTTCCTGGATGCCCAGCGGGCTGAGCGCTTGCTGGATGACTCCACGCGGACCAAGGAGAGCGATATACGCGATGGCGCCAATGAAGGATGGAATCGCCAGGGGCAGCGGACCGCTGACCAGCCACAGTCTTCGCAGCGGGATATCGGTGCGAGTGGTCAACCAGGCGACCAGTAGGCCAAGCACAGTGGCGCTCAGCGCGACGGCTGCGGCCAGTTTGAGACTGTTGGCAAGCACGCCCAACATACGCCCGGACAACAGAAAGGCAATACTGTCGGTCCCTGCCTGGGTAGCCCGCAGGAACAGGTAGCCTAGCGGGAGCAGCGATAGACTGACTATGACCGCTGCAAAGATATGCAGGGGAGAGCGCAGGTCAGCCGCCCGCAGGCGGCGTTGAGCGGGGCTGTGCTCGCGCAGGCGGCGAGTCTGCTGGCGGATGGCATCAGTGTAATGCATATCAGGGGTCCTGATGTACTGTGCTCAGTTGCCGGGGAAAGCGAACAGGTTAATCACACTCCGGGCAGCCATCCGGTTACGGAAGAACGCCGGTCTCCGCCAGCATGTCCAGCGTTGTTTGCAGATCGGCCAGATCGCTCAGGTCGATTACTGGCGCTGCAATCAGGTTCAGCGGTGTCAGGCGCGGATCCGGATCGACGCCATCGACCAGCGGGTATTCATACGTGGCAGTGGCGAAGTATTGTTGTGCGCTACGGCCAAGCAGGTACAGGATCAGACGCTGGCTGAGACCGGGCTGATGAGTGGTGTTGACAATACCGACGCCGGCCACGTTAATCAGCGAACCAGCATCTCCCTCGGGGAAATAGTACAGCCTGACTGGCAGAGCTGGATTGACATCCAGGAAGGGGTACAGGTAGTAATGGTTGATCAGACCGGCGGCAATTTCCCCGTCAATCACTGCCTGAAGGACGGCGCGGTTATTGTCGTAGGCAACAGTTCTGTTAGCCTGCATGGCGGCCAGCCAGTTGCGCGTGGCGTCATCGCCCAGCAGGACGCGCAGGGCAGTGATGTGAGCCTGGAAGGAACCATTGGTTGGCGCCCAGCCGACCCGCCCGGCCCATGCCTCGCTGGCAAGGTCAAGGATCGAGGCTGGCAGGGTTGCCTCGTTGACCAGCGTGGTGTTATAGGCCAGCACACGCGCTCGACCTGACAGCCCGATCCACAGGTTCTGCGGTGAGCGATAGGCCGCCGGAACTCGTTCCAGAATATCGGATGGCAGCGGCAACAAGCGTCCGGCAGCCGCCAGGGCTCCCAGCGCACCGGCGTCCTGGGCGATGAAGAGATCAGCCGGGCTGTTTTCACCCTCCTCGAGGATGGTCGCTGCCATCTCTGCTGTTGAACCATAACGGACATCGACGGTAATGCCGGTTTCTGTGACAAACTGCTCCAGAAGCGGGGCAATGAGTCCCTCGCTACGACCGGAGTAGACGACCAGGTGTTCACTACTATCCTGGGCCAGCGAGGGCAGGGTGGCGGTTGCCAGCAGCGCCAGGGAGAGGATCAGCGCGGACTTACGGGACATCAGGCGCAAGAACATGGCGATCTCCTTGAGGTGTGCAGTGTGTTACCAGTTCCGGCAAGTGAGAATGGATCGCAATAACCATCGTCTCCATTCTATTGAGAATGGTTCTCAATAGCAATAGTGAGCCAGGGCACAAATGACATTTGTCATGGGCCGCGGTGATTATCGGGTTAGGGAGAGATGGACAGCAGCAGGGCGGCAGGAAGTCGACTGACGGTGCAGGTCTGTGATGGATAGTCAGGTAGAAGCCTGTTGTTCTGTTTCGCCGATTTTCTCGTTGAACCAGGCGATCAGGATTCGGAAGATATCGCTTTCGGTGATGATCCCGACTACGTGGCGTTGCTCGTCGACTACAGGCAGGCCGCCGATCTTGTGGTCATGCATGATCTGTGCGGCCTCCTTGATGGTGCTTTCGGGAAACACGGTCAGGGGGTCTCTTGTCATCACCTTCCGGATTTTGAGCCGGGAAAGCAAATAGTTGATTTCCCAGATATCCAGCGAAGTTGCCTGGGAAGGTTTGGCGGCCAGAATGTCGGACTGGGAAATGATGCCGATCAACACGCCGTGTTCGTCCACGACGGGCAGGCGGCGAATGCGCTTCTTGCGCATCAGGGCGGCGGCGTCGGGCAGGACCATGTCCGGCGGAACACAGATCACGTCAGTAGTCATCCAGTCCTTGACGAGCAGGTTTTTCATCGTGTCCCTTGCCCTTCTGTCGTGGTCAGGCATCAGCTCTCGCACCAGGATAGGCTACGGCAACACGCGCCACCGGTCGGCGCAGCGACAATGGTTTCTTAATCTCTATTGTCATTATGGATCGGAATCGGATGGCTGCAAGCTGTCGGGTGTTATAATCAGCCCCATTGCCGCTGCGACTGCCTGAAGGAGGTTTCATGGACGCCCATCTTTATGCCAGAACGTATCAGCAGCGCTCCCTGGAAGAACTGATTGCGCTGCTGCGCATCCCCAGCATCAGCACCCTGCCAGCCCACCAGGCCGATGTCCGTACCGCGGCAGACTGGCTTGTTGCTCATTTGAGGGGCATTGGTCTTGAGTCCCGGCTTTATGAGACTGCCGGGCACCCGATTGTCTATGCCCAGTGGCTGGGTGCCGGGGCTTCGCCAACAGTGCTGATCTACGGCCATTATGACGTTCAGCCGCCCGATCCCATTCAGGAGTGGCACACCCCGCCCTTTGAGCCAACGCTGCGGGATGGCCGCCTGTATGCTCGCGGCGCCTCGGATGACAAGGGCCAGCTCTTCGCTCACATCAAAGCGGTGGAAGCCCTGTTGCGGACTGAGGGACGCCTGCCCGTCAATGTCAAATTCATTATTGAAGGCGAAGAGGAAACCGGCTCACCTAACTTAGCGCCGTTTATCCGTGCGCATCAGGACTTGCTGGTGGCTGATGTGGTGTTGGTCTCTGATACACACTCTCGTTCGCTGGAGCAGCCGTCGATTGTGTATGCTCTGCGCGGCATGGCCTATATGGAGCTGGAGGTGAGGGGGCCAAAGCGTGACCTCCATTCCGGGACCTATGGCGGCGCAGTGCACAATCCGGCTCAGGCATTGTGTGAGTTGATTGCCCGGCTGCACAACGACAACGGCACAGTGACGGTGCCCGGCTTCTATGATCGCGTGCGTCCGCTCGATGAGGAGGAACGGGCAGCGCTCAACCAGGCGCCGTATACCGAAGCGGCGTTGAAGGCCGAGACCGGTGTACAGGCCGCCTGGGGTGAAGCCGAATACCGCCTCCACGAGCGTATCGGAGCGCGGCCAACGCTGGAGGTCAATGGTCTGGTGAGCGGCTGGACCGGCGAGGGAGCCAAGACCGTCCTGCCAGCGAAAGCACTAGCCAAGATCAGTTGCCGGCTGGTTGCTGATCAGGATCCGCAAGAGATCTACCACCTGGTACGGGATTACATCGCCCGGATCACACCGCCGACGGTCAGCACAGAGGTGCGGCTATTGCACTATGGATTGCCTGCCATCACTGATCGGCATTCACCAGCCGTACAGGCGGCGGTAGCTGCATACGAGGAGGGCTGGGGCGCGCGGCCCATCTTTACACGGGAAGGCGGTTCCATCCCGATCGTGGCTGAATTCCAGTCCAGCCTCAGAGCGCCGGTGGTGCTGATGGGATTTGGCCTGCCTGATGACGCTTTGCACGCGCCGAATGAGAAACTGACGCTGGAATGCTTCTGGCGCGGTATCGCCACATCGATCAGCTTTATCACTCGCGCAGCAGCATTGCCGGTCCGCGACTGATATCGGAGGGAACGGCTGTGCCCCATGCTGGCGGCGGGATCAGGCGGTAGACGGTGAAGTTATCCTGCTGTATGGCCACTTGAGGGGAAAAGCCGGCGTTACTCAGCGCGCGTAGCCATGGTGTGACAGGCGCCCAGGAAGGCGCGACGAAGTATCGCGGCTGAGGATCAGGCTGACGAAGCGCATCTGTTACCAGCGCCACAGGGGTAGGGTAATACGTCAGGCGCAGCCACATGTCAGGTGGGCGGCGCTGGCCGGTGTACCACCAGAGCAACCAGCCAATCCAGCGGTCATAGACGATTGTGCCGGGCGGGAGCGTGTTCAGGAAGGTCGCCGTCCGGACAATGCCGATGTGCTGGCTGCGGGTGGCTTCAAGGACGGGGCTGGTACGCGGCGTGGCAATCAAACTGGCGAGGATGATCAGCAGCACGATCGCGGTAGCAGGACGCAGGCGGGAATGCTGCAGGCGACTGCCGTAGACATCAGCGCTGCGGGCAAACAGGATGGCCGCCAGAGGAAGCACAGGATGCACGTAGCGGTCATACATGTTGAACGCCAGCAGCCAGTAGACCAGCAACCAGCCGAGACTGTACAGAATCAGGACAAGATCGACAGCGGCATGGTGATCGCGTGGCTTCCGGCGCAGCAGCATGGCCGTTCCCGTGATTGTGACGGTCAGGATGATCGGCCCGCCGAGCGCCTGGCTCAGGTGGTCCAGCCAGGTCAACAGGCGAGGGATGACTTCCTCCATGTTGACCAGACCTTGTGGAGCGTTGTTGGCCAGGCCAAGCGCCCACCAACCAGTTGTGGCTTGGCGCGCGGCGTCCCAGGCGAAGGGCAGGATGGCGATAGCCGCTGCAATGATTGCCAGCAGGCGTGTGGATGCCGGTTGACGATGCCGTCGGGCAACCAGCCCCAGGGTAACGATCAGGGGGAGGGCCTGCAGAGCCGACTGCTTGACCGTGAAGGCCAGCGCCGTAAAAAGCATTGTGGGTCCCCACTGCCTGCGGCCTGACGCCGCGCAGGCCAGCAGAACAAAAAGCGCCAGCAGTGGATCGACGAACACGCTCCCGGCAAGCGCCACGTCGAGTGGAGCGAGCGCCATTACTGTTACAGCCAGCGCCGCAATCCAGCGGCTCCGGTAGAGTCCCCACGCCAACGCCCAGAGGGCGGCCAGACTGAGCACGCTGGCGTAGAAAGTGGGCAAACGGGCTGCCCATTCGCTTGGATCGGTGAAGAGCTTGAAGCTCAACGCCGTGACAAAGAAGGCCAGCGGCGGTTTGTCCACAGGCAAGCCCAGCAGGTAGGGGTTGTTCTCGTGGCTGATCTGGCGGGCGAAGGTGGCATACAGCGCCTCGTCGACATCGAATGGCGCTGTAGTCCAGGGCAGGGGCGCCCGGAGCACCGCGCCCAGGAGGAGCAGGGCGACGGGAAGGGCAAAGTGGAACAAGGGGTTATGGCAGGGCCGTGCGGGCCGGCTCATCAGTCTACAAAGCGATAGCGCAGCAACGTCCACGCCGCCCGCGGCGCATCGTGCCACCTGATCTTCTTGCCCTCTTCCCATTCGCGGCCATTGTAGCTAATGGGCACTTCGTAGATGCGGTGGCCGCGTTTGAGGACCTTGGCCGTGATTTCTGGCTCAAATTCGAAGCCGCGCGCATGCAGCGGGATCTGCTGGACGATCTCCCGCCGGAAGACCTTGTAACAGGTCTCCATATCCGTCAGGATGGTATTGTAAAGGATGTTGGTCAGCAGCGTGAGCATACGGTTGGCGACCATATTCCAGAAGAACATGGCTTTGGTCGGCCCGCCGCGGAAACGCGAACCGTAGACAACTTTGGCGATACCTTCTTCGATGGGTCTGAGCAGCGATGGGTAGTCGCGGGGATCATATTCCAGGTCGGCATCCTGGATGAGTACAATGTCGCCCGTTGCCGCGGCAAAGCCTGTCCGCACGGCTGCGCCTTTGCCCTGGTTGTGAGAGTGCAGGATCACCCGTACAATAGGGTCGTTTTCAAACGTCTTGAGGATGTCACGTGTGCCATCCCGGGAGCCGTCGTCGACCACGATGATTTCAGTCGCCCGGTTGACAGCCTTGACGCGCCGGATGATCTCGGCAATGGTCGGCTTTTCGTTATAGCAGGGGATGATCACACTTAAGGTCAACGGCTGGGTTTCCACACCTGTCTCCCTGTGACGCGGACGGTTCAGGGCCGTCGATGCTGCCGATGGGGGCATTATAGCCAACGGCGCCCCGGCTGTCTAGCGCCGCTGGGGCTGTATGTACCTGGCACAAACAGTCAGAGGCATGCAGGCAGCACATCGTGAACAAGCCTGGAAAGGAAGGTGAGGGAAGAGACTGTATGATGCCTCCAAAAGCAAAATCAGACAGTTTGGGGGCGTTTATCAGTCTCCTGTATAATTATACCCGTCTCTGCCTTGATGCCCTATCTGCCATCAACAGGCCCAGACTTTACTTCCATACCTTAGTGCGCAGTGCCTTCGGGGATATCCTCGACGTGGTGTCGGGAGGCGAAGGCGTGTATTGTGTCTGAGCTGGTTCTGGCCCAGACAAAGGAGAGTAGTCTCACCATGTCCGCGATGAAAGGCATCGAACCTTTCGAGCAAGTCATGATCTTGATCGTGCTTGCGACAGCATTCATCGCCCTGGCCTACGCCTACTGGCTGGCGCGGCAAACTTTCGCTGCCGACAAAGGCAGCCAGGCGATGCAGCGCATCTGGGGGTACATCCGCGATGGCGCTAACGCCTATCTGCGGACCCAGATTCGCACCATTGTCCCGCTGATTGTCATCCTTGCAGTGGCAATGTTCTTTAGCGTGGCGTTGGTCAAGCCAACCGGTGAAGCTAATGAACTGTTCTGCCCGGCCCTTGTGGAAGAGGCCTTCGCCCAGGATATCTCCGCAAACACCAGTCTCAGCGCGGAAGAGGTTGTGGCGTTGCTGGCCGAGCCACACGCGACAGCCAAGCAGGTGGCTACAGAGGCGGGGTATAGCACGTTCAATCCGGAGCGGGTGGCCGGTGCGGTGGATTGCCAGAGCGCTGTGTGGGGAGTGGCCATTGGCCGTGCCCTGGCCTTTGCGATGGGCGCCAGCTTCTCTGCGGCGGTGGGCTTCATCGGCATGAACATGGCTGTTCAGGGCAATGTGCGCGTGGCCGCGGCTGCTAACCGCAGCTTCAAAGAAGCGTTGAAGATCGCCTATCGTTCAGGGACAATCACGGGCATGCTGACCGATGGCCTGGGGCTGTTTGGCGGCACGCTGATCTTCATCATCTTTGGCAAGGCAGCGCCTGACGTTCTGCTTGGCTTTGGCTTTGGTGGCACGCTGCTGGCGTTGTTCATGCGCGTTGGCGGCGGTATTTATACCAAGGCGGCTGATGTTGGCGCGGACCTGGTGGGCAAGGTCGAAGCGGGCATGGAGGAAGACGATCCTCGCAATGCTGCCGTGGTGGCTGACCTGGTCGGTGATAACGTCGGTGACTGCGCCGGTATGGCCGCGGACATCTTCGAGTCCTACGAAGTGACCATTGTGTCCAGCCTGATCCTGGGTCTGGCCCTGACCGCCATGACCGGCGAGTTGTTCTGGATCGTGCTGCCACTGCTGGTTCGCGGCATTGGCGTGATCAGCTCGATCGTGGGGACGTACGCGGTAGCGCTGTGGCGCGTAGACGACGCCGAAGAGGCGATGTATAAGAGCTACGAGATCTCCAGCGCGATCACGATCTTCTCTACGTTCACGCTGTCTGTGCTCTATGCTGGCTCGCGTGCACCTAGTGGAGACACCCTCGCTCACCTGTCGCTCGGTTCGCTGGTGGCGGTAGGGGTAGCGCTGGCTGTGATCTTTAACCCGCTGACCTCGCTGGCAACCAGCGCCAAGAGCAAGCGCGTGCAGAAGATCGCCAAAGCTACGGCCTTTGGCCCTGCGCTGGTGATCCTGGAGGGCATGTCCCTGGGGTACATGTCCAGTGTCTGGTCGGTCATTGTGATCGTCGCCGCGCTGAGCGCATCCATCCTGGTTTATAGCGTCAACTTCCCCAGCAACCTGTACCTGCCGGTGTTCCTGATCGGTGTGGCGCTCTCCGTCGTAGAGATTGTGCGTGGCTTCCGGCGCAATGATGTGGTTTCCGGTATCTTCCACGCGCTGTGGATCATGGTGGCGGCGCTCTTCCTGATCAGCATGCGCGTGCCAGTGGATCCGGGCACTGGTATGCCGGTGTCTTCAGGCCAGTTGTTCACGTACATCCTGTTCGGGGTGTCGTTGATCGGTGTGGGGATGCTGTCGCATACCGGCAACAATGTGAGTATGGATACATTCGGGCCAATCTCGGATAACGCCAACGGTATCGGCGAGCTTTCCGGTGAGGACTTCACGCCGGAATCACGGCAGATCATGGCCGACCTTGACGCTGCCGGGAATACCACCAAGGCCATTACCAAGGGTGTGGCCATTGGCTCGGCAGTGATCGCGGCGGTCTCCCTGTTCGGGTCATTCTTCACGGATATCGAGCGCGTGCTACCGCCGGACCGTGTGTTCGAGCGCGTCATCAATCTGGCCGATCCAACCGTGTTTGTAGGGCTGTTGATCGGCGGGGCGATGCCGTTGCTGTTTGGCAGCCTGCTGATCAAGGCTGTGAATCGCGCTGCTGGCTACATCATGGACGAAGTGCGCCGTCAGTTGCGCATCCCGGAGATCATGAGCGGCAAGCGCACGCCGGACTACTCCCAGGCGGTGACGATCTCGACGCGGGCAGCGCAGAAAGAACTGATTCCGCTGGGTGTGATTGCAATTGCGGCTCCAATTGTCGTTGGCTTGCTCCTCAAGGAGCAAGGGCTGGGTGGCTTCCTGGCAGGCGTGATCCTCTCCGGGCAGTTGCAGGCTGTGTTCATGGCGAACTCCGGTGGAGCCTGGGATAACGCCAAGAAGTACATCGAAGACGGTAACTTCGGCGGTAAGGGCACTGATAACCACAAGGCCAGTGTTGTTGGCGATACCGTCGGTGATCCACTCAAGGATACAGCTGGCCCGGCGCTCAACCCGATGATCAAGGTGATGAACCTGGTCGCGCTGATCATGGCTCCGCTGGTGGTGCAGTCCAGTGGCGGCGGCAGCGGCCTGACCGTTGGCGTTGCTGTGGTGGTGGGCGTTACCCTGATCCTGTGGGCGGTCCGCCGCAGTGACCGGGAAGAAGGTGGTGTGAGTTCTGAGGCGCTATCCCCGGAAACGATTGCCGCGAAGTAAACCAAGCCGGCTGCTTTAGCGCACAGTAGTCAAGCGTGAAGGGCGACTTCAATTCCTGAGAAGTCGCCCTTCTGTTATACAATCGAGGCTATGCCGTTGCGTTCGATGCGACGAGACTGCTCATGCAGCTGATTCATCTTGACCGTGTGTATCGATTTCTGGGCGATGTCAGGCTTGACAACGCTGTGACGCTGCATGAGGTCAAGCGGTTGCCCCCAAACCGGCTGGGCTGGCTGGCGATCGTCTTTGACCTGCTGGGGGGAATCGAGTTCATCTTCACGCTGCCGGGCTTTTGGGTGCCGTTTGTACACTGGTTGTGGCGGATACCAACGATTCTGGTCAGTGCCGGCAGCGTCAGCCGCGAGCTGGAAGATCAAACCTGGAACACCCTGCGCGCCACCACGCTCACCGTCCGCGAAATTATCATGGCGAAATTCGCGGCTATCATCCGCTATATGGAACCTCATTTCATGCTGGTTATCTATGTGCGGTCGATGCCGGTCATCATCTTTGGCGTGTCGTGGGTGGTCAGTACGCTGACGGTGTTGCCGGCGCGCGGATTCGAGTACTGGGTGTCTACGTCGCTGGCTTTTCTGGCAGCGGGGGGATACTTGGTGGTGTCGCCAGTGCTGGACGTGGCGTTTGACGGCGCGCTGGGACTGCTGGTGTCAACCTTCAATGCGCGTCGCTCCACTGCGCTGATCGTCGCCGTGCTGATCCGACTCGTTGGCTTTCTGATTCCCATGATGCTGATTGTGCCTCTTTCCTATGGCCTGTTTGACAGCCTTGGCCGGCTGGATGTCATCCGGTTACGGGCCATCGCTGTGATGAGTACATTCGGCCCCAGTTATGCCTTTCTCTGGGGAATTGAGCGCTGGCTCAGTATCGCGATCGTGGTGGTCTACACGTTGGTACGGCTGGGGGCGATCCGACTGATGCTGAGGCTGGCGGTAGATCGCGCCGAGAAGATCGAGGTGTGATCTTGGTGAGTTCGGGCACCAGGCCACAGAAGGAGCGGCAGCCCAGATCATCCTTTGAAAATGGGTTGACAACATCCAATTTATACGTTATGATAGCGGATGATACCCTCCCCCATGGGGAGGGGGGTGAGGGATACTTCGATGGATGACAGGGTACGCGCTGATGCCATTCAGCGGCTCAAGAGCACTGCTGGCCACGTCAACGGCATCATCCGCATGCTGGAAGAGGATCGCTACTGCGTGGATGTGATCAAACAGATCCAGGCGGTACAGGCAGCCCTGAATCGGGTCAACGAATCGCTTCTGGATAGCCATCTGCGCACCTGTGTGACGACGGCAATTCAGGGCGATGATCCTGCCGAGCGTGAGCGTGTCCTCAGTGAGATCACTGAAGTATTCCGCCACACCAACAAATCGTCCTCCTGATTGCAGAAAGGGTTGTCTCATGCAGAGCAAAACCTTCTCCGTCCCGAACATTTCATGCGGGCATTGCGTGATGACCATCAAGAACGAAGTCAGCGAACTGGCCGGTGTTAGCCGGGTGGAAGCTGACCAGCGGACGAAGATGGTCAGCATTGAATGGGACGCACCGGCGACCTGGGAGCAGATCAAGGCGCGGCTGATTGAGATCAATTACCCGCCCGCCGAAGCCAACTAATCGGCGTGGCGAGTTGAGTTCTGCAGGCTGAAATCAAATGGGGGCGGGTCAGTCTGCTCCCATTTTGTTTTCTGAAACGATCGAGGTGCTGGAACATGGGCGATAAAACGTTGACCTTGCCGGTTACCGGGATGACCTGCGCCAATTGTGTGACTACTGTTGAGCGCAGTGTAGGGAAGCTGGAGGGGGTCAAGGAAGTCACCGCCAATTTTGCCACTGATCGGGTGACGCTGGTCTATGACGACAGCCTGGTCAAACCGGAGGCTGTGATCGAACGCATCCGCAAGGCTGGTTACGATGTCCCTCAGGAGACGATCGAGCTGCCGATTACCGGCATGACCTGCGCGAATTGTGCTCTGACGGTTGGCCGCGCCCTGAGGAAAGTGGAAGGTGTCCTTGAGGCGGATGTGAATTTTGCCAGTGAACGGGCACTGGTGAAGGTTGCTGCCGGTGTGTCGCGGGAAGCGCTGGTGGCGGCGGTTGAAAAGGCGGGCTATGGCGTGGTGCTGGCTGCTGAGGAAGATACGCTGGAAGATGCGGAGCAGGCTGCGCGGGAAGCGGAAATACGCCATCAGGAACGTCGTTTGCTTGTCGGGGCGATCTTCACCCTGCCGCTCTTTGTACTGAGCATGGGGCGTGACCTGGGCATTTTCGGCCACTGGGCGCATGCTGACTGGGTGAACTACCTGTTCTGGGCACTGGCTACACCGGTGCAGTTCTATGTTGGCCGGGACTACTATGTAGGCGCTTACAAAGCGCTGCGCAACGGCGCGGCCAACATGGATGTGCTGGTGGCACTGGGTTCCAGCGTGGCTTACCTGTACGGAATCCCGATCACGCTCGGTCTCCTGGATGGTCATGTCTACTTTGAGACAGCTGCGGCGATCATCACGCTGATTGTCGCCGGGAAGCTGCTGGAAGTGCGAGCTAAGGGACGTACCAGTGCCGCGATCAAGAAATTGATGGGTCTGCGCGCCAAGACGGCACGGGTTATCCGCGAAGGGGTAGAGGTCGATATCCCGGTCGCGCAGGTGCGTGTCGGGGATGAGGTGATTGTGCGCCCCGGCGAGAAAATCCCGGTTGATGGTATTGTGCTGGAGGGGCACAGTGCTGTCGACGAAAGCATGATCACCGGCGAAAGCCTGCCGGTAGATAAGCGGCCGGGGATGGAGGTCATCGGCGCGACGATCAACAAGCAGGGTCTCCTGCGGTTTAGGGCTTCCCGCGTGGGGCGCGAGACGGCCCTGGCTCAGATCATCCGTCTGGTGGAACAGGCGCAGGGTAGCAAGGCGCCCATCCAGAAAATCGCCGATCAGGTGGCAGCGGTGTTTGTGCCGGTGGTGGTGGTCATTGCGGTTGCTGTGTTCTTCATCTGGCTGGCCGCGACGGGGGACTTCACTGTAGCGCTGGTGCGGTTGATTGCGGTGCTGGTAATCGCCTGTCCCTGCGCCATGGGGCTGGCTACGCCGACGGCGATCATGGTGGGTATGGGCAAAGGGGCCGAGGCTGGCATTCTGTTCAAGAACAGCGAGGCGCTGGAACGCGCGCACAGGCTGACGGCCGTTGTCCTGGACAAGACGGGCACCCTAACACGCGGTGAGCCGGGCGTCACAGACATCGTCCTCCCTGAGCAAGCCGCCCTGAGTGAGGCGGAATTGCTCGCCCTGGCGGCCAGCGCCGAGCGCGGCAGCGAACATCCGCTGGGGCAGGCCATCGTTGGTGCCGCCCGCGCCAGAGAGTTGACTTTGGCTGATCCGCAGGATTTCGAGGCGGTGACCGGCCAGGGCGTCCGCGCTCGGGTAGACGGGCGACAGGTACTGGTGGGCAATCTGGCGCTGATGCAGGCCAACAGCGTACGCCTGGATGGGTTGGAGGTCACCGCTGAACGGTTGCAGGGTGAGGCCAAGACGGCGATGTGGCTGGCGGTTGATGGGCAGGCGCGCGGGCTGATTGCCGTAGCAGATACCATCAAAGAGACCTCTGCCGCCGCGGTGCAGCGTATGCATGCGCTGGGCCTGACAGTGGTGATGATGACCGGGGACAACCGGGCAACGGCTGAGGCTATTGCCCGAACACTGGGCATTGACCGTGTTTTTGCCGAGGTCAAGCCTGGCGACAAGGCGGCCTATGTACGCAAGCTCCAGGAAGAGGGCTACTTCGTGGGTATGGTGGGCGATGGCATCAACGATGCTCCGGCGCTGGCTCAGGCCGATGTCGGTATCGCCATTGGCACCGGCACCGACGTGGCCATGGAAGCCGCCGATGTGACGTTGATGAGCGGCGATTTGCTCGGTGTGGCCCGGGCCATTGACCTGAGCAAAGCCACCATGCGCACGATCAAGCAGAATCTGTTCTGGGCATTTGGCTACAACACGGTGTTGATCCCGGTAGCGGCGGGAATCCTGGCGCCGTTTAGCTGGGCACCGCCTTTGCTGCAGCAGCTCCATCCGATTCTGGCAGCGCTGGCGATGGCTTTCAGCAGCGTGTCGGTGGTCACGAACAGCCTGCGGCTGCGCGGTAAGCGACTGGTCTGAGCAACAGAGCGTGTAGGCCCGGCTGGCAATCAATACGGGTGATTGCCAGCCGGACCATGGTTTTGTTGTTGCTTGTGCTTTACATCGTATTAGGCTTATGCTATAGTATCAGTGCCGGCGAAAAACATACGATAAAATCCGTGGATCGTCCCCGTGGCGATCCCTTCGTTTTGGTGATGAACAATGGTGCACAGCCCAGGCTGTGTTTTGTGTGCTTATTTGCGTGTTCGGTGAGGATTAACGATGACAGAACAACCAACCTATCTGACAGCGGCTGGTCTTAAGGAACTGGAAGAAAGACTGGAATATCTGCGGACGGTGCGTCGGGCGGAAGTGGCGGAACGGTTGCGCCTGGCGATGGAAGAGGGTGGCGAACTGGTTGAAAACGCCGAGTACGAGGATGCCAAAAACGAGCAGGCCTTTGTAGAAGGCGAGATCATGCGTCTGGAGCGCATCCTCAGCAATGTCGAAGTCATCGAGTCCGATGGCCGCAAAGACATTGTCGGCCTGGGGGATCGGGTTACCGTCCAGGAGATTGGTGCCGCCAAGCCAGAAGTCTATTACATGGTTGGCGCAGCGGAGGCTAACCCGTTGGAAGGGCGCATTTCCTACAAGAGTCCGCTCGGCCAGGCGCTGATGGGCAAAAAGGTTGGCGAGAAGGTGACTGTCAAAGCTCCTGATGGGGAGATCGTGTTTGAGATCAAGGCCATCGAATAGCGCCTGCTCTCTTTGTGAGGCAAGGCGGTCTGTCTGCGCTGGTGTGGACAGGCCGCTTTTTGTGCCGGGCACGGTGGAATGGGCGCCTGGACTGCCACCGGGCAGTACTCGTAGTGGCCGATGGGCTTGCCGAAATGGAATCCCGACGCTTTTGTTGCCATGCGTGTATGCACGACCGACCATGTTGAAGGAGAGGTCTCACGAGTGATGTCCTGGGAACCGAACAATGTAGAGCGTGACCGGCTGGAAAAGCTGGCTCGTCTGACAGAACTGGGGGTTGAGGCTTATCCGCCGCGGGTAGAACGCACCCATACCGCCGCGCAAGCTATCGCTGCTTTTGAAGCTGTTGAGGATGACCCGGAGGCGGCGGAAAGCATTGAGGTCACTGTCTGCGGGCGCGTGCGACGAATCAATATCAAGGGCAAGGTGGCATTCTGGCATATTGAGGATGGCAGCGGGCGTGTGCAGCTGATGATCCGGCTGGATAATGTCGGGGAAGCCACCTATGCGCTGGTTCAGGATAAGCTCATCGAACTAGACGATTTTGTTCAGGCTCGCGGGGTTATGATGCGCACGCGCAGCGGCGAGGTTAGCGTGCAGGTGTACGAACTGCGGCTATTGGCCAAGGCGGTCAGCCCCCTGCCGGTCATCAAAGAGAAGGTCAAGGAAGATGGCACGATCAGCCGGTTCGGGGAATTCAGCGACAAAGAGACCCGCTATCGCCAACGTTACGCCGATCTGGCGGTCAATCCAGAAGTGCGTGAGGTCTTCCGCAAGCGCGCGCGAATGATCAGCGCGTTGCGGAGGTTCCTGGATGACGAGGGCTTTTTGGAGGTGGAGACGCCGATTCTGCAGCCGATCTATGGCGGGGCGGCGGCCCGGCCATTCGTTACGCACCATAACCAGCTTGATCAGGACCTCTACCTGCGCATCAGCTTCGAGTTATATCTCAAACGGCTGTTGGTCGGCATGTACGACGCTGTGTACGAGATAGGCCGTGACTTCCGCAACGAAGGGGTGAGCTTCAAGCACAACCCGGAGTTCACCCAGATCGAGTTTTACAAGGCCTATATCGATTACTACGGGGTGATGGATCTCACGGAGCGGTTGCTGGCCTTTGTCGTGCAACAGGTCACCGGTGACACCGTGATCACCTACCAGGACCACCGGATCGATTTCAGGCCGCCCTGGAAGCGCCTGACGTTGCATGAGGCGATCCTGGCTACCACGGGGATCGACTACAAACAGCACCCCGATGCGGCTTCTCTGCGCGCCGCTATGCGCCAGCGCGGATACCAGGCACGCGATGACGCGACCTGGGGCAAGCTCGTCGACAGCCTGCTGGGCGAGGTTGAGCCGACGTTGATCCAGCCGACGTTCATCCTGGACTATCCCCGCGATATCTCCCCTTTCGCCAAGATGTTGCCCGGCGATCCGTCCCATGTGGAACGGTTTGAGTTCTTTATCGGTGGGATGGAGATGGGGAACGCCTTTACCGAACTCAACGATCCGCAGGATCAGGAAGCGCGCTTTCTGGAGATGGGCCGGTTGTATGCCGACGATCAGGATGAAGCGACGCCGCTGGACGAAGATTATCTGCGTGCTATGCGCTACGGCATGCCGCCATGTGGTGGCTGGGGCATGGGCGTAGACCGGCTGGCTATGCTGCTTACCGACCAGCGCAGCATCCGGGATGTGTTGTTGTTTCCGCACATGCGGGATGAAGAAGGGTAGGCGGTGCTGGCAAGGCCGGGAGTTCCTCCCCGGCCTTTTTATTTTGGACAGGCGCTCCAAGAGGACAGGGATCATCCCGGCAGTGAGCGTAGCCGCGGAAAAGTAGCGATTCGATCGCGTTCCTTTGTAGAATAAGCTAAGCGTCCGCAAGCGAGTTTCGGAGCGAGGTCGATCATGGAAGTATTCCGCCCGGAAAGCGAACACGCAGAAGGACTGAATTCAGATCGCCACACTCGTCGAGGACGGGCGCGCCAGCGTTACATGGCCCGCCAGTCCCGCCGCGGACAAGCGCGGGTGCTTCCCCAGCGCCCGCTGAGGGTTGAGGCAGGAGGAGGGAGCATCTTCTCTCGTCTTGCCGACGGTGCGGCGCTGGTTGCAGACGCTGTACAGGACCGGGTGCGGCGGCTCTCCTGGCGCTCTCTGCGCGGCCAGGGGCTGGTGATTGTGCCGGTTCTGATCGGGCTGGTCCTGCTGTTTACCACCCTGTCGGCGTATTCTTCTGGAAAGGTCGTGGCTGGCGTATCCGTCGGTGGGATTTCGCTGGCCGGCATGACGGAGCAGGAGGCCGCCGAGGCGCTTAAGCGGGCCTGGCGGGATGTGCAATTGACCCTCCGGGAAGGTGAGCGCAGCTGGTCAGTGCGGGCCAGCGAACTGGGCTTCAGGCTGGATACTGCTGCCTCAGCACATCGTGCTGTGACCTATGGACGGGAGCAGGGTGGTCTGGGGGCGATGATCAGCGCGGCGATTACGGGCGTCAATCTTGGCCCGATTATTGATCTGGATCTCGCTGTAGCCCGCGATGCGCTGATCCGGATTGCCGGTCAGGCGAATGTACCGGCCAGGAATGCAACGGTTCGGCTGCAGGGCGTGGTGGTGACTCATATCCCGGCCCAGCCGGGTAGCCGGCTGAATATAGGCGAGTTGCTGCCCATGCTGGCGTCCGATCCGGCGGGGATTGTGGCGAGGGGCACGATCGATCTACCGATGAATCCAGTTCCCCCTCTGATTGTTGATGCTACGCCGCTGGTCGAATACGCCCAGGCCCTGCTTGAGCGTGATCTGGTGCTTGAGGCGTACGATCCCGTTGCGGATGAGTCGCGCCGCTATTCGATACCGCCGGAGGAATGGGGCAAGTGGCTGGATACACAGCTGATCTATCATGAGACCGGGCCACGCTTGTACCTGTCTGTGGCAGCGGCGCCGGTACGCGCCTTTCTGGAACAGCAGGCTCAGGCTTTGCCCGATCCGCTGACCCTTGATCTTGGCGATGGCGTCCGTGCGATTCAACAGGCAGTGGCCGATGGTTCGCTCAATACCTGGGTGACGGTGCGCTATGAACCTTACATCTATACTGTTGGCCGAGGGGAGACGGCATACGGTATCTCACGTACAACCGGTATTCCTTTCTACCTGATCGAGCAGGCCAACCCGGATCGCGATCTTTCCGAGCTGTATGTTGGCGATACAATCGTCATCCCCTCGCGTGATAGCCTGTTACCGCTGCGGCCTGTGCGGAATAAGCGAATTGTGGTCGATTTGAGCGACCAGTACCTGTGGGCGTTTGAAAACGGCCAGGTGGTGTATGAGTGGCCGATCTCCAGTGGTATCGCCTCCGCACCGACTGCCACAGGCGTGTTCCAGATTCTGAGTCATGCGGAGGCTGCCCGTGGCAGTAGCTACACGCTGTGCGATGCCAATACGTGCGGGCAGTGGGTGATGAGCTGGTTCATGGGTATCTACGAAGCGGTGCCCGGTTTGATGAACGGCTTCCATGGCGCTGTTGAGCTGCCTAACGGGCGTTACCTGGGTGACGGGCAGGTTGGGCGTCCCTTCACATTTGGCTGCATCATGTCCCAGGACGATAACGCCTATAAGCTCTATACCTGGGCTGAGGAAGGGGTGATCGTCGAAATCCGGCAGTGAGTCACTGGCGGCAATAAACGCTGGCTGAACGGCGGCAGTTGGCTCATTGCATGAGCCGATAAGGTACGGTTTTCCGCCCCTGGCTATTCGTCAGCCGGGGGCGGAGCATCTTCTTCCGCGAGGGTAGCCAGGAAGTGCCGATCAGCATCGTCCAGGCTGGCGGTCAGCAGTAGATCAGGACGGCGCTGCCAGGTACGACGCAAGCCATGTTCGCGTCGCCAGCGGGTAATGCGGGCGTGGTGGCCGTTGATGAGCACGTCCGGCACCTTTAGCCCCCGGAATTCCGGCGGACGGGTGTAGTGTGGGCCTTCCAGAATGCCGGTTGCGTGGCTGTCCTGCTCAGCGGCCTGCGGCGCGCCCAGCGCACCCGGGATCAGCCGGGTGAGGACGTCAATCAGCACCATGGCTGGCAGTTCGCCACCGGTGAGTACGTAATCCCCAATGCTCAATTCATCGCTGACGACCAGTTCGCGCACACGCTCATCTACCCCTTCGTAATGCCCGCAGATGAGCGCCAGGCGCGGATGGGTAGCCAGTTCACGGGCGATCGCCTGAGTCAGGACACGCCCCTGCGGGGAAAGCAGAATCACCGGCACCTGCCTCAGATTGCTCCCCAGCACGCTTTCCACAGCAATCACAACCGGCTCGGCCTTCATCACCATACCGCCTCCGCCGCCGTATGGAGTATCATCAGTGATATGGTGCTTATCGGTGGTGTAATCACGGATGTTGTGCAGGGCAACGGTCAGCAATCCGTTATCCTGAGCGCGTTTGAGGATGCTCTCGGAGAGCGGCCCGTGGAACATAGCAGGGAATAATGTGAAGACATCGATGTGCACGGTCTGCCCGCTTTCTGTTGATCCTTAAAGTGCCACACCATTATAGCGGTCTTTGCTTGGTGTAGAATACTCAGCGTTTTCTCACCGATTGAAGTACTCAGGTGGTTATAATCGCAGATATGAAAGGTCGGAATATGCCAGCAGACTGGGAATTACTGGGCGGCATTCGGGCGGCAGTGCTGGATATGGATGGCGTCCTGTGGCGCGGGAACGCCGCCTTGCCTGGCCTCGTTGAGCTGTTTGAGTTCTTTGATCAGGCGGGAATATCGTATATTCTGGCGACCAACAATAGCACCACCACCGTCAATGCTTACGTGGAAAAGCTGCGGCGATTTGGTGTAACTGTGCGGCCGGAGAGCATCGTGACTTCCGCGGTGGCGACGGCCGATTACCTGCGCCTGCACTACGGCGACGGGGTGCGAGTACATGTTGTGGGGGAGGCCGGCCTGATCCAGACACTGGCTGAGGCCGGGTATTCGAGCGTGGCGGCTGATGCCAATGTAGTCGTCGTCGGGCTTGATCGGGAAGTCACTTACGAGAAGTTGCGGCGAGCTTCAACGATGATTCGGAACGGGGCGCGGTTCATCGGGACCAACGCCGATCGCACATTCCCGATGCCGGATGGGCTGGTGCCTGGCGCGGGTAGCCTGCTGGCGTTTCTGCAGGCCTGCACTGACCAGCAACCCCTGGTGATCGGTAAGCCGGAGGCGACTATGTTCGCTATGGCCCTGACCCGACTGGGAACGCGACCGGACCAGACATTGATGGTTGGCGATCGGGTGGATACCGATGTTGTGGGCGCCAGGCAAGCAGGTTTGCTGACCGCACTGGTACTGAGCGGCGTCACGTCGGCTGATATGCTAGCCAGCAGCCCGGCCCAGCCTGATCTATTGTTTGATGATATTGCAGCATTACGGCAGGCCTGGCAGTCTGTTCGGGGGAAGTCGGCGCCGGTCTAAGTGTGGGTGGGAATGTGAATGAGGTCTGGGTATGGTAAGACGGTGGTGTCACTGGTGCGGGGCAGCATTCCTGATGTGGTTAGTTGGCGTAGCCGGGGCATGGATACCGGTCAGCGGTCAGGGTGCCATCCAGATAGTGCGCAAAGATACAGCGATCAGGTATCCTCATTCGGTGACCTTCCGTTTGTCCGCCGCTTCATCAGCTGCACCAATCACCGAGGCACGGCTCTACTGGCAGGCCGGCCCGCAGGATGTTTTCAATGTCCGGTTTGTTGCCTTCAGCCCGGCGTACTCGGTCAGTCTGGAGGTGCCTCTGAGCACGCAGTTGCTCAGCCTGCCGCCTTTCGCCCGGATCACCTACCGCTGGCAGATTCGTGATGGCCAGGGGAATACGGTGGTGACCGAGAATGAGACCTTTGAATACGCCGATAACCGAAAGAACTGGCAGGAGACTGCCAATGAACGGCTTCGCATGCTGTGGTATGGTCTTGACGACGCCCTCGTAGCGGAGTTATTTGCGGTGGCTGACCAATCATACCAGCAGCTAGCCGCTGACTTTGGTGTGACACTAGAGCGCCACCCGCTTGTCCTGCTCTACCCTGATCGGCAGGCGTTCGAGGAATTCCAGGATCTGATGAGCAACGTGGAGTTCGTGGTCGGGCGCTACTTTCCCGGCCATAACATCATTGCCTGTCTGGTTACGCCTGATTTGCCGCGCGAACTCCTGATGGATACGCTGGCGCATGAGCTTTCCCATCTCTACAGTGATAACTACTACGTGGGGTACACACGGTTGCCACTGTGGCTGGAGGAAGGACTCTCGACGTACCACGAATCTGCCGACCTGAGTGATGAACTGGCGCTGGTACAACGGGCAGCTGCACAGCAAAGGCTGGTGCCATTCATTGAGTTGCCGGTTGCTATTCGGGCGAACAACATCCACACGGCCAATCTGGCTTACGCTGAAGGCGCGACGGTCTTCGCCTTCATTCACGAAATGTGGGGGCAGGAATCGGTTGTTGACTTCCTGGGTGCATTCCGACGCACCACGCACGTCGATACGGCCATGCGTGATGTCTTTGGGCTGGGAATGGCTGATTTTGAGATGGCGTGGCGGGCCTGGCTGGGCTATCCGGTCGAGCAGGTGCCTCAGGCCGTGCCTACGCCTACACTTATCCCTCTCCTTCTTCCTACGCCAACCTACCTGCCGCCGGGTGGCAATTGATGTGGTTGGCTGTCATCTTTGTTGGGGTGTCATATGTGTACCTGGAAGTGTGGTGTCTGGGGTGTCTGCCGCGATAACAGGCAGAGGGTAGTTGCTGCTGGTGTGCTAGTGCTGGCCGCAGTACTGCTGTTGGGCGGTCAATTTGTGGGAGCGCAGGGCGGGGGGCACACTCTGGCCGAACCGGTGGCGCCGCTGCCAGCCATGGTGCAGGGTAGCGCGGCGTGGACGATCGGCGAGCCAGCGTTTGAAGGGGAGTTCCCGGAGGGCATGCGTTTCAGCATCGCGGCCAGCAGCAGCGCGGGACGCATCACCAGCGCCCGTGTGGTATGGTCTCATGCGCCGGGAAACAACACACGGCGGAGCCGGGGAGCTTCCTATGAGGAAACGAGCGGACGTTGGGTGGCTGTCTGGCCTCATGATCGGGGCGATGTTCCCCCCTGGGTGCTGGTGCGTTACCACTGGGAGCTGACTGACGAACTGGGCAACCGGTATATCAGCGCCGAACGCGATGAGATCTATGCTGATGCTGACAACGCAGCACGATGGCATTCGGCTGAGAGTGAAGACGTGGTGGTGTACTGGATCGATCTGCCGGCTGAATTCGGCCAACAGACGATCCAGGCTATGGCCGAAAGGCGTGAGTTCTTCCACCAGGCTTGGGGAGGGCCGCTGCCCTACCGGCCCCGCGTAATCCTGTATGGGCCGACGGCATTGCCTGAATATGAACAGGCTCTTGGCCGCCCGGCCCGGATCGGCGCTGGGATCACAACCGGTACAACCAGCGAAGACTGGGGTGGAACCATCCAGTATGCTCGCCTGGCTGATTCGGCGTATGGCATGGGCTATGGCACAGTGCTGCACGAGATCGCCCATCTGTACCAGGGCGAGTATGCTCACCTGCCGGTAGACTGGTTTGTGGAGGGTAACGCGGAGTTCTTCAGCGTAGCGCGGGACATTGACTACCGGGAATGGGGGCGGCAGCGCCTGTTGAGCGGCGATCCGCTGTCCTTTGCTCACGGGTTTTCCATTCGCGGCCGCACCTTCCGGGATGGCTACCAGCTTGGCGCTACGGTCTTTGAGTATCTGGTAGCTACCTATGGACTGGATGCACACCGCCGAGTATGGGAGCTTATTGGCAGGAATGTGCCAGCCCTGCAGGCCATTGAACAGGTGACTGGCGTGACCATCGCGCAATTCGAGCGAGACTGGCGTTCCTGGATGGGTGTGGATACCCCGCCGCCAACACTGGCGCCGTCCCCAACCCCGCCATTTGACATCTATACCCTGCCAACGCCTACCTTTGTGGCACCTGGTTCCTAGCGGTGTGGAAGTCCGGTCTGGCGACAGTACAGCGGTTTCAGGATTGGCCGATCTGGCAAAGCTTGGTTTACAATCAAGAAAGCACCCGGTAATCAGGGGGGCCATAACGGTGATTCGACGAATCTTGCTGGTTGGTCTGCTGGCGATGATCGCGCTTCCGGCGGTGTCTTTTGCGGGCGTGAGGGCGCAGGAGGATACCGGCCCTGGCATTATGAGCCTGCGGGTGGAAGTCCTTTTTCCGGCAGTGGTACGTTTCTTCGTGAGTCTTGAGCAGGGTGCTGCAGCGCCACAGACTGCGTTGCTGACGTTGATGCAGGAAGGTCGCACCCTGTTTGTCGATCAGGTTGATCTTGTTGTTCACTCCGAAGAGACTGCCACGACATGGCGCTATGACTGGCCTATACCGCCGGAGGGCGCGCCAAAGCTATTTGTACCGGTGTCTTACCGCTGGACTCTGGCTGATGCTGCAGGCGTTCAGCAGGAAGCCGAAGGTGAGTTCCTGTTTGCGCCGGGGTCGGCTGACTTCCGGCATGGCGGCGAGCCTCCTTTGTCATTCAGTGTTGTGGACAGCAGCCTGAACCTCCGGATGGCCAGGCAGGCTGTGCTACCGGCGTATGCGCTGATGAGCACGCAAACGGCCCTTGAACCGGCGTTTCGGTGGGCCGTGTTGCCTTCGGGCTTCGCTTTCTGCGTCTCTATCATTGATGCAAACGGCAATCCTGCCTCGGTTGTGCTGGCTCCAGCGCCGAAAGAGGAACCAGCGGCTTATCCGTGTCGTGAGGAGGATGCTGAGCGATTGTTTGCCGAGAGCGGGTATCAGATTCTGCGGCGTCGGACAGTCGGTCTATTGCCCTTTGAGAACGAACTGGTTGACGCCATGTTTGAGGCGTTCTACGGACAATACTGGGCGGAGCGGGATGTGCCATCCTGGTTCCGCGCAGGATTGCGCCAGTACCTGCATGTGAACCCAGACCCGCTGGCAATCCGCTATTTGCAGGTTGAAGGGCGGGCTGACCGGTTGTTCAATGCGGCGCAGATGCAATCTGAGCCAGTTGAGGCGGATCGCCAGTTGTGGGAGGCGCAGGCGTACAGCCTGGTGCTGTATCTCGCCGATCGCTACGGGGCGGAGGCGCCGCTGACACTGGCGCGTGGCGTGATCGAAGGCGGTTGGGCGCAGGGATTCAGTGAGCTGGTCGGCGGCGACCTGGAGGCACTCATGGCCGGCTGGGAGCGCTGGCTGTACACCGACGCTGCAGCGCGGGCCGGAGGCTGGACATTGTACATGCCCGCTACGGCTACGCCGACCCCGACCCGGACGGTCACCCCTGTTCCGCTGACAGCCATACCTCCAGCGAGCGTTACAATGCTGCCCACCTTAGCCACGACTCTCACGCCGACCGGCGTGATGACCCATGACGTTATGCCGGTCCTGACAACAGCGCCGGCTGTGTCGACCGCCACCAACACGCCGCGACCTCCGGGAAGTCTCACGCAGCCGTCACCAGTTGACTCTGAGCCGGGTGGGGGGATCTGCCCGGCTGCCCTACCAGCGTTACTCATGCCTGCCGCAGGACTGGCAGCCGTTCAATGCCGGAAGAAATTGCCATGATCCAGCTTTACGATCTCACGCTAGATGAACTCACTGCGCTGGTCACCGGATGGGGACAGCCAGCCTACCGGGCACGCCAGATCTGGCAGTGGCTGTATGTGCAGAAGGTCACTGACATTCAGGACATGCGCAACCTGCCCGCCGATCTGAGGGCGCAACTGGCGGAGGAAACACGGCTTAACGCCCTTGAGGTAGCGCGGGAGCTGTACTCGACAGACGGCCAAACAGTCAAGTGGCTCTTTCGCCTGCCGGACGGCCAGTTGATCGAAAGCGTCCTGATGGGTTATGCGGATGGGAGACGGACAGCGTGCATCAGCACTCAGGCTGGCTGCGCGATGGGTTGTGTCTTCTGTGCGACCGGACAGATGGGTTTTGCCCGCCATCTCTCCTCAGGGGAGATTGTGGAGCAAGCGGTCTTCCTGGCAAGGTGGCTGGAGGGGCGCGGCGAACGGCTGAGCAATGTGGTGTTGATGGGCATGGGAGAACCCCTGCATAACTACGAGCAGGTCCTGGCGGCGATCCGGCGGCTGAACGCGCCGGAAGGGCTTGGTATCGGTCAGCGTCATATTACGCTCAGCACTGTTGGACTGGTGCCACAGATCCGTCGTTTTGCGGACGAGAATCTTCAGGTGAAACTGGCCATCAGTCTGCATGCAGCGACAGACGAAGAACGATCGGCATTGTTGCCGGTCAACAGTCGCTGGCCGCTGCGTGAACTGCTTGACGCCTGCCGGTACTATATTGAAAAGACGGGCCGGCGGGTTACCTTCGAGTGGGCACTGATCGCAGGGCAAAATGACGTGCCGGAACAGGCCCATGCACTTGGTTCGCTGCTGCAGGGGCTGTTATGTCACGTCAATCTGATCCCCCTCAACCCGACTGGCGGCTATAGCGGGCAACCTTCTGATCCCGATCGTGTGGCCGCCTTCCAGGCGATTCTGGCCACGTATGGCGTCAGGAACACCGTGCGTGTGCGGCGGGGAATCGACATCAATGCTGGATGCGGGCAGTTGAAAGCGGAGGTCATCCGTTCCAGGGATGTTCGCTGAGGAGGCTGGCGACCACCTGATCACTCTGGCTGGTTTGCCAGATCAGCATCAGCGGGGAGTGCTTCGCCAGTGTGCTGGGCGATAGCGCTGAGCAGATCATCTGAGAGGCGGCGGAGATTCTCAGCGACGATTTCCGCTGTTCGGGTAGATTCCAGGTTCTTCTGGGTAACATCGTGGATATTGCGCATGGAGCGCGTGATTTCCTCAAGGCCAGCGGCCTGCTGGTCGATGGCAATCATGATGTTGCGCATGGCGCTCATCGATTCGTTGACGTTGTCAGCCAGCTGCATGATCACTTCGCTGGTCTGCTGTGAAAGCTTCAGCCCCTCATCTACCTGCTGATCGCCCGCCTGAGTAGCACGCACGGTTTGCCTGGTTGCCTCCTGAATCTGGCTGAGGATGGTTTGCACCTGGGCAGCAGCGTTCTGTGACTGCTGGGCCAGAGCGCGTACTTCCTCAGCTACCACCGCGAAGCCCCGCCCATGGGCGCCAGCGCGGGCGGCTTCGATGCTGGCGTTGAGGGCCACCAGGTTGCTTTGGGTGGCGATCTCGCTGACGGTGGCGATGATCTCGTCGATGCGCTGCGTTTGTTCCGCCAGTTGCACCAGGTTACGGGCGATGGCCGTAACCTGCGAGCGAATCTGGGCCATGCCGTCGGTGGTCAGGCGGATGGCATTCTGACCGTGCGCGGAGATTTGCGCAGTTTGTTCGGAGAGTGTTGAGATGCTGCGCGCCTGGCTGCGAATCTGATCGGCCAGAGCGATGAACTCGTTCAACATGGTCACGGCCTGGGCAATCACGGCAGCCTGTTGTTCGGCGCCGCTGCTTTGTTGGCTGGTGACCATGCGGATAGCCGAGGCAGCGCGACCGAGGCCATCCGCTGTGGCGCTGATCTGCTGGGCCAGGTTTTCAAGCTGGGCACGCTGCTGGTGGATCGCATAGCTGCGCGACTCCGCTTCGACTCTCCGGGGCATGAACAGCAACACACCCAGATGGGCAGCCAACAGCGAAAGCTGGGCCACCGGCAGGGCATTCGCTGCTGTAACCTGCCCGATCGGGATGGTTGTTGGAACCAGCCCGGAGGCTATGAAGACTATGCTGGCTTCGATGACGTACCAGAGCAAAGTCAGGCGGGCGCCCCAGTAGTACATCACACCGGCGGAAATGGCCGCGCCCAGCGGAACGATCGCCAGCCACCATAGCGTATAAGGGACCAGAGCAAGGATATGAAGGCTGTAGGCCAGGGTTGCGCTGATTACCGACAGCCGCAGCGCCCACAGGACATAGCGCCCCCGCGCGACGACCAGCCCAGCGGCTCCCAGGGCGGCGGTAGCTGCCGCGGCAGCCAGCACCGTCCATGGTGCGCCAACGACGAGGGAGACGATTCCTAGCAGGGTGCCAGCCAGACACAATCCCAGGTTGAGCGGATCGGTGGGATAGTCCAGCATTCGCCGGGCGATATACTGGCGCAATGGCCCGATCACATCGTTCGGGGTGGGTGGCTCTTCAACCATAGCTCTGTGGCACCCTCCTGCTGTCTGCACCCGGATCGCGAGGCCGGTATGCTGGCATTATAGCACAGGCGCATGTTCCAGGAGGGTGTCAGGGTGGTGACAAAGGGCAGGTGAGACCTGCCAGGGATTCAGGCGGTTCTGGGCGAGTCGAGGAGGAGGCCAGGAGTCCGGGATGCCGGGAGACTGTTTGGTGCACAGGTGGGCGGCGTTCCGTTGCATGCACCTGGCCGGCGTGTTGCGGCGGCGATCGCAGGTGTTAGAATCCCGTCTTGGGCTGATAGAACATCTGGGTACTGACCGGCATGCATATTGAGCATCTGTCGTTAACGAATTTTCGCAATTTCGCCCGGCTGGAGTTGAGTCTTCCGCAAGGGCCGGTACTGTTGTATGGCGCTAATGCGCAGGGCAAGACAAGCCTGCTGGAGGCTATCTATTACCTGGCGACGAGCACTTCGCCCTATACCACAGCCGACTGGCAGTTGATTAACTGGCAGGTGGAGCACGACGTACTGCCGTTCACGCGGTTGAGCGCGGATGTGGTTTCGCAACGCAGCCCGCTGGACCGTGTGGAGATCACGCTGGTACGGGAACTCAATGGCGGGGAACCACGCACCAAGAAGGATGTCCGGCTGAATGGCGTGCCCAAGCGGGTGATGGACCTGGTGGGCCAGATCAATGTGGTCATGTTTCTGCCACGCGATCTGAGCCTGATCGAAGGTTCCCCTGCTGAACGCCGCCGGTACATGAACGCGACGCTGTGCCAGACGGATCGGGCGTACTGCGAATCACTGGCAATCTACGAGAAGCTTCTACCACAGCGCAACGCGCTGCTCCGTGCTATTGCTGAAGGCAATGCCAACGCCGGTGAGCTGGAATTCTGGGATCAGCAACTGGCGGAACATGGTGCGCGCCTGATCGCAGGACGACAGCGGCTGTTGCGCGAACTGGAGCGGCTGGCGCAGCGCGTGCATCTGGATTTGACCGGCAACCAGGAAACGCTGGAAGTCAGTTACCAGCCAAGCTTTGTGCCGACGGCGGAAGGTGACGGGCAGCTTTCGTTCAATATGCTGGGGCTTGACCTGCACCGCGAACTGACGGCTGAGGAGATTGTCCCGCAGTTCATGGAGGCGTTGCAGGCTCACCGCGCTGAGCAGATCGAGCGCGGCGTGACCTTGATCGGGCCGCACCGCGATGAGTTGCGTTTTCAGATCAACCAGCGCGATGTTGGCCTGTACGGGTCGCGGGGGCAGGCGCGCACGGCAGTACTCTCGCTGAAGCTGGCGGAACTACACTGGATGCGCGACGCCATCGGCGAATGGCCGATCCTGTTGCTTGACGAAGTCATTGCGGAGCTGGATGCAACCCGGCGGGCGTACCTGCTTGAACAGGTCAATGGCGCCAGCCAGGCGGTGCTGACAACCACGGATCCCGGCATCTTCACGCCGGAATTCCTGGCGCGGGCGACGCGCTGGCGTGTTGTTGAGGGACAAATTCATGCGGAGTGACCCCTTGCCGCGAAACCCCTTGTTACAGGCGGTGCTTTGCCGCCGGGTTGTTCCAGCTGTCTGGATTGACGCAAGGATCAATATTCCTGTGGTGCCGGGCTGTCGGCACTGGCTCCTCTGGCTTCGCGGATGATCTGGACGCCAGCGCTGGCGCCGATCCGCGTGGCTCCGGCAGCGATCATCTGGCGGGCATCGGCGTAGGTACGGATCCCGCCTGAAGCTTTGACCCCCATCTCCGGGCCAACTATCCGGCGCATCAGCGCGACATCTTCCACGGTAGCCCCGCCCGGTCCGAAACCGGTGCTGGTCTTGACGAAATCCGCGCCGGCATCGCGGCAGACTTCGCAGGCCCTGATCTTTTCATCATCAGTCAGCAGGGCGGTCTCCAGGATAACTTTGCAGAGCGCACCACCGGCCCTGGCTACACTGACAACACTATCTACATCCTCACGTACCAGGAGCCAGTCCTGGCTCTTGATCGCACCAATATTGATGACCATGTCCAGTTCGGATGCGCCGTCAGCGATTGCCTGCAATGCTTCAAACACTTTGGCTGTCGGCGTGTGCGCACCCAGCGGAAACCCGATCACTGTGCATACAGCGACATCGGGGACATCGGTGAGTAATTCGGCGCAGTAGCGGACATAGGACGGGTTAACACATACAGAGGCGAAATGGTATTCACGGGCTTCAGCGCACAGGTGGGCGATCTGATCGGTGGTGGCATCAGGCTTGAGCAGGGTGTGGTCGATCATCCGCGCCAGATCGGAATGACCACCGCGGCTACCGGCTGGTTTCCGGGCCTGCGGACCGGTCAGCGCACTGTTCAGGTGGTGGAACAGATTCTGGGCCAGGTTAACGACCTGGGGTGTATCAAGGGTCATAGGAGTGCTCGCTGTTTCTATCGTACATGCAGGACGCTGCGCCAATTGTAGCACGCTGGAGGTGGGGAAGGATGTCTTTGTGAGCGCAGGCGAAGTCCGTGAGTGGATCTGGATGGCAGGCAAACGAAGCGGGCGGTAGCCCGGTGAAGTGTAGTGCGGAAGGCGGGATGCGACTGATTGCGAGCCGGGTGTTGCAGCACGGGCAGGAGTGTGCCACAGGTTGCAGGCGCCCGACAGGTGATGAGGGAGTTGTCAGGGAAGCGCAGGATAGAGGCGTTTGCCAGCGGTTGACTCCGCTAGGTATCCGTGTTAGTCTTGCTGCGCTGGCGCTCGACTGCCGGTGTCTGACCAGCGGTACGGTGAATGGAGACATCCGGGGCGCTATCGATGTTGGCGTAATCTGAGGAACAACCGCACTATGAGCGATCGTCGGTTTTCTGGTATTCGCGTTTTCACAGCAGCCATCCTGCTGGTGACCAGCCTGCTGGCTGGTGGTTTGCCCGGTGTTGTGAGGCCTGTCGAGGCGCAGGAACTGCTTACGAACGGCGATTTCGAACAGGCACACGGTGATGGCATCTCGTTGACAGCGCCACCCGGCTGGGGAGTGTGGTCCAATCAGACGAGCGGCCTGGTCGGGCGGCAGCTACGGGTCGGGCAGGAGGTAGTGTCCAGCGCCGGAATCTACCAGGGCAGCGGGTCGTTTGACGCCTATAAGGGCTGGGCAACGTACACGATTTCGCTCTACCAGACGGTGAGCGGCATACAGCCGGGTAGCCGGGTGCGCCTGAGCGCGTTTGGGCGCATCTGGAGCTGCGACAGCGATCCGAACGCCGCCACCGATCCCTGCATTACAGGCGATGGCAACGTGGTTCCGCAGACGGATTCAGGGGCGGTCTTTCGGGTTGGCATCGATCCGGCGGGCAACAATGATCCGAATGCGGCAGGTATCGTGTGGTCGGGTACCACCGCGCCATATACAGCATTCCAGCAGATGGTAGTTGAGGCTGCCGCGGCGGCTGACCGGGTGACTGTCGTGCTTAACGCTTCCATGCAGGTGCCAAAGCGACATCAACACGTGTTCTGGGATGCGGCTTCTCTGACCCTGGTGAGCGGCTCAGCCTCGACCGGGACGGGCACGACCGGCGGCGCAGCGGTCTCAGCAGTGGCACCGGAGGTGGTTCCGCAGGGGCAGCGCGAGGATGGCTCGATTGTCCATGTCGTTCGCAGCGGTGACACGCTGGCGGCGATTGCTGTTGCCTACAATGTGCCTATCCCGGACCTGCTGGAACTGAACGGCATGACCATGGAACAGGCCCGGTTCATTCAGCCCGGTCAGGAACTGATCATTAAACGTGGCACCACGCAACCAACCACGGCCTCCGAAACCGACGCGGGAGAGTCTGCAACGGAGGGGGAACCCCCTGCGGAGGCCCCCGCTGGCGATCAGAAGCCTATAGAGGAATATGAGAGCGCGCCAGTGGCGGCGGCTGATCTGCCGGTGATGCAGATGGCGGCGCCGGTCATAACCGGCCAGGTGTGCAGCCTGCTGTTCGATGATGGGAATGCGAACCGTCTGCGCGAGGGCGGAGAGAACCTCCTTGCTGATGGTCAGATCGTGCTGACGCAGGGCGGCGCGACAGTGAGCGCCTATACCACTGACGGCACCAGTGAGCCGTACTGCTTCTCTGACCTGACGCCGGGCACTTACCTGCTAGTGCTGACGCCTCCAAACGGCTACGGGGCAACAACGCCGGACACCTATACTGTAACTGTTCAGCCAGGCAGAACCGTGCAGGTAGCCTTTGGAGCTGCTGCCGGGTTTGTGCCACCGGCGGCGCAGCCGGCGTTGGTCAGCAACGTGCTTGGCGAGATGACTACCCAGGTGAAAGATAGCCGCACCGGCTGGCTCGACATGCTGCGTGACTATAGCGGCGTGATCGTGCTGGGACTGGCAGGTGTTGTGTTGGTCGGCGGCGGTGGGTTGCTGGCGCTGCTGCGCAAGCGCTGAACGCAACGATTGGTTCATTGCTGCGTGACGGGCGGCAGGTATGATACAGCCGCCCGTTTGATTCCTGTGCACTAAGTGATCAGCGGCTGAGGATGAGTGATGCTCCCTGCTGGCCGAGCGCCGGATCCAGGATCGGCCAGACTTCGCTAGTGAAGGCATCGTAGACTGTCAGGGTGAGCGGCTCTGAAGCCGTTTGTTCAGCAGGGCAGGGCACGTTCAGCCAGCTGGTAACCGTCGATCCCCACCCCCACTTGAGGGTGGGGATGGTGCCGCCTGCTGGCGGTGTATTGACTGCAGCGAGCGTGCCGCAGGCCAGTTTGAAGGTCATATCCCGGTCGAGCGTGATAGAACTTCGCATAGTCATGCTAACAGCTACAGCCTGCCCGGTCCCAGACAAAGCCACTGTATCAAGACTACTCAGCACCATCTCACCAATCGAGACAAAGCGCTCTCCCTGTCGAGGGCCAGCCAGCGCCACAGTTTGTCCCAGAGGCAGGTTTAGCACACCATGCACAGCAAGCGGTTGACCATTGCGGGCAACGCTGAGCCATAATCCGCGCACAGCTTCGGTATCCGGAATATCGTGGGCAGTCGTCAGATAGCCACTGCCTGTCAGTGTGATTGACTGGCTGGCCAGTTCATGCGCCGCGCCCAGAACCGTGATGTTCCAGGTGTCATTGGAAGACGCTTCTGTCACTGCCCAGTGCAGGTATAGCCGTGCACGTCCGGGCACTGAAAGATCGTAGTCGTAGCCTTTCAGTTGCAGCCGAGCGTCAAAGGGAATATACGACTCCCTGGTGGTAACCGGCGGCACACCAGCCAGCCCGACGGTGATCCAGCCTAAAGTCACCTGAGGTTGACCTTCCTCGTTCCGAAAGATTTGCAGGCCATCAGATGCCGGGCGGTAAAGGCCCGCCATCAACCGATAGGTTCCCGGCGGGAGCGTCCTCGGCAAATGAAGCGTGTAGTTCTGAGTGATGAATATTGCATTGTCCCCGTCTCCGGCCAGGAATGGCTGATCATCTCCTGCCAACAACACACCGGTGCTATCCACCAGATGAACGAACGAAGTCAGTTCTCCATATGGAACCGATCGCGGAAGCCGCCAGTCCAGAGCCACAACCATACGATCGCCAGCGGAGGCTGAAGCCGGGAAATGGGCATCCAGCAGAGTATAGTCCGCAAAGCGGGCTAGAGCCGTTGCTGCCGGCGGGGAGACAAACGATCCTACCTGCCAGCAGGTGCCCAGGGCGCTGAATGGCAGGCTGACATGCCGAAACGTCTCTGGATAGTAGGAACACGTGACGACGGATCGCTTGGCGCTTTCCTCTCTAATCAACCTCAGCCAGGTATCCAGAATCGGCTCAGCGCCGGCAGGAGCCACATATCTGACCTCAACATCGGGTCGCATCGATTCCAGGGACTGCACGTACCACAACGGGGTGGCGTGATGCCAGTTAGCCAGGATGACACTACCTGGAGGGGCGGTTGCCAGGATGGCGCGAGCGTCGCCAGCAGTGTGGTCACGTTCCTGAGCTATTCGCAGACTGATCCAGGTTGGCCAGCCAGACTGAAACGCCCCGGTTATTGCCAGCGCGGTCAGCAGGGCAGCGGTGCGATTGGCGGAGCGGAAGCCCGAACTTGCCACGCCGGTGACCCAGCCGACGGCTGCGGCCAAGCAGACATAAGCGGGAATCATGTATTCAACGGTCTGGGGGGCGCGGTAGGTGGCGCTGATCAGACTGTGTAAAGCGAACGCACTGCCCAGGGTCAACGCCAGCCAGCGGTCGCGCCAGAGCATCATTACAAAGCCAAACGCGGCCAGAATGAGACTCAACTCACCCCACTGGAAATCAATTACCTGCCCGATCAGGCGCAGCCGTTCCAGCACTTCGGGCCATGACCGGTAGTAAAGCATGTCACCGCCAAATCCTGTAGCCAGCACATGCTGCCAGAACCCCTGCCATGTGGTCAGATTGTCTGGCGCGAACAGCGCTCCGGCGGCGCCGCGAATGAGCAGGTATAGCCAGGGTGTTGCTCCGGCCAGGGCCGCCAGCAGCGCAGGTGCCCAGTGGCGCACATCGCGGATCAGCGTCGGTTGTACGGCGATGATGGCCAGAGCCAACATACTCCCCGCAAACAGCAGGGATATGTGATGGGTCACGCCAAAACCGGCCGCCAACCCAAAGCGTAAAAGCGCCTGCCGGGCCGCTGACTCTTCATCGTTATACACGGCGCGGCGGTAGTCCAGCGTTGTGGCGATCATCAGTGTGGCAAACAGGGCCGTCATGGGCCGGATGCTGGCCTGCGTGGCGGTCGTCCAGAAAGTGACAGCGGTTCCCAGCGTGGCTGCTGCCGCCAGACCGGCCCAGCGATTGCCCGTTTCCCGCCGGATGGCCTGCGCTACCACCAGGAGGGTCAGGGCTGCTGTCACCGCGGAGAAGAGATTGACCCGCCAGGCAACATCCCCAAAGGGCAGCAACCGCACGAAACCGCCTCCTAGGATGGTGTAGAGCGGGTAGCCGGGCGGATGAGCCACCCCCCACTTGGCCAGCACCAGCTGAAATTCGCCGCCATCGGCTGGCTGGACGCCTGGCGCCATCGTGGCCCCATAGAGCAGCAAACCCAGGAGCAGGGGAAGGATGTCCAGTAGAGCGTGACCGGCGGGCCAGCGCAGGTAGATCGCGGACACGCTGGCAAGAATTCCACAGGTGAGCACCAGAGCCGGGTCCTGGTACGGCCACAGAACCGCGGGCAACAGGAGCAGAACCGCCGCGTTAACCAGCCGTAGACGGCGAGCTGCGGCAGTGATCACCGCGCCGATTACCAGGCCGATCAGCACGGCCACGGGCAGGCTGGGAAAGAGAAATTCGGCACTGATCCGGCAGAAAAAGAGCGCCGGAAGCAGATCGATCAGGACCTTCCAGCCACGCCGGACAGCGGGTCGCTGAGAGGCTGACTGGAAGGTCCCGCGCAGGGTTTTCATAGTTGCCGCAGCGTGTAGACTACCTGTTCAGGGCTGCGTACAGGGCCGCATAAACAGGCCGGCGGCTGAAATCAGGCCGCAGCAGGCTGTAGCCCGCCTGCTCCTCCCGCCGGGCGACGGTGTCGGGTAGGGTGGCAAAGTTCAGATTCCAGAGCATCATCGGCCCCATATAATCGTAGTTGCCGGAGTTCTGGATGATATCCAGCGCTTCGATGGTGTATTGTGCCTGGAGTTGCTCGTTGACGTAAGCGAAGAAGGGCTGGGGCGGTTCCACACCGAAGCCGTCATAGGTTGCCCAGCCAAACTCGGTTGTCCACAGCTGGGCGTCCGCATCGCCATACTGGAGCATGATCTGCCGGTAGGCTTCGATGGTGTCCAGGAAGAAGAAGTGCGGGTCATCATCCCAGCTGCGGCCTTCCACGTTATTACAGCATCGTTCGCTGGGGGCGTTGCCCCAGGCGTAAGGGTGGATGCCAATGGCCACGCCCTGGTAGTTAGCCAGACCGGCCTGGTACATCTGCTGGAGGAATACCCGGTCGTCAACCGACCATTCGGAATTGCCGGTTGGGGCAAGGCCCGCCGTCACCACGGTGATCGGGTGGCTATTCTGCTGGCTCCAGGTGGTGATGGCGCGGTAAGCGGCGTCGAAGTAACGCATGTATTCCCGGCCATTCATGGGTGCGCCGGTCCATTCGCGCTTGAGATTGGGCTCGTTCCAGACCTCAATGGCGTGGATGGCGGGGCCGAATCTGCTCAGGATGTGGTTGATGAAATCCACAAGGGCCTGCGGGTTGCTGGGCGGGCCATTTTCCTCCGTTGTGGGCCTAGCCCAGTCCGGCGCTTTGGTGATGCTGACCATGACCTGGAACTTGCGGTTCAGCGCATCTTGCATGTAAAGCTCAAGTTGACGCCAGTACTCAGACTGAATGCCAGCGCCGTCCGGTTCCATTTCGTCCCAGGCGAACTGCACTTTGATCCAGCCGACCTTGAGTTCCGCGGCCCAGTGCATCATCTGTTCCCAGTCTTCCCTGGTGATGCGCGGGTGAATCTGAACGCCTATCCGCATCGGGTCAAGGCCGGGTGGTGGCGTTGGCGTGATCGATGGTGTTGGCGTTACGGTTGTTGTGCCGGGAGCAGGCGTATCTGTAGGCCGCGGTGTGGTTGTTGGCGGCAGGGTGTAGCCCGGCGGAATGACCGGGCCGTAGACGGTGCCGTCAGCCGGCGTGGGGGGCAGGGGCGACGGCGTCGGTGAGGCCGCCGTGGGCGTCGCTGTAGAGGTCTGAGTTGCCTCGGTAGTGACCGTAGGCACTGCCGTAGGGCCGGCAGGCGTTGGCGTGACGTAGATCGGGATGGGTGTCGGCCTGGCACAGGAGGCCAGGAACACCATCGCAACAAACAGCAGTAGTGAGGTAACGGTTCGTTTGGACATGCGGCCAATGATACATCAGGACGGCGGGTACGGCCAGATTTTGCCTGCAGGGGGCGACTTGTGCCGAATCTCTATAGTGCTGTAGAATGAATCGGCAAGAGGATAAGCTGACCCTCCTTGTAGTTGCCAGGCTTTGTTCCATGGGTTTGTTTTGGCGAAGAGCCTGGTGTGGCGTGGTCGTGATCCGGGGAGAGAAATCATGGGCATTCGTAGACCTGGTCTGGTGGCCGTTCTGATCATGATGGTGCTCGTGGGTGGGCTTCCCCTGCCTGCCGTTCTGGCGATGGATGGCTATGGTCCGCTGCCTGTGGGAAGCGACCAGCAACTGGCCCAGCCAATTGTCATCGTGAATACCGCCTTCCTCAATGTTCGCAGTGGCCCCGGCGCGATCTATTCCATTATCGGCACGTTGCCGGGCGGCGTGGAACTGGGGGTCATCGGGCGCAACCGGGACTCTTCCTGGTGGCAGGTGCAGTCAGTGTTCGGGATTGGGTGGGTCGCCGCTGAATTTGTGATTCCTCGCGGTGACTTCCGCGCTGTCCCTGTGGTGCAGGCCACAGGGACGCTGACCCAGCCACGGGCGGCGGTGGTGGGCAACCCGGTAAAGGTCTATGTGACCCCTGATAGCAGCGCCGCGTTGCTGGGACTGGCCCTGCTAGGTTCGGAACTACCGATCTCAGGGAAATCCGCCGACGGTGTCTGGTGGCAGGTTGAAACGAATGTTGGCTTGGGGTGGGTCATGCAGGAAGATGTGGCGCTGCGTGGCGACGCTAGCGTTGTGCCGGTTGTTTCGGCCCAGCCGCTGCCGGGTATCACCGCACCAACCGGTGGCCAGACTGCTGGTGCGTATGGGCGGCCGATTGCCCTGCATTATGGCGAAGGCGATATGCAGATCAAACGCTCTCCGGATCCGGATGCTGAGGGCGTCGGTGTGCTACGCTCCGGCGATCGCGTGGAGGTTCTGGACTACAGCGATGATGGCGAATGGGTACTGATCCTGTATATGGGCGATCGCCTGGGGTGGATACGGGCTGACTCGGTTGCCATCTCTGATCCGACCGACTGGCGCACGCAGGTGTGGTTTGATGGGCCGGGCGTGCTGGACCTGAAGGAACAGCCAACGCTGGCCTCTCGAACGCTGGCCATGGTTCCGGAGAACCAGCGGCTGGTCGTGGTCAATGATGCAGACGGCGGCTGGTTGCAGGTTGCCTACGGTAACAGCGTTGGCTGGGTACCCTCCTGGACGATTGAGATCATCCGCAATGGCCCGCGGACGGCCCCTGCTGGCGCAACGACTGGCGCGCAACTCAGCGGTAATATCGCTCAGCCCTCAGCAGCGACGCTCCTGCCTGCGCCGCAACCTGAGCCAGTGCGTTCGTATGTGATCGTCAATACCAGTTATCTGAATATCCGTAGCGGTCCGGGAGCGAACTACACGGTGGTGGCCACGGTTCCCGGCGGCACAGAGCTGGATATCACCGCGTCAACGCCTGATAGGATCTGGTTCCAGGTGCGGGGCGCTTTTGGCACCGGCTGGGTAAATTCTGAGTTCGTGATCTTCCGCGGCGTCTTTGCCAATGTGCCTATTCTGCGGTATGCGGAAGTGGCCGGGGAAACGACCGGGGCGGAAGTAATTGTGTCCTCCCCTGTGAACGTGTATATGGGCCGAGGGGTTGACTCAGGGGTGCTGGGGATAGCGCCCCTTGGGCTGACACTGCCGGTAATCGGGCGCACACTTGATGGTAGCTGGCTTCAGGTTCAGACGGCGCTGGGGCCGGGCTGGGTGCTGGCTTCAACCGTCACGGTGCGGGGCAATATCGGGCAGGTGCCGATAGTGTCCTGAGGCGTGAAGGCCATTGGCCGTAACAGGACTGATGTGAAGGCAACCGCCCGCTGGTTACGCGGGCGGTTGTTCTGTCCGGGACTGTATTTGTGCTTTACACTCGGTGCGCAACCCGTTATCATAAAGCACGCCAGGCTTGGATACCCTGCGGGAGAACGGGCATGTCTCAACTTGCTGATCGTGTGGCTGTTGTCACAGGCGCCAGTCGCGGAATCGGGCGGGGCATCGCCCTGGAACTGGCCCGTCGTGGGGCAACTGTAGTTGTCAATTACGTGAGTTCAGCTGCCGCTGCTGAGGCGGTGGTGGAGGAGATCCGGCAGGCAGGTGGTAAGGCAATGGCTGTTCAGGCCGATGTCAGCAGTTTTGAGCAGGCCAGCCAGCTGATCCAGACGGCGGTAGATACCTATGGACGCGTGGATATTCTGGTTAACAACGCTGGTACTACCCGCGATGCCCTGATCATGCGGATGAAGGAAGAGGACTGGGACACGGTCATCAACACCAATCTCAAAAGCGCCTGGAATTGTTGCAAGGCCGTAGTGCGACCGATGATGAAGCAGCGGTATGGGCGCATCATCAACATCACCAGCGTGAGTGGAATTGCTGGCAACGAAGGGCAGAGCAATTACAGCGCCAGCAAGGCCGGCCTGATTGGCCTGACGAAATCGTTGGCGCGGGAATTGGCCTCACGTACAATTACAGTGAATGCTGTAGCGCCCGGTTTTGTGGCAACAGACCTGACCGCGAACCTGCCGGCCAATATCGCTGAGCGCCTGAATGAGCACATTCCGCTGGGCCGGTGGGGTACCGTCGAGGATGTGGCGTACGCGGTGGCCTTTCTGGCGTCAGACGAGGCTAGCTACGTGACCGGGCACGTTCTTTCGGTTGATGGTGGACTGGTGATGGGTTAGCGCCTCACCCCTTTTGTGAGTAGACCACAGGTAAGGGCCATGATTGCTCCCCGTAACCCAAACGATCGCGTCACTGTCGCGCCGGAAGTCCTGTTGACGATCGCCCGGCTTTCTACCCTGCGGGTTGAGGGTGTGGCCCGGATGAGTATGATTCCGGGTGGTGTGGATAGGCTGTGGAAGCGCACGCCAACCGCTGAGGGTGTGCAGATTCTGGTAGATGGGCACAGCGTAACGGTTGATCTGTTTATCGTGACTCGCGCTGACACTAATATGTATGAGGTAAGCCACGCCGTTCAGCGCGAGGTGGCGCGTGCAATCCGCCAGATCGTTGGTATGGAAGTCCGCGCGGTTAACGTCCATATTGATGATGTGGTATTCGAGCCGCGGACTGAGGAGCAATAAACGTTATGCCCGGTGCGCGTCATCAAGCGCGGCAGCTTGCCCTGCAGGCACTTTACGAACTGGATTGCACGACTCATTCGGTTCCAGAGGTGTTGGCCCAGCGTCTGGAGCAGGAAGAACTTGCGGATGAGTTGCGCCCGTTTGTGTACCAGCTGGTCAATGGCGTTCTGGCCCACAAGGAGAAGCTCGATCATTTGATCCAGCGGCATGCTCCAGAATGGCCGGTGGAGCAACTGGCGATCATTGACCGTAACATTCTGAGACTTTCTATCTTCGAGATTGCCGTTTCCCATACCGCGCCGCTGCGTGTCGTGATTAACGAGGCAGTCGAACTGGCCAAAGATTATGGTTCCGATACTTCGGCGCGTTTCGTAAACGGCGTACTGGGCAGTCTGGTAGCTGATCAAGCAGCGCTGGAGGCCCTGTTTCCTGGTTACAGGGTGGACACAGAGCAATGAATATCCTCGGTGTTGGGCCAACGGAACTGGTCATTGTTTTCCTGCTCATGTTGATGGTTGCTGGCCCCAAGCGTATGGCCCGCTGGGCCTATGTGATGGGCGTCTACATGGGTAAGTTCCGTGACATGTGGCAGGAAGCTTCGACGATGATCAGGAAGGAACTGGCCGAAGCCGGAATCGAGCCGGAGGTGGTCGACATGGTTGGCAAGGCCGCCAACCCCCGAGTCCGGCAGCAGATGATCAGTGGACAACTGGATCGGCTGGTCGGTGATATGAAGAAACCGATTGAGGAATCCCTGAAACCCGTACAGGAAGTGACCAAGGAAATTGGCCCCATTCCATTGGAACCACGCCAGGCAGAGTCCGGAACCGCTGGATCGGCTGGCGATGGTTCCAGTGCGGATGAAGATGAGCAGCCCCGGTCCACTCAGGACAACTCAGGACGGTACGACGCATGGACACGCAGTTGAAACCGGCTGAACGCGCCAGATCAGGCCAGCCCAAAACCGCGCCGGCCAGTCCACCAGAGCAGGATGATACCCCGGAAGCCTATGTTATGGGCTTCTTTGATCATCTGGCGGAGCTGCGCAACCGGCTCATCAAAGCCTTCCTGGGGCTGGCGGTCACCACAGGGGTGTCACTGCTCTTTGCCGGTCGTATTCTCGAATACCTGATTTCTCCCGTGGGGCGTGAGGACTTCCTGCTCCAAACGCTTGGGCCTACCGAGGGCGTGGTTATCTACTTCCGGGTGGCGCTGCTGGCGGGAGGAATCCTGAGCATCCCATGGATTACCTGGCAACTGTGGATGTTCATCGCTCCTGGCCTGACGCGCAAGGAGCGACGATACGTCCTGCTATCGCTGCCGGCGACTACGCTGCTGTTCCTGGTCGGGGTGTTGTTCGCGTGGTTTCTGTTGATGCCGGCGGCGCTGAACTTTCTGCAGAACTTTCAGAGCGACATTTTCAAGGCTGATTGGACTGCTGACCAGTACGTAGCATTTGTGACCTCGCTGCTATTCTGGATCGGTGTGAGTTTTGAGATGCCGCTTATCTTCTTCATCCTGGCGCGGCTGGGGCTGGTCAGCCCGCGTGCGCTGCGGCAGAACTGGCGGCTGGCGGTTGTTGGGGCGTCGATGGCGGCGGCGATGATCACGCCGACTATTGACCCGTTCAACATGATGTTGGTGATGGGACCGTTGCTGGCGCTGTACGCGCTGAGTGTCCTGTTGAGCACGATCGCCTACCGGCAGAGTGGCATGGCTGACTGATAGACCGCAATCTGTATAAGTTACACAATAGACTTGCAGTTTCTTTGGGGTGGGTGCACAATGGTTGCGCCCTCCCTGCGTTTCCGGGGGTAAGCACGGCCATTCGGATCAGGAGAACGGAGCTTCATGGAACGTGAGCGCGTGATCATCATGGGCGCGGCTGGCCGCGACTTTCACAACTTCAACGTGTACTTCCGCGACAACGAGCAGTATGAAGTGGTGGCCTTCACCGCCACGCAAATTCCGGACATCGAGGGGCGTATCTATCCCCCGGAACTGGCCGGGCGATTGTATCCCGCCGGCATCCCGATTGTTGCGGAGGAGGAACTGGTTGATCTGATCACCAGATATGCGGTAGACGAGGTGATCTTTGCCTATTCTGATGTGCCACACGAATACGTGATGCACAAGGCGAGCATGGTGCTGGCGGCCGGGGCCGACTATCGGTTGATGGGACCGCGGCATACCCAGCTTGTCAGCATCAGGCCGGTTGTGAGTATCGGGGCCGTCAGGACTGGTAGCGGCAAGAGCCAGACCACGCGCCGGGTGAGCGATGTACTGCGCGGTCTGGGATACCGGGTGGCGGTCATCCGGCATCCAATGCCCTATGGCGACCTGGCCAGCCAGGCTGTCCAACGATTTGCAGATTACGCCGATCTCGACCATCACCGTGTGACGATTGAGGAGCGCGAGGAGTATGAGCCGCACATCGATCGGGGCGTGATCGTGTACGCAGGCGTTGACTATGAGCGGATCCTGCGCCAGGCGGAACAGGAGGCCGACATCATCCTGTGGGATGGCGGCAACAATGACCTGCCGTTCTACCGTTCTGACCTGCATATTGTGGTTGCCGATCCACACCGTCCCGGTCACGAGTTACGTTACCATCCCGGTGAAGCAAATCTGCGCATGGCCGATGTGGTGGTGATCAACAAAGTTGACACCGCCAACCTCGACGATATCGAGACGGTGCGCCGAAATGTCCGTACCCTGGCGCCGGGCGCGATAATCGTCGAGGGGGCGTCGCCGATCACAGTGGATGATCCGGCAGCCATCCGGGGCAAACGGGTGCTGGTAGTTGAGGATGGACCGACGCTCACCCATGGTGAGATGACTTATGGCGCAGGCGTGGTGGCGGCGCGGCGCTTTGGCGCAGCCGAGATTATCGATCCTCGCCCGTATGCGGTAGGCAGTATTGCCGAGACCTTTGCCAAGTATCCGGGAACGGGGGCGCTGCTGCCAGCCATGGGATACGGCGAGAAGCAGGCGGCAGATCTGGAAGCGACCATCCGCGCTGTGCCGGCGGATATGGTGATCATTGGGACGCCAATTGATCTGACGCGGGTGATCACCATCGATAAACCGTATCAGCGCATTCGTTATGAGCTTCAGGAGATCGGCGCACCAACCCTCGCTGATATTCTAACCGCCAAGTTTGGCAAGAAGTCGTGAGGTCTGCACAGGGGCGATGTCGGCCAGCGCTAGAAACCTGCCTGAGCGGATCATGCGATTGGCGGGCTTTAGTGTGTTCCTGATCGGCTTTGTGCTGATACTGGTTCCGGTGGGGCTGGGATGGATGACGCTGTGGGGTACCACCCATCCGCCGTGCAGTATAGGGCCGGAGCCAGCGCAAGTAGGGCTGGAGGCCGAAGAGGTGAGCGTCCCGTCACGGCATGGCGTCGCGTTCCGCGGTTACTTTCTGCCGGGCAGCAATGGCGCGACGATCATCGTGCCGCCAGCCTATGGCCAGGATCGCGGCGGCTGGCTGCATGAGGTGGCCGTGCTGGTGGCAGGGGGCTACAACGTCCTGACCTATGACAGCCGCCCGTGCACGGGGATGTCTCCGCACAGCCTCGGTGTGTGGGAAAGCGGTGACATTCTAGATGCTCTTGCTTATCTGCGCCAGCGCCCTGATGTGGATATGTCCCGCATCGGGGCGCATGGTTTTTCCCAGGCGGGCGCCAGCGCGTTGTTCGCGGCGGCGCAGGCGCCGGAGATCCGCGCGGTCGTTGCTGAAGGCGGGTATGTTGACTACGGGGCGCAGACACTGGGAATCGGCGGGCCACAGGACCCTGTTACAGCGCTGTTCAGCCTTGGGGCACGACTGGGGTATCGCTCCGCAACGGGGATGAGCCTGAGCCAACTCAAGCCGCTGGATGTCATCGCAGCTATTGCACCACGCCGTGTGCTGCTGATCTACGGCGAACACGAAGTTACGCTGGCCGGCGCGCAGTATGCCGCCACGCTGGGTGCACACATCGATTTATGGATCGTGTCGGGGGCGACACATGGCTCCTACCTGACCAGCGCCGGCCAGCGGGCTTTCACCGAGCGTGTTGTCGGCTTCTTTGATGCGGCGCTCCAGCCTGTCGGGTCATAATCCTTACAGGATTGTGAGAAATCTGGCAAAGTCTTTTCTTGTGCGATAATCTTCTAATTAAGCTCAACTATATCTACAATATCTCTTCTGGAGGGATGAAGTTCTATGGCTGGCAGGCCCGGTATGATCGTGCGCGGAGTGGAACATCCTGTACGCGGCGAGATGCTCAAAGTTGGAAGCAAGGCTCCGGATTTCGCGCTGGTGGCCAACGACTGGTCGATCAAGACGCTGGCTGATTACGGTGATAAGATCAAGATTCTGAGCGTGGTGCCGTCGCTGGAAACCAGTGTATGCGCAGCTCAAACACGCCGCTTCAATGAGGAAGCGGCTTCGCTGGGTGAGGAAGTGGTCATCCTGACCATCAGCGCCGATCTGCCTTTTACCCAGAAGCGGTGGTGCGGTGCGGAGGGTATCGACCGCGTGGAGACACTCTCTTCCCACCGGGACATGAAGTTCTCAGACGATTACGGCGTCCATGATACAGAGTGGCGGATCAACCAGCGAGCGGTATTCGTCCTCGATCGCGACAATACCATCCGTTACGCTGAATATGTGCCGGTGATGGGGAATGAAGTGAACTTTGAGGCAGCCCTGGCCATCGTGCGGGAGCTGCTTTGAGCGCAGGTAATCGTCTGTAGGGATGTGAAGCTGGTAGCGGTCTGGCGCCGCCGCCAGCTTTTTGTTTTTTGTACTATGATCGAAGTGCCAGGCAGGGAACCGCGGGACGGTATCGTGCGTCTAGCATGCAGGACGGCATGCGAGCGAAAGAGGTAGCTATGAACCGCAGAGTGCTGGCGACTCTGATGTGTGTGTTCATCCTGGGAGGGCTTGTGACGATCGAAGGTGAGCAGCACTGGCTTGCTGCTCAGAACGAAGAAGCGCTCCCTCCACACGTGATCGACGTCTGGCCGTTGCCCGGCGTCGAACTGAGCGGCGCGGAGCCGCTGACCATCACGTTTGACCAGGCGATGGATAGAGCCAGTGTTGAAACGGCGATGAGTTTTGACCCGGCGCTGGAAGGAGCATTTAGCTGGCAGGATGATCGCACGCTGATGTTTTCGCCAACTGAGGAATGGCCGCGGGCAGCCCAGTACCGGGTCACGATCGGCACGGGGGCGGTTGCGACCAACGGCCTTCCGCTGGAGGAGGCTTACCGGTTTGAAGCGCGGACGATCGGCGCGCTGGCCGTGACCGTTGTGACACCGGAAGTTGGGGCCGAAGGTGTGGCCGCTGACGCGCGCATTGTGGTCACCTTCAATCGCCCGGTTGTGCCGCTGGTCTCAACGGCGCAACAGACGGATCTACCATCCCCCCTGGTGATCGCTCCACCGCTGGCAGGCAAGGGTGAGTGGCTGAATACGTCCATCTACGCTTTTACCCCATCTGAAGCCCTGCGCGGCGGCACGACCTACACCGTCACGGTGCCAGCCGGGCTGGAAGCCGTAACCGGCGCAAGGCTTGAAGAGGCGTTCCGCTGGTCATTCCGGACGTTGCCGCCGCAAATTCTGGATATTTCGCCCGGGCCGATGGAGCAGGGGGTATTGCTGGATCGCCAGGTACGGATCACCTTCAGTCAGCCGATGGACAAAGCCAGTACGGAGGCAGCATTCCTGCTCCTGGGGCTTGGCCAACAGGTTCCGGGGAGCTTCTACTGGAGCGACGACGCCACGCAGATGACGTTTACGCCAGCCAGTCTGCTGGCAATGGAAACCATCTACACTATCCACGTCAGTCCGGAGGCGCGCAGCGCCGGCGGAGAAGCCACGCTCGACCGGGGGCAGTCCACGACCTTCAGCACGGTTCCCTATCCAGGGATTGCTAACACCTATCCCCGTAACGGCACGTCCGACGTTCGACCAGGTAGTGGCGCCTCGATTGAGTTTCGCTCGCCGATGAATACGGAGACCTTCCGGAACAGGGTTGTGATTTCGCCGGAGACTGATTGGCAACCGGAGATCTGGGGTAATCAGTCGTTGGGTATCCAGTTTTCCGCGCTGCCGAACACCACTTACATGATCACCTTTCTGGCTGGAGCGGAAGACATTTACGGGAATGTGATCAGCACGGATTACACATTCAGGTTCACCACTGGCGACATTGCGACCTGGGCCTATCCGGTCACCGGCAACACTGCTCTCGCGATTGTCGGCGCCCACCGGGAAGATACCCGCTTCCCGCTGGTGATCAGCGGCAGGCCGACTGTATCGTTTGAGCTTTATCGCGTGGCAGTAGAGGATCTCGCCTACGCTCTAAGTGATTACGCTGAGCGCGGGATGGTCCGCTGGGCACGCCCGGAGAACCTGGTTCGCGCCTGGACTCAGACGTTTGATTCGCAGGGGCGCGAAGGCGTCTCTGCTGAAGTACTGCTGGCGTCGGAGCAGGGTGGGCAGCTGTCTGAAGGTAATTACTGGGTGGTGATGCGCGGTCCTGATCAGCAGGTCTACCAGTTCCCACTGGTTGTGGCTTCGCTTAACCTGACGGTCAAGCGAGCGCCCGGAGAGGTGCTGGTCTGGGTTACCGATATGGTCACGGCGGAGGCCATGCCCGGCGCCACTGTCACTGTCCTGCGTGCGGGAACGGCAATTGCTCGCGGGCAGACCGGTCCCGATGGGGTATGGCGTGCGTCAGTTAGGGCCTTCAGCAGTGATGACTTTGTGACAATTGTCGCCCAGGGGCGCGGTGAGTACGGCGCGTGGTTCAGCTATTCGGAGTCTGATTTGCCAACCCGGCAGGGGTATCTGTATACCGACCGGCCAATCTACCGCCCCGGGCAGATAGTGTACTTTCGGGGGGTGTTGCGTGATCGGCACGATATGGACTACCGATTGCCCAACATGCGCTCTGTGCACGTCACGATCCAGTCCACGTATTCCAGCCAGAAGCTGTATGAAGATGACGTGCCTTTGACAGACTTCGGCACGTTCAGCGGCGAATTCAGACTGCCCGATACCGCGCCGATCGGCGAGGCTATCATCCGTGCTGACCAGGCATCCGTCATGTTCACAATTGCGGAGTTCCGCGTGCCAGAATACGAGGTGACGGTCACGCCGCAGCAGGAGGCGATCTTCCAGGGGGATGCACTCAACGCCCTGGTGGAGACCACCTATTACGCGGGCGGAGCGGTCAGCAATGCAACAGTGAACTGGAGTGCCTACGGCGAACCGATCAGCTTCCCGTACTCTGGCCCGGGGCGGTATCACTTCGACGATGAGACACAGGACAATTTCCACCATTACGTCGGGGATGGCACGGCCCTCACCGACGCAAACGGCAAGTTCTTGGTAACTACTGCGAACACACGTCCGGCGACGGTGCGACCGATGCGCCTGACAGTGGAAGCCACCGTTGTCGATGAAAGCCAGCAGGCGATCAGTGGGCGAACATCAGTGTTAGCCCATCCCGCCAACGTGTATGTTGGCCTGCGCTCCGATCGTTATTTCGGCAAGGCCGGAGAGCCAATGCCAATCGAGTTGATCGCTGTGACCGCCGCCAGCGAGCCGCTGGCCGGGAAACGCATCGACCTCACTGTTGTGGAAATCCGCTGGTCGCGGGCGCCTGTTGAAGGCGAGTACGGGCGGTACACGTGGACGCGCGAAGAGATCGAGGTGGCAACGGCCCAGGTGGTTACCGGGAGTGATGGCAAGGCTGCATACCTGTTCACCCCGCCGGATGCCGGTATCTTCCGCATACGTGCTTCGGCCCTGGACGAGTACGAGCGTCGCAACAGCAGTACGCTCCGCTTCTGGGTGATGGGTGGCCGTCCGGTGTGGTGGGGCGAGCCATCGCGCACGATCGACCTGATCGCGGACAAGGAGAGTTACCGGCCAGGCGATGTGGCGCAGGTGCTGGTGCCGATCCCGTTTGCAGGGGCGAGCACGGTGCTGGTCAGTGTCGAGCGGGCCGGAGTCATCAATTATGAGGTGCGGCGCGTGGAAGGTTCCACGTTGCTGTATGAGCTGCCGATCACGGAGGCGCACGTTCCTACCATCTACTTCGATGTGACGGTGGTTAAAGGCATTGATGAAGAAAGCCTGAACCCGGACTACCGGACGGGCGAGATCTCGCTGGATGTAGAGCCGGTCCGCCAGGCGCTGACAATTACGGTCACACCGTCGACAACGTTGGCTCAGCCCCGCGAAGCCGTGACGTTTGACCTGCAGGCCGTAGATGCCAGCGGTGAGCCGGTACAGGCCGAGTTCGGGGTGGCGTTAACTGACAAAGCCATCCTCGCGCTGCTGCCTCCAAACAGCGGTACGCTGCTGGATGCCTTCTATGGCCGGCAGGGGAATTATGTCTTGACCGATCACTCGCTGTCGGCACTGCTTGACCGCCTGTCGGATGAGTATCTGGGCGAGACGGCAGCCCGGAGCACTGTTCCCGAGGGCATGGTGATGATGGGGGCCATACCGACCATGACTGCCGCACCGATGGCGGACACAGGCGGCGCACAGGGTGGACAAGCTGCACCATTGCTGATCCGGGAGCAGTTCGAGCAGACGCCACTATGGGCCGCGCATGTGGTGACCGGTCCTGATGGCCGGGCGACGGTTTCCGTTGACCTGCCCGATAACCTGACAACGTGGACATTTGACGCACGCGCGCTGACCGTCGATACACGGGTCGGCCAGACTACGGCAGAGATCGTCGCCACGCTGCCGCTGCTGATCCGTCCGGTGGCGCCGCGCTTCTTCGTGGTTGATGATGTCGTGCAACTGGCAGCGGTGGTCAACAATAACACCGGCCAGGCGCAACGGGTCACGGTGATGCTGGAGGCGGCAGGGGTGACCCTGCAATCGGACGCTGCGCAGACGATCACCATCGAAGCCGGGGCGCGCGGGCGGGTCAACTGGACTGCTGTGGCCGAGGATGTCGACTATGTCGATCTGACCTTTATCGCCCGTAGTGAGCAGGGCTACCAGGACGCCAGCAAGCCGACATTGGCGACCGGGCCGGACAATACCATCCCTGTCTACCGGTATACGGCCCCGGATGTGGTGGGCACGGCGGGCGTGCTACGGGGGGTCGGATCGCGAACGGAGGCGATCAGCCTGCCGCCACGTCTGGACACTAGACAGGGCGAACTGACGATCCGGCTTGATCCTTCGCTGGCGGTGACGGCGACGGATACCTTCGACTACCTGAAGAACTATCCGCACCAGTGCATCGAACAAACTGTTAGTCGCTTCCTGCCGAATGTGGTCACCTACCGCGCCCTGAGGAATCTGGGGATCCAGGACCCGGCGCTGGAAGCCAATCTCTACACGGCGCTGCAGCAAGCGCTGGAGAAACTGACTGCAGAGCAGAATCCAGACGGTGGTTGGGGCTGGTTCGGGCATATGGAGAGCAATCCGCTGGTAACAGCTTACGCTGCCCTTGGGCTGATCGAAGCTCGCCATACCGGGCTGGCAGTCGACGCGTGGATGATTGACCGGGCGCTGAATTTCGTGCGCAGCGATCTGATCCGGCCAGCCGTCGACACCCCTGCCTGGCAGCTCAACCGGCAAGCCTTCTACCTCTACGTTTTGGCGCGCGGCGGTCAGGGTGACCTGAATCAACTGTTGGCATTGCATAACGCCCGCCTGGAGATGTCGCATCAGGGGCGGGCCTACCTGTTGATGGCTTTCCATGAGCTGTATCCGGAGCACGAGGCGGTGAGCGACCTGGTGAGCGATTTGGTCACAGGGGCTATTCTCTCGGCAACCGGCGCACACTGGGAAGAGGAGACCGTTGACTGGTGGAACTGGGGCAGCGACACGCGCACCACGGCGCTGGTGTTGAGCGCACTGGCGCGCACTGTGCCGGATAGTGACCTGCTGCCAAACGCCGTCCGCTGGCTGATGGTAGCCCGGCAGGGCGATCACTGGGAAACCACGCAGGAGAATGTATGGGCGGTCATCGCGCTGACCGATTGGATGGTGCTGACCGGGGAATTGCGCGGCAACTATGAGTACTCGCTGGTGGTTAACCGTGATACGCTGGCCCGGACGACCGTCACGCCGGAAACAGTCCGCGATGGTCAGGTGATTCGGGTGGCAGTCAGGGACCTGCTACGCGGGGAATTGAACCGGGTGACGGTGGCCCGTGGCGAGGGCGAGGGCGCGCTGTACTACACGGCGCATCTGAACCTGCGCCTGCCTGCCGCTGAAGCGGAAGCCATCAGCCGGGGGATCACGGTTAGCCGCGAGTACTTCCTGACCGGAGCGCCAAATGAGCCTGTCACAGCGGCAAAGGTTGGTGATGTGATCACAGTCCGGTTGACGATCACGCTACCGGAAGACATCTACTACTTTGTGTTGGAGGATCCAATCCCGGCGGGTACAGAAGGCGTTGATGCTTCCCTGCTCACCACAAGCCGGTTGGTCGAGGGGCCACAACTGGAGCGGCAACGACAGGACAACTACGATCCGTACTGGTACTGGGGCTGGTGGTGGTTTGACCATACCGAGATGCGGGACGAACAGGTCAACCTGTATGCTGATTTTCTGCCGCGTGGGACCTACGTGTACACATATCAAATCCGGGCCAGCCTGGTCGGCGAATTCCAGACAATGCCCGCCCATGCTTACGCCTTCTACTTCCCTGAGGTCTTTGGCCGCACAGCCGGGATGTTGTTCACCGTGCAGGAGGCAGACAGGGCACAGTAGGACCGCATCTCAGCGTGGCTGACACAGGGCGGCCTGCCCGCGAGCACGGGCAGGCCGCCTAACGTTCTACCGCCATGCGCTTCTCGATGTACCGCACGCCCAGCGACAGGACGATAGTCATTGACAGGTAGAGGAAGGCAACCACGTTGTACGTTTCAAAGAAGCGAAACGTGCTGGTGGAATAGACTTTGCCCAGCATGGTGATGTCGCGCACGCCCAGCACCGATACGAGCGATGAATCCTTGAGCATGGCTACAAAGTCATTGCCAAGTGGGGGCAATACCCGCTGGATGGCCTGCGGCAGGATGACATAGCGCATGGCCTGCCAGTAGGTCATGCCCAGCGAGCGGGCGGCTTCCATCTGGCCGCGCTCGATGGATTCGATGCCAGCGCGGAAAATTTCGGAGAGGAAAGCGGCATAGCCCAGCGTGAGCGCCAGCACAGCCCGCGCGGTGAAGTCCAGGTCGCGGACGGCCATATTCGCCAGCGAAGCAGCAATATCCGGCAGGATGCTGCTGGCTAGCATGGCCTGGCCGATAGTGTTGATCGCACTGACCAGGGCGGGACCAACGACAAAAGCGATATAGTACAGCAGGACGAGCATGGGCACACCGCGCATGATCTCCACGTAGAACGTTGAGAGGTGGTAGATTACCTTGTTTGCAGAAACACGTGCCAGACCGATGATCAGTCCCAGGATGAGCGCCAGGGCATAAGCAACCAGGGTCACATAGATGGTTGTGCCAAAGCCCTCACGGACTCGCTCGAAAATCACCTGGTAGGACTCGTTGGTGGTGATCGACCAAAGCAGCACCACGCCGATCAGAGCGACGATCAGCAGCCACCAGGGCAGTTGTGCCAGGCGATCAATTACGGGTAAGGCGCGTGAGCGTCCAACTACCGGGGATGAACTTGGGTGGGTCATACAGGAGTCCTCTTCTGGTCAAAAAACGAGGTGCGTTGCGCGTGGGGCAACGCACCTCTGTGTTCAACTCAACCGCTGGTTCTAGCTCCCGCCGGTGGGGTCATAGAGGAAGAACCACTTGTTATTGAGGTAGTCAAGGTAGCCATCGGCCTTCATGGTAGCGAGGGCGGCGTTGACAGGGGCGATGAGGTCGGAGCCAGGGGTGAAGATGAAGCCGAACTCCTCAGAGGAGAGGGCTTCGCCGACGAGCTTGAAGGCTTCGGGGTTAGCGCCGATGTAGCCCCGGCTGGAGGCGGCGTCCATGATGACGGCGTCGACATCGCCGCTGCGGAGGGCTTCGACAGCGGCGCCGAAGCTATCGAGCAGGACGATACGGGGGTTGTTCTCGTCGCCATCGAGGACGGTGTAGACGGCGGTGTAGAAGGGGGTGGTACCGGGGACGGTGCCGATGAGCAGGCTGTCGTTGGCGGCGAATTCGGCGGCGTTGGTGAAGCGGTCTTCATCGGCGCGGACGAGCAGGAACTGCTCCAGCATCATGTAAGGGTCGGAGAAGTCGATGACCTCATCACGCTCGGCGGTGATGGTGATGCCATCCATGCCGATCTCGAACTGACCTTCAGCGACAGCGGGGATCATGGCGTCCCAGCCGATCAGATTCCACTCGACGACGCAGTTGAGGCGACGGCAGATCTCCTCCATGGCCTCGTATTCCCAGCCCATGGCTTCGCCGGTGGTCGGGTCTTCGAAGTTGAGCGGCATGTAGCCGTTCTCAGTCACCGCCACTACCGTTCGCCCACCCAGATCGGGCAGGCTGCCCCACTGGGCCTGAGCGGCTGGCTGCGGCGCGAGGCTAAACAGCAAGGCAAACGCAATCAGTAGCACAGCAAGACGGGTGTTACGCGGCATCCTCTTCCCTCCTCGGGTATCTCAGGCCCCCACTGAATGGCTCTTCGTAATATGTTACCACCGGATGCGGGCTTTCCAAACGGCTCTATGCGATGGGATCGGTTGATCGTACCAGGTGAAGCCCCGCAGTCTGATAGCTCGTCAGGGCTGCTGTGGCAAGTTGCTCGAAGTCGATCTGGGGATGGACGACCGAAGACGTACAGTCGATAAGCACGTGCAGCCGATTGATCACCTCCGGGCGTTCAGCGAAATACCGCATTAGCGAGCCGACCGTCTCCAGCACACAATGGCTTTTGGCCTGCCCGGCGATGTAAATGCGGTCGTAGGCGGCGATCATTTCCAGGAAGGGTGTATTTAGCTCCCCGCCATGCTCACGTTCTTCCGGGATTTTGACTTCCGGTTCGACAATCGAGTAGTGTTCCGTCCTGGCCAGAAAGCCTTTGGAAAGAAAGTAGGGCTGCGCGCCGCGCGCCGCAGCGTGATAAGCGATGGCTTCGTAGAGGGCGGGAGTGATGGCCTGGCCGGGTGTGCCGATCATGGTGTGGTAGGGCCAGATCATCAGTGTTTTCTTGGCCTCGCGTTCCAGGCGCTCCACATACTGAACTGACCACTCTGGCTCGATCACCGGCCGCCAGCGTCCTGTCTGCACATCTGCGGCGGTGATGGGCGTAAATGGGGCGGGGGCGCGGCCATCCGGGTCTGTCCACCAGGTGGGATAAAAGATCTGCAGCGGCGTGTGGCTATCCAGCGAAGCAGCAATGGTCGTAATGTGCACCAGGTTACGGAACAACCATTCAATGGTGCGGCGGGTATCCTCCACTGCGCCCGGCACAGCAAGGGCGCCATCCGGGTGGATAAAGTCGACCTGAGTATCGACCAGGATCAGGAGGGTACGGTAGCGGTCATCTACCGCCGGGGTCGTTCGGGCGGCCAGCCCGGCAGCAATGGCCGCGGCGGTATCCGGTGTGTAGAGCGTGCCCACGCGATCAGGGCTGTAGAAGGCTGGAAAACTCATGGCGACTCTCTCCTCTCATCCGGTAAATGTCATCCGGTCAACGTACCAGGGCGATTCAGCGTATATCTCTTCGGATGTGTCTTCGAACGTGTTACTGGGAGCGACGGTGGACGCCCAGGCCGGGCGTATCCGGCAGGTGAAGCCGGCCATTATCCCAGCGCACGCCACCTTCGTACGGATCGTTCGTGACCGTCAGGAAGCCATCCAGATCGGCGAAATCGACCAGCGGGGCCAGGTGCGCCGCCGCCGTCACACCGACAGTGCTCTCAATCATGCAGCCGAGCATGACCTTCATGCCAAGTGTCCGGGCAAGGGTGATCATGCGGCGCGCTTCGCGTAGGCCGCCACACTTGGCCAGCTTGATATTGATGCCATCTGCCGCACCGTGTAGCGGAAGGATGTCTCGCGAGTCATGGATCGATTCATCAGCGATCAGCGGCGGCGTGCCTGCGGGGAGTCGTTTGGCTAGCGTGTGCCAACCGGCGATATCGTCCCGGGCAAGCGGCTGCTCAATGAACATGAGGTCGTATGTCGCCAGGCGGGGAATGATCTCCGCTGCCTGGTTGATCGTCCAGGCAGCGTTAGCGTCAACGCAGAGCCGGGCGCTGCTTTCCTCCCTGGCCATGCGCACCAGGGCTTCATCCCCTTCCAGTGTGCCGGTTCCCAGCTTGATCTTGAGCAGCGGATAGCGCACTGCTTCCCGCACACGCTGGCGGAATTCGCCTTCCTCGGCCATGCTGATCGTGAAGGTGCTGTACGGGGCACGGGCCGGGTTGAGACCCCAGAGACGATAGAGTGGCTGGCCGAGCGATTGCGCCCAGAGATCATGCAGGGCGATGTCGAGAGCGGCTCGCGCTGGGGCCGGTCCCTCTGGCAGGGCATCCAGGATGTCCTCGATAAAGCGAATGTCTGGCTCAAGCGCCTGCTGCGTCCGTTGATCGCTCAAATAGGTCAGCACATCGGGGACCTGGGCGGGGTAATAAGGCGTGATGGCAGCCACCCCAACGCCGTTATCGACGTGAACCAGCACGTTGTGACGTTCGGTACTGGTGCCGTGAGCAATGCGGAAAGGGGTGCTCAGGCGCAGGGCAATCGGTTCGGCCTGGATGCGCATTGTGCTCTCCTTCTTGCGCGCAGGACTCCCGCTAGCGGGGCTATTATAACATGTGAGTAATGTCAGGTGAGGGGGTGCCTTTAGAGGCTGCCACAGGCCAGGAGGAGATGCTATTGTTGGTGTATCCGTCAGTTTTTGGTCTGGAGGTATTCCATGCAGCCGGATCTCACTGAAGCGTTTGTGGAGCTGATCCGCCGGGCTTCCACTGACCTGCCACCTGATGTTGAGGAGGCCCTGCGCGAAGCCTATAACCGGGAAGAAGAAGGCTCGGCGGCGCAGAGTGTCTTCAGTAGCATTCTGGAAAATGTCACCCTGGCCCGCCAGCATTCGACGCCGGTGTGTCAGGACACGGGTACACCGATCTTCTATGTGCACTACCCCTTTGGCTGGTCAACGCTGAAGCTGCGGGAGCAGATCCGGGCAGCAGTTCAGGAAGCCACCAGGCGTTCCTACCTGCGGCCCAATGCGGTCGACAGCCTGACGGACCGCAATAGCGGGGACAACACCGGGCAGAACTTCCCCGTCATCCACTTTGAGGAGTGGGAAGAGGGCTATCTCCAGGTTGATCTGACTCTTAAGGGCGGTGGATGTGAGAATGTCGGGATTCAATATTCGCTTCCAGACAGTCGCCTGAAGGCTGGGCGAGACCTGGAAGGCGTGCGCAAAGTTGCGCTGGATGCTGTGGTCAAGGCGCAGGGACAGGGTTGTGCGCCGGGCATTCTGGGGATTGCCATCGGGGGCGACCGGGGCACCGGTTATGAGGTCTCCAAAGAGCAGTTTATCCGTAAGATCGGGGAGCGCAGCGACGTTCCAGAGGTGGCAGCGCTGGAGGAGCGGCTCAAAGAGGAAGCCAATTCACTGGGTATTGGCCCGATGGGTTTCGGCGGCAAGACAACGGTGCTGGATGTTCAGATCGGGGCGGCGCACCGGTTGCCGGCCAGCTACTTCGTGACGGTATCCTACATGTGCTGGGCCTGCCGCAGGAACCGGATGATCGTGCGTGACGGTCAGGTGTCGTACCAGTAGGAGAAAGCGAGCGACGAGCATGATCAGGCTGCAAACCCCCATTTCGGAAGAGCAGATTCGCGCCCTGCACACGGGCGATGTTGTCCAGTTGAACGGCATCGTGGTCACAGCACGTGATGCTGCTCACAAACTGATGATCGAAAACTTCATCAAGACGCCGGAAATCAAGCGCCCGGAGCTATACGCCCGCCTCAAACCCTTGCTGGAGGGTGGGGTAATCTATCATTGTGGCCCGGTGGTGGCGCAGAATCCAGATGGCAGCTACCGTTTCGTGGCTGCCGGGCCGACCACCAGCATCCGTGAGGAGCCGTACGAAGCGGATGTGATCGGCCATTTCAAAGTGCGTGCGATCATCGGCAAAGGCGGTATGGGCGCCCGAACCCTGGCCGGTTGCAAGGAACATGGCGCTGTGTATCTGCATGCAGTCGGCGGCGCGGCGACTCTGATTGCGGCGACAGTCGAGAAGGTTGAGGATGTGCTGTTAAAGGATGAACTGGGCGTGCCGGAAGCCTTCTGGGTGATCCGCGTCAAGAACTGGGAACTGGTGGTGACAATGGATTCCCACGGTAACAGCCTGCATGATCAGATTCAGGCGACCTCCGAGCAGCGTTTTAAGGAGCTGGTTGGGTTGGCCTGAGCCGGCTATCTGAACAGGCGGGTGTGACTTCCCGTCGCGCCCGGCAGAGGCGTCCCGCGATTTATCGCCTGGGATTGCCCTGTCGGGCGTTTTTGTTTCTGGTGGGCACCAAGTGGTTGTTGGCGTTGCCCCGACACGCTAGACTTACAAAAAATCGGACTGAAATTATCAGGAGTATAGTGAAGAAGATGGGCGCTGTTCGTGTGGAGAAGGATTCGCTTGGCGAGGTGCTGGTCCCTGCAGGAGCGCTCTACGGTGCGCAGACACAGCGGGCGGTTCAGAACTTCCCTGTCAGTGGCATGCGCTGCTACCCCGCCTTCATCTGGGCAATGGCGGTGATCAAACGCGCAGCAGCAGAGGTCAACAGGGACCTGGGGCTGTTCCGGGATGTGCAGGTCGGCGGGCGAATCATTCGTGGGGAAGAACTGGCGGGGGCGGTGATGGCCGCGGCGGATGAGGTGATTGCCGGTCAGTGGCATGACCAGTTTGTAGTGGACCCTTTCCAGGCTGGCGCTGGCACCAGTCAGAACATGAACACCAATGAGGTCATCGCCAACCGGGCGAACCAGTTGCTGGGCTTCGCGGTGGACGATCCGGCCAAGCCAGTTAGCCCCAATGACCATGTCAATATGGCTCAGTCAACCAATGACACTATCCCGACAGCTATCCGGCTGGGTGTGCTGTGGCGGCTGGATGAGTTGATGAAGGCGTTGCGTGACCTTCAGTATGCGCTGGAGGGAAAGGCTGCAGCGTTTGATGATGTAGTGAAGAGCGGCCGGACGCACCTTCAGGATGCCGTCCCGGTCCGGCTGGGACAGGAGTTTGGCGCCTATGCCAGGGCCGTGGAGCGCAATATCGAGAAGATCGAGATGGCTACGGAGGGCTTGCGGCGGCTAGGCATCGGCGGCACAGCAACCGGTACCGGCCTTAATGCCCACCCGGAATACCATAGTCGCATGATTAGGGTGTTATCTCGCCTGACTGGTTTCAAGCTGTACGAGAGCGATAATCTCTTTGAGTCGATGCAGTCCATGCAGGATGCTGTGTTCTTCTCCGGGGCGATGCGGGTGCTGGCCCAGGATTTGACGCGCATCGCCAATGATTTCCGCCTGCTGAGTAGCGGTCCCGCTACTGGCCTGGATGAGATCCGTCTGCCGATGGTACAGCCCGGATCAAGCATTATGCCCGGCAAAGTTAACCCGGTGTTGGCGGAGATGCTGAACATGGCCATGTATCATGTGATGGGCAACGACTTAACGGTGATGCTGGCCGGGCAAGCGGGGCAGCTTGAACTGAATGTGATGATGCCGATCCTGGCTCATAACCTGTTTGAGATGATGCACGTGACGATCGGGGCGGTGCGCGCCTTTACCGAGAAGTGCGTGGTTGGCGTCACGGCTAACCGGGAAAAGGCGGAAGGCTGGCTGGCAAAAAACCCGATTCTGGTTACGGCGCTTAATCCCATTATCGGGTATCTCAAAGGGGCCGAAGTAGCCAAGAAAGCCATGGCCGAAAACAAGACCGTGAAGCAGGTCGTGGTGGAACTGGGCTATATGACCGCTGAGGAGGCGGAGGCGCTGTTGAATGCCCGCGCGATGACGGAGGGCGGCATTCGAGGCGCTGGCGCCTGAGACAGTTCTTCGGCAGTATAAGGTGGGACGGCTGACAGGGAGCCGTCCCACTTCTTACCGGCTCTATGCGCCAGGGGCGGGCGCCAGCCAGCGAAACGCGTATGGGGAAAGGCTCAGTGGTTCGTCTGTCGCGATCTGTTCCCCGGTCAGGATGTCCGTGGCCAGGGCAGGCATTGTGGAGGGGAGGGATAGCCTAGCGGTTGTATCTGCTAAATTGTGCAGGATCAGCAGATTCTGATCAGGGCTGGTGCGCCAGAAGACCAGAGTCGACAGAGGGGCGTTCTCAACCCACTGGAGCTTCCCTTCGGCCAGGGCAGGCTGTTGTTTGCGAACGTGAATCATGTGGCGGATACGGTTGAGGAGCGAGTCTGGGTCTGCCTTCTGGGCGGCAACGTTGACGCGGCGGTAGCCATAGACGTCATCATCGATTACCGGCGCATAGAGCTGGTGCGAGGGTGCACTGGAGAACCCGGCATTGGGTCCAGAGTCCCATTGCATGGGAGTGCGGACTCCGTTGCGATCGGGCAGATGGATGTTATCACCCATCCCGATCTGGTCACCGTAGTACAGCACTGGCGTGCCGGGTAGTGTGAACAGCATCGAATACATGAGCAGGATTTTGCGGCGATCATTGTTCATCAACGGCGCCAACCGGCGGCGGATGCCCAGGTTGAGGCGCATACGCGGTTCCGGAGCGTAGGTGTTCCACAAGAATTCACGCTCTTCCGGGGTGACCATCTCCAAGGTTAGCTCATCGTGGTTGCGCAGGAAGGTTCCCCACTGGCAGCCAGGGGGGATTTCCGGGGTTTCGGCGAGGATGTTCACGATTGCTGTGCGGTCCTGGCGGGCCAGCGCCATATACAGGCGGGGCATGAGAGGGAAGTGGAAATTCATGTGGAATTCGTCGCCATTGCCAAAATAGGGTAGGGTGTCACGCGGCCACTGGTTGGCTTCAGCGAGTAGAATTGTACCTGGATAGTGATCGTCCATGAAGCGCCGGATGCGCTTGCAGTACTCATGCGTTTCGGGTAAGTTCTCGCAGTTGGTGCCCTCCCGCTCAAACAGATACGGTACGGCATCCACGCGGAAGCCATCGACCCCCAGATCAAGCCAGTACTTGATGACATCCAGCATCGCCTGCTGCACTGCCGGGCTGTCATAGTTCAGGTCAGGCTGGCTGCTATAGAAGCGGTGCCAGTAGTATTGCTGGCTAACAGGATCGAGCGCCCAGTTGGAGGTTTCAGTATCCAGGAAAATGATGCGGGCGTCGGCGTAGCGAGCAGGTGTATCGCTCCAGACGTAGTAATCGCGCAAGCGTGACTGGCGCGACTGGCGGGCGATCCGGAACCAGGGATGTTGATCCGACGTATGATTCATCACCAGATCGGGGATGAGGTGCATCCCGCGTCGGTGCACTTCATCGACAACCAGGCGGAACTCCTCGATTGTCCCATAGTTAGGGTGGATACCGTAGTAACTGGAAATGTCATAGCCGTCATCCTTGAGCGGTGAGGGATAGATCGGCGTGATCCAGATGCAATCCACGCCCAGCCATTCCAGATAGTCCAGCCGTTCCAGAATCCCGGCGAAATCGCCCCAACCGTCGCCGTTGCCATCGGCGAAAGCGCGGGGATAAAGCTCATAAAAGACTGCGTTGGTGTACCAGGCCATAGGGCTTTGACTTCCTTATTGCAGAAAAACACCGGCACATTCCAGCGGAGGAGGTGCCGGTGACCGATTATACAGCAGCCTTCGAACCGTTCCAGCTACCCTTTGACCGCGCCAGCGGTCAGGCCGGCGACAATGCGGTTCTGGAAGATCAACACCAGGGCTAGCAGCGGCAGTGTGACCACCATGGCCGCCGCCATGACCTCGGCGATCGGCTCTTCGCGGGCGATCCGGCCAGAGAACAGCGCTATGGCAACCGGGACAGTGCGCGCGCTCGGGTTAGTCATGGTGAAGGTCAGCGCGAACAGGTATTCATTCCAGGCGGCAATGAAGGCCAGCAGGCCGGTTGTCACCAGGGCAGGAGCGGTCAGCGGGAGGAGGATCATGCGGAAAGTCTGAAAGGTGGTTGCCCCGTCAACCAGCGCCGCCTGTTCGATCTCCTTTGGCAGGCCCCGGAAGAAGCTGGTGAGCACCCAGACGGTGAAGGGCAGGGTGAAGATCGGGTACGAGATGATCAGGGACAGTTGCGATCCGAAGACACCCAGGTCTCTGACGATGCTAAACAGTCCCGAAAGGACAGAAATCTGCGGGAACATAGTCATGGAGAGCACCGCGTACAGCATGGCGGTGCGCCCGCGAAACCGCAGGCGACCCAGTGCGTAGGCCGCAAACGAGCCGACTACCAAGGCCAGGAGAACCGTCGTCGCTGAGACGACGGCGGAGTTACCCAGAGCGCGGATGAACTCATCATTCTGGAAAACGCCCTGATAATTGACCAGTGTCGGGTTACGCGGCAGGTACGAAGCTGGCTCCATAATCTCCTGTTCGCTCTTGAACGACGAGTTGAGCGCCCAGTAGAAAGGGAACAGCGTGTAGGCGGCAATGACGATCACCAGCAACCAGAATCCTGCACGCCCCAACAGGTGGCGTAACGCTTTGGCTGTCATTCTGTCTCCACCCCCAGTGTGCGTACATAGATGACGGCGAAGATGAAGATCAGGATGAAGATGATTACCCCGATCGCAGAGGCGTAGCCGCCATCCTGATTCTGGACAAGGGTTTCAAAGTTGTAAGTGGCCATGGAGAGCTTGCGCCGCCCCAGCAGGACGTTGAAGACATCGAAGACACGCAGGGCGTCCAGTGTGCGGAAGACCAGCGCTACGGCGATGGTCGGTCGCAGCAAGGGGATGGTGACCGCGAAGAACTGCCGGACGCGGTTAGCTCCGTCCACGGAGGCGGCTTCGTACAGGTCTTCCGGAATGGTCTGCAGACCGGCCAGCAGCAACAGGGCCATGAAGGGGGTGGTCTTCCAGACATCCACCAGGATGAGCGACCAGAGCTGAATATCGGGGTTAGCCAGCCAGGCCTGCGATTGGGAGAAGATACCGAGGTCAACCAGCATCTTGTTCAGGATGCCGGACTGGTTATCACGCAACATGATCTCCCAGAGGCGGGCCGAGATCACGGTGGGGATGGCCCAGGGCACCAGCATGGCGGCGCGCATCAGACCGCGGCCACGGAACTTGGAATTGACCACCATTGCCACAAACAGACCCAGTATCAGCTCCAGCAAGACGGACACAACGGTGAAGAACAGCGTGTTGCCCGCGCTGGAAATAAAGCTGGCGTCTATAGCGCTTACGGTCAGACCGCGCCCGCCGCCAAGGTCAATGGTTGACACGGGACGGAAGCCCTGCCGCAACAATTCCCGATCGATCATCTCCCAGCGCACTGCGCCAGTTGTGTCTATGGCACAGGTATTGGTCTCTTCATTCAGGCGGCAGGGTACGATATCCAGCCGGAAGCTGAGCAGCCTGGCGTAATTGTTCAGGCCGACGAAGTTGACCGTTTGAGTGCCGGCGAAGCGTTTGTCGGTCAGGCTGGTGATAAACGTTTCTTCCAGAGGGCGAGCGGCAACCACGATCAGGACGACCAGCGTGGGGATCAGCAGGTTCCAGGCCATGCGGGTATCGCGGGCAGTAAGGGTCTCGTCGCCCTCGAAGATCACGTTGAGAAGCCGGCTGAGCCAGCGCAGAGCAACCAGCAGGATGATCAGGACAACCGCATGGGGGATCACCGCCCCCAGCGCTTCAGTCCATTTGAAGCCCGTGTCTGTCAGGGCCAGCGTTGGCCGGCCTGCATTATAGAAGGCGCTCAGACCCAGCACCGCTACGCCTACCGACAGCCAGACCAGGGCGAGTTGTGCCCAGCGTGCGGCGGTGATCCCACGCTGGCGCAGCCTGACGCCCAGCCAGATCAGTAAACTGCCGAGCACCAGAATCAGGATCGGCACGACAATGCCGAAACTGTCCAGAAACGCCAGAATGAGCGATTGCTCTGACCGGCCCTGTGTGATAGCCTGGATGGTCGTGTCGCTGTTGATGCTGACGAAAAGCAGGGCAAACGCCCCCAGACCAATCAGGATAAACAGACCACTGATCAACTCGATGGCAACCGCTTCGATATCTGTGGGGGAGCGCATACGCTCCAGTGACGGGGTGACGGGTTCGTCGATATCTTCCAGGGGATGTTTGGGGGTTCTGGTTACCATTCGCTCCCTCCTGCGGGAGGACTTTCGCGGCACATAGCCCCGGCAGTGTTCTTTAGCGTACAAATGGTTAATATTGGCTCAGGCGAAGCAACACACCTTATCCTGCCAGCTTGCACGTAGTCTTCCGGGCCAGACTGTATGCCTGTGGCCCGCTTGTTGGCAGGGTCCGTAACTGATCTGGGGGTAGGGTGACCTACCCCCAGACGCATGTTCAGCAGCGAGTCAGGACTTGACGATCCCCCGGCGGTTATTTGCCAAGGAGATCCGCCAGATCCAGTTCGAGCAGTTCCAGGGCGACCGCGGCGTCCTGTTCGCCGGTCAGGATGCTGTGCACGGCGGTGAAGTAGGCGGTCGAGACGGCGTTGTAATTCGGAGCGGACAGGGTCGACGGACGGGCTACGGCGTTGATGAAGACGTCATACAGGCTGCCGAAGAACGGTGCGGCGGCCAGGACTTCCTCATCCTCGTAGAGTGACATGATCGTCGGGTTGAACGACCCCTGTACTGCACGGATCTTCTGTTCCGCAGCGCTGGCCAGGTAGACAGCCACAGCCGCGGCAGCATCTGGATTCTTGGAGTACTTGGAGACAGCCAGCTGCCAGCCGCCCAGGGTGGCCGCGCCGTGCCCGCTGGCGCCGAAGGGCAGCGGAGCGACATCGAACAGGCCCTTGATCGGGCTGTCGTCGGCGTTACCGAGGCTGTAGGCATACGGCCAGTTGCGCATGAAGGCAGCATTACCAGCCTGCCAGACCGCGCGAGCATCTTCTTCAGCGTAGCTTGTCACACCATCAGGACTGATGGTGCCCACCCAGCTGGCGGCGCGCTCGAAGGCGGCGATGGTCGCCTCATTGTTGACCTCGATCTCGCCAGTTTCGGGGTTGACGATCTGGGTGTCGCTCTCGCTGTACTGCCACTCCAGTGCGTCGCAGGTCAGGCCTTCGTAGGCATTGCCCTGCCATACAAAGCCCCAGAATTCAGCATTGCCCGCGGCACGTTCGCCGTCCTGGATGACCTGAGCCATTTCGGTCAGTTCGTCCCAGGTCGCGGGTGGGGCGTCAAAGCCATACTTCTCCAGAAGGTCGGTGCGATAGTAGAGCAGACCGGCATCAGTGAACCACGGAATGCCGACCAGCGCGCCATTCACCGTGTTGTTCTGGATGATGGCCGGGAAGTGAGCGGCGATCTCCTCCTCGGTCAGATAGGGGGTGAGGTCGATCAGGTGCTCAGCCAGGTCACCGGGCCAGATCACGTCGATCTGGAAAACGTCGACATCGCCACTCTGGGCCTCAAAGAGCTGCAGGTAGAAGCCCAGACGATCCTGTACCATGTCGGGCGTTTCCAGAACAGTCACGGTGATGTTGGGGCAGGCTTCCATGAAGCGCTCGGCGCCGGCGCGGGTCAGTTCAAGTTCCTGGCCCACGGCGCCAGCAGCTACCACGACAGTTGCTTCTTCGTCGGTAAAGCACTTGATCTCAGGTTCCTGGGCGGTCACAGCGACGGGAAAGGCAGCCATGACCAGCATCACTACCAGGAGAAGGGCGGTTAGTTTGCGCATGTTTAGCTCCTCAAAAAGATGCAGATGTCAGGACGTCAATAGTTGAGAGTGCAAGTCTCACCAGATGCTCGTAACCCCCTTTCCTTTATCGTAATCGAAAAACTAAAAATCGGATGTCACGATTCCTGTAAAGGCGCCGTCGAGTGGCGGATAACGAGACGGGTTTCCAGCAGAACACGACGCGGCACAGGGGTGTCACCCTGGATCAGCTGCATCAGCATCTCGCCGGCGCGCACACCGAGCTGGATAACCGGGATGTGAATCGTCGTCAGACCAGGCGCCAGGTAACTGGCCAGCGGGATGTCATCGAAACCCACGATGGAGATATCGGTTGGGATGCGCAAGCCTGCTTCCTGAATAGCTCTGATGGCCCCGAAAGCGACAACATCGCTGGCAGCGAATACGGCGGTTGGCCGCTCCGGCAGGTCAAGGAGGCGGCGCATCGCCTCGTAACCGCCCTGGTCGGTGAAGGTCGGATTGACCTGAACATAGCGATCTTCGCAGGGTAGCCCTGCGTTGAGCAGCCCCTGCCGGTATCCTTCCAAGCGATCGCTGCTGGCGGTGTAATTGAGCGGGCCGTTGGTGATGTGGGCAATGCGGCGGTGGCCGAGATCAATCAGGTGCTGTACGGCAGTTCGGGCGCTGGCGACGTTGTCAACATCAACGCTATAGAGTTCCTCAAAATCTGGCTTGCCGTTGACGACGATCGGCACGTTCTCGCGGTGCAGGCCCCGCAGTTCGGTATCATCCACCACCGGCCCGGAGATGATGAGGCCATCGACGCGCTGGGTGCGCACCAGTTCCGTATACGTGCCAGCAGAAGCATCATGCCCGGCGGTCTCAAACAACAGGCGGTAGTTATCAGCGCTGATGGCCTGAGTCACGCCGCTCAGCAAACCGCCCAGGAACGCGTTCACCAGCAGTTCGTCGGGCATCTGACGCAAGATAAACGCTATCGTCTGCGATCGTCCGGTAGCCAGTGAACGAGCAGCAAAGGTACGGGCATAATTGAGGTTAGCGACGGCCTGCCAGACGCGGGCGCGTGTTGCGGCGGAAATGTTCACATTGGGCGTGTTGTTGAGGACGAAAGAAACCGTCGTCCGTGACACGCCCGCTTCATCGGCCACCTGCTGCATGGTTACCCGTTTACCGGACATCCTGACCCTATGTGAAGTCGTCACTACAGAGCGATCAGGTGAAGCGCGTTACTAAACCGCGTTACTTTTCACTATACGCCTGAGTGGGTGTGGTGTCAAGTAAATTGTTGTGCATCTACTGGCAGGATGTCTGGGCAAGATGACTATATTAGCATGATGATGCAAAGAACGAACGTGTCCGGTCATACGACCGGACACGTTCTGTATGCTCTGATCGGAAACTGGTCGTGGTGGTGGATCAGTGCGCGCCGCTGAGCAGTTTGACGTACTGGGCCCGCTCAAAGGCGAAGGGATCATCGCAATTCCTCTGGCTGAGCTTGCCCCGGAAGTCAGGCAGGGTGGTGTAGCCTTTTTCCTCCATCCAGTTCTGGATGTCCAGCAGCATCGTAGAGATGTAGGGAATCCCGTTTTTCAACAGTGTTGCGGCGACCTGTACAACCGTTGCACCGGCCAGGAGCGCTTTGATGACGTCGCGTCCGGTGTGTACACCGGTGTTGACAGCAATATCAAGGCTGGTGCGGCCATAGAGCAGCGCCGCCCAACGCAGGGGTACTTTCAACTCGGCAGGGGTGCTGAGGACCATTTCGTTGATGAGGGATTCGGTGTCTGGATCGATATCCGGCTGGAGGAAGCGGTTGAAGATCACTATCGCGTTCACCCCGCGCTTTTCCAGTTCTTTGACGACATTGGCCGGGGCAGTATAGAACGGGCTGAGTTTCACCGCGATAGGCAGTGAGACCTCTTTCCTGATGGCTTCAATGACATCGTAAAGCTGCTGCTCGATGACGCTGCCGGGTTGATTCGGGTCGGCAGGTACGGCATAGACGTTGATTTCCAGGCCGTTGACGCCGGTATCAGCCAGTTGCCGTGCATAGGTAGTCCAGGCTCCTGGTGAGACGGCATTCAGGCTGGCGAAGATAGGCATGGTGACAGCCTTGCGTGTCTTTTCCACCCACATCAGGTGTTCCTTAATCCCGCCGTGTTCCACCTTTGGGAAGTAGGACACCGCTTCGGCGAAGCTCTCAGCTCCGATGGCGAGCGCTTCTTCCATCCGCCACTGATCCAGGGAGATCTGCTCTTCAAACAGGGAGCGGATAACCAGCCCACCAGCACCGGCGCTTTCCGCCATCTGCACACGGTCGACGTAGCTGGAAACGGAGCTGGCGGCTACCATCACCGGGCTTCTGAGGGGGATGCCCATGTAAGTAGTCTTGAGGTCAGCCATCAATCTTTCTCCTCTTTGCGGAAACAGATGTTGCTGCCAATAACTGCCGGTTCTGTAGGTGATCGAAGTTATTCCAGGCCAATTCTACCCTATAACTGTGCAGGGGAGAAGATAAGTGATAACTGACACCAAACTCATGCTGTTATTCACTTATGAGATCTGGATCGCCATGTTACCCTAGGGCCGAATATGGACTACTGTGTCTAGCAGCTAGGAAGGGTAATCATGGCTGATCAAGAAGCGCGCCGGATCGTCACCATTGATGCCAATACGGCGGCGGCTCATGTTGCCCATGCACTGAGCGAAGTCATCGCGATCTATCCGATCACGCCTTCCTCTCCAATGGGCGAACTGGCCGATGAGAAATCGGCCAACAACGAGACGAATATCTGGGGGACTGTGCCGACTGTGGTTGAAATGCAGTCGGAAGGCGGCGCGGCTGGTGCGGTGCACGGTGCGATGACAACCGGGGCACTCACGACCACTTTCACGGCTTCGCAGGGTCTGCTCCTGATGATCCCCAACATGTACAAGATCGCCGGGGAGCTGACACCTACGGTCTTCCATGTGGCAGCGCGCTCGCTGGCGGCGCAGGGATTGTCCATTTTTGGCGATCATTCGGATGTGATGGCAGCCCGTTCTACCGGCTTCGCCATGCTGGCGTCCAATAATGTCCAGGAAGCCATGGACTTTGCGCTGATTGCGCATGCGGCGACGCTTAAGGCGCGTGTGCCGTTTGTCCACTTCTTCGATGGCTTCCGCACGTCGCATGAGATTCAGAAGGTTGAAGAACTGAGCCAGGACACGATGCGGGCGATGATCGACGAAGAGGCTCTGGCAGCCCATCGCGCACGCGCGCTTAGCCCAGATCGCCCGGTGATTCGTGGCACGGCTCAGAACCCCGATGTGTACTTCCAGGGGCGCGAGACGGTCAATCGCTACTATTTGCTGGCCGCTGAGGTTGTGCAGCAGTGCATGAATGATCTGGCCAGACTCACGGGCCGCCAGTATCACCTGTTCGATTATGTCGGCGCACCTGACGCTGAACGCGTGATCGTGGTGATGGGGTCTGGCGCGGAGACGGTCCACGAGGTTGTCGAGAAGCTGCAAGCCGATGGCGAGAAGGTAGGCCTGGTCAAAGTGCGGCTGTACCGGCCGTTTGACAACCGGGCATTTGTGGCCGCTCTCCCCAAGACCGTCAAGAAGATCGCCGTGCTTGACCGCACCAAGGAACCCGGCGCGACCGGCGAGCCGTTGTACCTGGATGTCCGTGCGGCGGTTGACGAAGCGGTTGAGGAAGGCGTGCTCAGTAAGTCACCGCTGATTGTGGGCGGGCGCTATGGCCTGGGTTCCAAGGAATTTAATCCTGGCATGGCCAAGGCGGTGTTTGACAACCTGGCTGCCGACAGGCCCAAGAATCACTTCACCATCGGCATCATCGATGATGTGGCTGGCACCAGCCTGGAATGGGACGATAGCTGGTCCAGCGAACCGGCTGGCGTGCATACGGCTGTGTTCTGGGGCCTCGGCTCTGATGGTACGGTTGGCGCGAACAAGAACACGATCAAGATCATCGGCGAAGCGACCGACTACTACACGCAGGGCTACTTCGTCTACGATTCGAAGAAGGCTGGCACGCGCACTGTTTCGCACCTGCGCTTCAGCAAACATCCCATCCGCAGCCCTTACCTGGTACAGAAGACCAACTTCCTGGCCTGCCACAACTTCAGCTTCCTGGAGCGGTATGAGATGCTCAGCGCGCTCAAGGAAGGCGGCACGTTCCTGCTGAACAGCCCCTACGGCGCTGACGAAGTCTGGGATCATCTGCCGCGTGAAGTGCAGGAAGCCCTGATCGAGAAGAAGGCCAAGTTTTACGTCATCGATGCGCTGGGGATTGCCAAATCGCTCGGCCTCGGTGGGCGCATCAATACCACGATGCAGGCGGCTTATTTCGCGATCTCCGGTGTGCTTCCGGAGGACGAAGCGCAGCGCATGATCGAGCTGGCTATCGAAGACACCTATGGCAAGAAGGGCAAGGCGGTCGTGGAGATGAATGTCCGCGCTGCCGCGATTGCCAAAGAGCGTATCCAGGAAGTCAAGGTGCCGGCCAAGGCTACCAGCACGATTAGGATCGCTCCGCCTGTGCCGGATGATGCACCGGAATTCGTGCGCAAGGTGACGGCAGAGATCATCGCCGGAAGGGGGGACTGGTTGCCAGTCTCGGCTATGCCGGTGGATGGCACTTTCCCGGTGGGGACGACCAAGTATGAGAAGCGCAATATCGCTTCGGAAATCCCCGTCTGGGAGCCGGACATCTGCATCCAGTGTAACCAGTGTTCGTTTGTGTGCCCGCATGCGGCAATCCGCACCAAGGTGTACGATGCTTCCTATGCCAACGGCAATGCGCCCAAGACGTTCAAGTCTGTGGATGCGACCGGGCGTCAGTTTGCGGGGATGAAGTTCACGGTTCAGGTGGCGCCAGAGGACTGCACGGGTTGCTCGCTGTGCGTGGAGGCCTGTCCCGCCTTCGAGAAGGTCAACGGCGTTAAGACCGACAAGAAGGCCATTAACATGGCTCCGCAGGCGCCACTGCGGGAGGCTGAGGCCGAGAACTTCGCCTACTTCCTCTCTATTCCGGATACTGACCCGTCGCTGTTTAGCCGTTTCAGCGTCAAAGGTTCGCAGCTGCTGCGCCCGCTGTTTGAGTTCTCCGGCGCCTGCGCGGGTTGTGGGGAAACGCCCTACATCAAGCTGATGACGCAGTTGTTTGGCGACCGCGTTCTGATCGCCAACGCAACCGGCTGCTCATCGATCTACGGCGGCAACCTGCCGACTACACCTTACACCACGAGGGCAGATGGCCGTGGCCCGGCCTGGTCGAACTCGCTATTTGAGGACAACGCCGAGTTTGGCATGGGCATGCGGTTGACGGTCGACAAGCTGACTCAGTATGCCTTCGAACTTCTGGACAGAGCGATCCAGGCACTGCCGGGCCAACAGGAGCTGCTGACGGCTATCCGTGACGCTGACCAGAGCGAACAGGAAGGCATTGAAGCGCAGCGTGCCCGTGTTGAGCAGCTTAAAGCGTTGCTGGCCAAGGATGGCAGCAAACTGGCCCAGCAGCTTCTGTCGGTGGCCGACTACCTGGTGACCAAGAGTGTTTGGATCATCGGTGGCGATGGCTGGGCCTACGATATCGGCTACGGCGGTCTGGATCACGTGCTGGCATCCGGGGCGAATGTGAATATCCTGGTGCTTGATACGGCCGTCTACTCCAACACCGGCGGGCAGGCTTCCAAGGCTACGCCGCGCGCTGCAGTGGCCAAGTTCGCTGCGGCGGGCAAGCCGGCTCGCAAGAAGGACCTGGGTATGATGGCGATGAGCTACGGTAACGTCTATGTTGCCCAGGTGGCTATGGGCGCCAACATGACCCACACCGTCCGGGCCTTCCGCGAAGCCGAAGCCTATCCGGGGCCGTCCCTGATCATCGCCTACGCGCACTGCATCGCTCATGGCATTGATATGGCGAAAGGCCTCGATGTGCAGAAGGAAGCCGTGGAATCGGGCTTCTGGCCGCTGTACCGCTACAACCCCGCGGTGGAGCAGGGCAAGAATCCCTTCAGCCTGGATTCCAAGATGGATATCGAGCAGCTGGAGGAGTTCATGTACAAGCAGGGCCGCTTCAACATCCTGCGCAAAGCGGATCCAGAGCGCGCCAGTAAGCTGGCCGAGCTGGTTCACCAGGATGTCCTGGAGCGCTGGCAGCAATACCAGCGGCTGGCTGAAGCCTAGAGCTTACAGGCGTCGCAACAACCACTGCCTGTCGGTGCCACCGACAGGCAGTTTCTTTTTGCACCTGTGCCATTTCATTGGCTGGGGGAAAGCATGGCGCGGAAGATGGTAGCTAGGCCTGCGAAAGCATGGTATAACAGCGGCGCAGCAGCGGAGAGGCACTGCGACGAGAAGGGGCGGCCATGCGCGTACTGGTGATCTCGGATATTCATGCCAATCTGACGGCGTTTCAGGCTGTCCTGGAAGATGCCAGGGGGCAATGGGATTTTGTCTGGTGCCTGGGGGACATCGTCGGATATGGCCCGGACCCCAATGAATGCATCGATCTGCTGCGAACGTTGCCGCATCTGTGTCTGGCCGGGAATCATGACTGGGCAGCACTGGGTCGGCTGGATGTGCGGACCTTCAATACTGATGCACGCAAGGCTGTGGTCTGGACGGCAGAAACTCTCCGTCCCGACAACCGGGAATACCTAGCTGCTCTGCCAACGACGTTTGTCATTGGCCCTTATACGCTGGTTCACGGCAGTCCGCGGGAGCCAATCTGGGAATATATTCTGGATCCGCTGATTGCCACATTGAACTTCACCCACTTTGAAACGCCTTATTGCCTTGTTGGCCACACACACACGCCGGTTGTTTTTGAGATGATCACTGAGCGTGGTGATACCGAGGCCCAGTTGCCGGTATATGACAGGCCTCGGTCGTTGAATGGGCGGCGGCAGATCATCAATCCAGGGTCAGTCGGGCAACCCCGCGATTCAAATCCCCACGCAGCTTACGCCTTCCTCGATGTGGCGCGCGCACTTTTTGAGCATCGGCGTGTTCCCTACGATGTGGCCTCAGTGCAGCGTCGCATGGCAGCCATTGACATGCCTGAACGGCTGGTTGTCCGGCTGGAGCATGGCTGGTAGATGCTTTCGTGGTATGCAGCAATTGTGGAGGGGGATATGCCTGATCGGTCAAGCTTTGACTGGTCATCGCAACGGATCATTGTGACCGGGGCAAATGGTTTTCTGGGTCGCCATCTGTGCGCCCATCTGGAAGCGCTGGGATGCGGGGCGATCTACCGTGTGCGAAGTGCGGAGTATGACCTGCGCGAACAGGCGACTGTTGAACGCCTTTTCTCTGATTTTGCCGATGCAACAGCAGTTGTGCATCTGGCGGCCAGGGTAGGCGGAATCGGGGCGAACCGCAAGTATCCAGGCACGTTCTTCTACGATAACCTGATGATGGGCGTGTTGCTCATGGAATATGCCCGGCGGGCAGGTGTGCCGAAATTCGTGAGTGTTGGGACGATCTGTTCATACCCCAAGCACACACCTGTACCATTCCGTGAGGAAGCACTCTGGGATGGCTACCCCGAGGAAACCAATGCGCCATATGGCCTGGCCAAGAAGATGCTGCTTGTGCAGGGGCAGGCTTACCGCCAGCAGTACGGCTACAATGCCATCCATTTGCTGCCGGTGAATCTATACGGTCCAGGAGACAATTTCGATCCGGAGTCCTCGCACGTGATTCCGGCGATTATCAAGAAGATTGTGGATGCTCAGGAAGCCGGCGAGCAGGAGATCATCCTGTGGGGAGATGGGACGCCGACACGGGAGTTCTTGTATGTCGAAGACGCGGCCAGGGGAATCGCCCTGGCCACGGCGTATTACAATGATCCCGAGCCGGTCAATCTGGGCGCCGGCTTTGAGATCAGCATCCACGATCTGGCTGAACTGATTGCTGAGTTGACGGGCTTTACAGGCCGGATCAACTGGGATACCTCCAAGCCTGGCGGGCAACCGCGGCGGATGCTGGATACCTCCCGTGCGAGGGAACGATTTGGCTTCCAGGCAAAGGTTGGTTTTCGGGAAGGGCTGCAGCGCACCATCGCCTGGTATCGGGAGGAACGCGCCCAGGGTGTTGTGCGGTAAGTTGTTCTGCTTTGGCGCCCGGCGGGGATACCAGCCGGGCGTATGACTTAGTTCTCCGGCGGTGGGGTTGGCGCGCGGGCGTTGTACTGCCAGAGCAGCGTATACGGGCCACCCTGGTAACCCTCAGCGGGTGCCACAGCCAGGTAGAATTGCCCGGTCTGGGGGGCGATCACCTGGCGCAGCGCCGCCCGGCCTTCCTCCTCTAGACCGGTGTATAGCGGCTGACCATCAGGAGACAGCAGGGTAAGGATCGGGGAGAAGCGTGCGTTATCCGCCACTACCGCTGCGCTGATGATGTCGCCGATGGTCAACCGAATCGGCCAGATGTCGCGGGTGAAGGGTAGTTCCAGCACTCCAGCGTATACAAGGTCTGGCTCTGGCTCTGGCAGTACGACTTCGCGGAATGTAACACCGTAGCCAAAAGCGAGATCATACGGTCCGCTGGCCTGGTCACCAACAGCGCTGACATAAACGACATACGCTCCTGTCACAGGCAACTGAATGCCGGCAATGATGGCCTGGGTATCTATCTCGATACTCCGGGCCAGGATATCGCCGCTGGGAGCGAAAAGCATAAGAGCAGGACGAACCGGGCTGCCGGGCACGTGCGATGCGCCAATGGTCACTACCGTGCCTGCCGGGGCGAGGATCGTATAGTGTTCGGTTGCTCCAAAGTCGACGATCTGGCCGCGAATCGGGCGGTAGGGCTGCAGGCGCGCTCCGGAGCCGACGCGCAGGGGCGCGCCGGTGGCCGTGACCAGGGGCGTCATCGCCAGGGGAGATTCCGCCGGCACTGGCGCCGAGGTTGCCAGCGAGACTGGCGTAGGTGTCGCTGAGAACGGCTGGACTTCGGTAATGGTCAGACGGTAGGTGGTAGTAGCACTAATCCTCAGGGCTACCGCCAGCCGGTAGCTGCCAGTCTCAGGGAGCCTGGCGGCTCTGGTCAGGCTGGCCGGGGTGGCGCTATCACTGACCTGCATCGGGATGGTAGCGCCTGATGGGCCATACAGGCTCAGACTCAGGGGCGGTCCGACGACCTCGAGAGCGATGGTGATCAGTTGCCCGCTTTGCCCGCTGAAAAGCCAGTTCTGTTCGGCATCTGGGCCGATCAGAGATTGCTCTACCGTCTGGTTGAATTGCAGCAGATTGGTCTGGGTGACCGGTGTTGGCGCGATAGGGCGACAGGCAGCGACCATCCCGGCAAGCAGTGCCACGGTAAACCAGCGAGTCATGGCTGCGCCCCGCGCTGGTGGCCGGTTCTCTCCAGGACCTGGCGGTAGACCGCCAGGGTAGCTTCCGCAGTGTTGCGCCAGCTAAACTGCATGGCCCGGCTAAGGCCCAGATTGCGTAGCTGACCGGCCAGTTCGGGTTGGACAAGAATGCTCAGGATAGCCCCGGCCATACCACGGGCGTCATCTGGAGGGACAAGAAAGCCGGCATCTCCCACGATCTCCGGGATGGACGACGCCTCACAGGCAACCAGCGGAGTGCCGCAGGCCATCGCCTCCAGCGGAGGCAGGCCAAAACCCTCATAGCGACTGGGAAAAGCAACGACCGCGGCCAGCCGGTACAGCGAAGGCTTGTCTCGTTCATCGATTTCTCCCAGCCAGCGCACATAGTCGCCTATCCCCAGTTGCTCGATGTACGAAGGCAAATCCGGAAAGCGCGTAGTGCCCCACGCGCTCGGTGGCCGGCCAGCCAGAACTAATGGCACTTCATCCGCCATTGCCTCGACAACATACGTGTATGCCAGCAGGAGGGTGTGTACGTTCTTGCGGATGTCATAGCCGCCCAGGTACAGGACAAAGCGTTCAGGAAGGCTGTACTTCTCAGCTACTGCCGCGTCGTGTTCGTTGTCGATCCGGGGATGAAAACGCCTGTCTGTAGCGAGCCAGGCAACTGATACCTTTTCAGGGGCTATTCGGAGACAGTTGATGATCTCTTCTCTGGAGGCCTGCGAATCGGTCAGGATGTGCGCGGCTGCCTGCGCCCCGGCAACCACGAGACCGGTGTACAGGCGGGCCAGAGGCCCACCGCGATAGGCAGGGATGGCCAGCGCGATCACATCATGGATAGTGGACACGACTGGTACGGGGGCACTGAGCGGCGGTGCCCAGTAGGGCACGTGGAGCAGGTCGGCGGCGACTCTGCGGGCAGCCCGGGGGACGCTGACCTGCTCAAACCAGACCTTGCCAAGCTGACCGCCGATCGGCGTGGCTACCCGGAGCAGACTCACATCCGGTGGAAGTTCCTCTACCTGCCTGATATGCGGTGGGAGGAGCAACGTGAAATGCGCATCAGTTGCCAGGTCACGCAGCGCATGGAGCAGGCAACGGATGTACTGTCCGCTACCAGTATCAGGACGATCCCAGAACCAGCCACTGAGTGCGATATGCATGATCGTTCCGGCGCGTTTCCCTATCTTGCCCGGACAGGGCAGCCGACATTACAGAGGGTCAGTGTAGCCGTTAGGGTGTGTGCTGTGCCATGCCCAGGCGCTGCTGATGATCTCTTCCAGGGCAGTATATCGGGGCTGCCATCCCAGTTCCCGCATGATTCGTTCGGAAGAAGCGACCAGGATTGGCGCATCCCCGGCGCGTCGCGGCGCTTCTTCTTCTGGAAAATCGATGCCGGTGACCTGGCGGGCGACATTGATGACTTCCCGGACGCTGTAACCGCGACCATTGCCAATGTTGTAAATCATGGTTGGACGCTCATCAAGCGCTTCAAGGGCCAGGACATGCGCCTGCGCCAGGTCTTCTACGTGCACATAATCGCGGATGCAGGTGCCATCGGGGGTGGGGTAGTCCGTGCCAAAAATCTTGACGCTGGCGCGCTGCCCAAGCGGCACCTGCAGCGTCAACGGAATCAGGTGTGTTTCCGGGCGGTGAGCCTCTCCCCTGATGGCCTGACCATTTTCACCCAGCATAGCTCCACAGGCGTTGAAATAGCGCAACGCCGCGTAGCGGAGACCGAGCTGGCTGGCATACCAGCGCAACATAGTCTCGATCATCAGCTTGGTTTCGCCGTAAACATTGGCCGGACACAGCGGGTCAGATTCTTCCAGCAGGGAGTTTTTGCTGGCGTAAACAGCGGCTGTAGAGGAGAACACGATCCGCCGGACGTTGTGGGCAAGCATAGTGTCCAGAAGGGCTTGCGTGTTGACGACGTTGTTCCGGAAGTACTTGCCCGGATTAACCATGCTCTCGCCGGCTTCGATGAACGCGGCGAAGTGCACCACGGCGTCGAAAGCGCTGCTTTGAAACAGCACATCAAGCGCCGAGCGATCGCCAACGTCTCCCCGGATAAAGCTCGCGTCAGCAGGGACCGCAGCCCGGTAGCCATAGCTCAGGTTATCGTAGACAGTGACCCGGTGCCCCGCCTGCAGGAAATAGGCGGCTGTGACTGAGCCAATGTAGCCTGCACCGCCGGTGACGAGAATGTGCATAAGCTCCCAGACTCCTGGTGAAGAGTAACGTGCCTGTATTCTACCGCGATAACCTTCTATACCAAGCCTCCATTCTACTGCTGCTATAATAAGACAGCGTGGCGTTGGATAAGTGTGGCGGCAGGCAACGATACTCGCAATGACAGATCAAGCGGTTCAGTGCGTAATGGTAGCGATCATGAGCGGGCCGGATGACGGACGCCGATACGAGTTTCGGCGTGCTGATGGGGCTGGCAGTCCGGGGCCGAATGGTACCTGGATTCTCACGCTGGGGCGCCGCGATGACTGTGACCTGTGTCTGCAGTTCGATACCCAGGTTTCTCGTCTGCACGCGCGGTTGATTGGCCTGCCCGATGGCGGGTGGCTGCTGGAGGATACCGGCAGTCGCAACGGCACCTATGTGGGCAAGAAGCGAATAGAGGGCGCTACCCCGCTTGAGTCGGGTACGCTTTTTCGGGTTGGACGCACCTGGTTGCGTCTGGAAGAGTAAGGGGCCGTGTCTGCCAGGATATTCGACGAGATCATGGCGCTGGCACGCAAAGAGTCGGCCAACGCCAGACACTATTATATCGGTGTAGAACATTTGTTTATGGCGCTGACGCGGCTTGAGGGCGGTGTCACCGCCGGTGCCCTGGAAGAACAGGGGCTTGCGCCGCGTTTTGTGCGCTACATGTTGCGGCAGGAACTGGGTCAAGGAGATGATCGCCGCTTCTGGCCGGGATACCGGGAAACCCCCCGTCTGCAGGCTGTTCTGAAACTGGCCCACAAGCTTGCCAAGGAGAGAGGGGAGGAGGGGCCGTCAGAGCGTGACCTGCTGCTGGCGATCCTGCGTGAAGGGGATAGCCTGCCTGTGCGCGTGCTTATGGCGGTGGAAGCTGATCTGGATCGTCTGGAGGTGGTGGCGGCAAACTGGTCAGCGGATCAGCGGCCGCCATCGGTGTCGGTGCCGGTGTACATCCAGGACACCGGCGTGATACTTAACGCCGAAGAGCTGGAAGTTATCCGCCAGATGTTTCCGGGGCATGGGCGGGTCGTGATTGACCGCCAGCTCCACGGCGGCTATTCCAGCGCCAGGGTGCTGGTAGCGACTCCTTACCAGCCCGATGGGCGGGTTATGGCCGCAGTCGTTGTCAAGCTGGCGGATCGGCAGGCTATTCTCTACGAGAAGATGCGTTTTGACTCCTTTGTCCGTGATACATTGCCTCCTACGACTGCGCGAGTGGTAGGCAATCCGACGCTGGTTGAGAAGTCGACGCTTGGCGGGCTGAAATACACGTTTATCCGCGAACCTGGTGCACCCGGACCGATTGATCTGGCTGACTATGGGCGCGACCAGGGGCCAGAAGCGATGGCTGAGCTGCTGCGAAACAGCCTCTTCCGAGTATTTGGCGAGACCTGGTGGTTACAGCATCAACGGTACCAGTTTGGCGTGTGGCAGGAGTACGAGCTTCTGCTGCCGCCGGCGCTAGTCATCGAAGCGGTACCTGAAGCGGGGACACCGCGTCGACGGCTGACCCCGCTTGGGCAATGGAGCCGGCGCGGCCACTATGAGCATGGTGAGATGGTGGCGCTTGAGGGATTTACGGTTGAGGATTTCTATCCCGACCGGCAGGGCATTCAGTTGATTGCCGGTTCCGGGGCGGATGCTCAATTCCGGGCTGGCAAGGTCGAGGTACGGGGTATTGCGAACGCGATGCGAATGTACCACCGCGGCTCGGTGGTGGAGCAGATCGTCGGCCGTGTGTTGTATACGAGGGACGACCTGCTGTTCCAGCAAGTGGCTGATCTCGATCCGGACTTTGACCCCGCTCAGGAACGATTGCCCGCGCCCACAGGCTTTGACTATTCGTTGCCTAATCCGTTGCGGCGTTACCCGAATCTATTGCAGCGGCAGATCACCGGCTCGCTGTCAACGATTCACGGGGATTTGCATGTGCATAATATCCTGGTTGGCCCTGGCGGCAACGCCTGGCTGATCGACTTTGCCCAGACGCGTGAGGGTCACACCCTCTTCGATTGGGCTGTTCTGGAAGTCAGCCTGTTGAGTGAATACATCGCGCCACATCTCCGATCAGAGCAATGGGTGGATGTCTGGGCGGCTATCACGTTGCTGCTCGAGATCAGCCAGACGCGCCGCCTGAGGCAGACCACTGATTCGCTGTCTCACGCCCTGACGGCGATCGTGGCGATCCGTGACATTGTGGCGGATTGCCTGGCCACGGCGGATGATTGGCGGGAGTATTATGTGGCGCTTGCACTCTGCGCACTGCGGGGTATGCGCTGGGCGAAGACCGTCTCTTTGGCCGGCAGGCGACTGCTATTTCTAGTGTCGGCACTGGCCATGGCGCTGGCCATGGGGCGTGAGGGCGTTTCCGCCTCTAGCCCGGATGTTGACACCACCGATTTCAACATCGGCGTCACGGATATCTTCTCCAGCCAGCGGATGCAGGATGCCCTGGGCGCCAGCGACGATCTCAACCCGGATGAAGACGACGCGGTGTGACGCCGTGGCAAGTAACCTCTCAGGAGATTACAGCATCAGCCAGACGATGCCCGGCCTCCAGGGTACAGGCCGGGCATCGTAGCGCCGGTTCAGGCGGCCAGTTGCGCCAGGATGGCATCTGTCATTTCGGCTGTGGTGGCTGCTTTTTGCCCTTCCAGGTTGATATCCGCCGTGCGCAAGCCGGATTCAAGCACGGCTTCTACAGCTCGTTCAATGAGCAAAGCTTCTTCCACCAGGCCGAGGCTATAGCGGAGCAGCATGGCCGCGCTCAGGATTGTACCGATAGGGTTAGCGATCCCTTTCCCGGCGATATCTGGCGCTGAGCCGTGGATTGGCTCGTAGAGGCCAAACCTGCTTTCACCCAAGGAAGCTGAAGGCAGCATCCCCAGGGAGCCAGCCAGGGTTGCCGATTCGTCGCTGAGGATATCGCCAAACATGTTGTCGGCCAGAATGACGTCAAATGAGGCTGGACGACGCATAAGATGCATGGTGCAGGCATCGACAAGCACGTCTTCCAGCGCTACGTCGGGGTAATCCCTGGCGACATTGTGGACGGTTCGCCGCCACAGACGCATCGCCGCCAGGACGTTCGCCTTGTCCACAGAGGTTACCTTGCGACGGCGCTGCTGCGCGGCCTTGAAGGCGACATGGGCCACGCGCTCGACCTCAGCGACGGTGTAGTACAGAGTGTCGTAGGCGGAATCGCCCGATCCCTGCTCGCGTCGCTCGCCGAAGTAGATGCCTCCGGTTAGCTCCCGCACAAACAGGATATCGACGCCATCGGCCAGCAGTTCCGGGCGCAGCGGGGCATGAGGAATCAGGGCCGGGAAGACTTTGACCGGGCGCAGGTTGGCGAAGAGTGTGAAGTGCTGGCGCAGGCCGAGCAATCCCTGTTCGGGGCGGACAGGCGAAGAAGGATCCGACCAGCGTGGCCCACCTACCGCCCCCAGCAGGATGGCGTCGGCGTTCTCACAGACGCCAAGCGTCCGGTCGGGCAGGGGAGAACCGGTTTCATCAATTGCACACCCGCCCAGCAAGGCTTCCTCGAAAACGAATGTGTAACCACCAATATCGGCGATCCGCTGGAGTACCTGCCGGGCAGCGGCAACCACCTCAGGGCCGATGCCATCTCCCGGCAGAACAGCGATCCTGACGCTCATACCCGGACTTCCTCCCTCTGTTGTTGTTCCTGCTCCAGCAGGAGACCGTACTCGACGCTATCTACCAGAGCGCGCCACGAAGCATTGATGATGTTCGTACCAGCGCCGACGGTGCTCCAGCGGCGGTGGCTATTCTGAGTGTCGATCAGTACGCGGGTGGTGGCGGCGGTTCCCCGGTTGCCATCCAGAATACGAACCTTGTAGTCCGCCAGATGGAAGTTGGCGATCTCCGGATAGACCGGCGTGAGCGCCTTGCGCAGGGCCTTATCGAGTGCGTTGACTGGCCCGTTGCCTTCGGCGGCGGTGTGGAAAACTTCGCCTTTGACGCGCAGCTTGACCGTGGCCTCTACCTCGGAACCGTATTCGCCATTCTGGATGACCAGCGTAGTGAAGTTCAGTAACTCAAATGGCGGGACATACCCTTCCACAGACCGGCGCAACATGAGCGCCACAGAGGCCTCAGCACCCTCAAACACATAGCCTTCATGTTCCAGGCGCTTGATCTCTTCCAGGACGGCGTGGGCCTTATCGGAGGAAAGGTCCATGCCCATCTTCTCCGCCTCATGGAGCACGTTACCGCGTCCTGAGAGATCAGAGATTAGAAAGCGCATTTCATTACCGACCAGCGCAGGATCAATGTGCTGGTAACTCTCAACTGTACGTCGCATTGCGGCGACGTGGATGCCGCCCTTGTGGGCAAAGGCGCTCTTGCCCACGTATGGCTGGTGGGTATCCGGGGCCATGTTGGCCGTCTCGGCCACCGAGCGCGAGATGTGGCTCAGCCGTCTCAGCGCCCCTTCGGGCAGGCAGCGGATGCCCATTTTCAGTTCCAGATCGGGGATGATTGAGCACAGGTTGGCGTTGCCGCAACGTTCCCCATAACCGTTGATCGTGCCCTGAATATGGACAGCCCCCTGACGCACCGCCGCAAGCGTGTTGGCCACGCCCAGTTCACCGTCGTTGTGGGTATGGATGCCCAGGCTAACGCCGGGGAATGCCATAGCGACCGCAGCGGTGATATCCTCAACTTCCCAGGGCAGGGTTCCGCCGTTGGTGTCGCACAGGACGAGTACCTCCGCCTGACCATCGACAGCGGCGCGGAGGGTGGCCAGCGCATAATCGCGGTCAAGCTTGAAACCATCAAAGAAGTGCTCGGCATCATAGATCACTTCTTTGCCCCGGGCTTTGAGAAAGGCCAGACTCTGGCGAATGATGCGGAGGTTTTCCTCAGGAGTGGTGCGTAGCACCTCTGTGACATGCAGCATGGACGTCTTGCCGACAACGGTCACGACCGGTGTCTGGGCATCCAGCAACGCCCGAATATTCGGATCATCTTCCGGCTGGCCACCCACGCGACAGGTCATGCCAAAAGCGGCCAGGCGCGCATGGCGCAGATTGAGATCCTGGGCGCGACGGAAGAAGGCGGCATCCTTGGGGTTAGAGCCGGGCCAGCCGCCCTCGATATAAGCGACTCCCAGTTCGTCCAGCAAGCCGGCGATCTTGAGCTTATCCTCGACCGAAAACGAGATGCCCTCACTCTGCGATCCGTCACGAAGGGTAGTGTCATAGATGACAACCTGAGCTGGCGTGGGCATGGTGCATTCTCCTGGTTCTATAGCAGCTCCTGTGGAGCCGGCTGTCTGGTGTTCACACGACTGGGGATAGACGCTTCAAAGGCTTCGATCTGCGGTAACTGGTTCAACAGGTAGCCAAACTGGTCAACGCCGTTGAGCAAGCACATCCTGGCAAAGCCATCAACCGGAAAGGTCACGCTTCGGCCATCAGGCAGGGTAAGTGTCTGCGCGGCCAGATCGATAGTGATCGTGGTTGTTGGTTCTTCAGCCGCCAGGCTGAACAACTGCTGCAGGGTGGGCCTGTCAACAATCACCGGCAGCAGGCCATTCTTGAGCGCGTTGTTACGAAAGATGTCGGCGAAACGTGTGCTGACAACCGCACGAATACCATAGCCCAGCAAGGCCCAAGGAGCATGCTCGCGGGAACTGCCGCAGCCGAAGTTATCGCCGGCGATAAGAATTTGCGCCCCGCGGTACTCCGGTCTGTTCAGCGGGAAATCGGGGCGCGGCTGTCCTTCAGGTGTATAGCGCCAGTCGGCAAAGAGACTTTCGCCCAGGCCAGCCTTGTTCGTGGTCTTCAGAAAGCGAGCCGGGATGATCTGGTCAGTGTCAATATTCTCAATTGGCAGTGGCAGCATGGTGCTGGTTAGAGTCGTGAACGCTGGCATTAGAGCATCTCCCTTACATCCGTGATCTGGCCGGTCAGCGCCGCAGCAGCTGCTGTCAGCGGGCTGGCCAGGAAGGTGCGGCCGCCTTTGCCCTGGCGACCTTCAAAATTGCGGTTGCTGGTGCTGACAGCGTACTGACCGGGCGCAAGCTGGTCGCCGTTCATAGCAATGCACATGGAGCAGCCAGCCTCACGCCATTCCGCGCCAGCGTCGCGGAAGATCCGATCCAGGCCTTCCGCTTCCGCCTGCTTCTTAACCTGCTGCGAGCCGGGTACAACCAACATTCGGACGCCAGAGGCAACATGGCGGCCTTTGACCAGCCGGGCTGCCGCCCGCAGGTCGGAGATTCTGGAGTTGGTACAACTGCCGATAAAGACGACATCAATCTTCTTGCCCAGCAACGGCTGGCCGGGCTGTAGGTCCATGTATGCCAGCGCCTTCTCAAGGGCCTGTCGCTGGCTCAGATCGCCAACCGCCATCGGGTCAGGCACACGACCGGTCACCGGCACACCCATGCCGGGATTGGTGCCATAGGTGATCATTGGCTCCAGAGCGCTGGCATCGATAACCAGTTGTGAGTCATATGTGGCGCCATCGTCGGTGGCCAGTTGACGCCATTCGGCCACTGCGGCGTCCCAGCCCGCTCCTTGCGGCGCGTACGGGCGTCCATAGAGGTATTCAAACGTTGTGTCATCCGGCGCGACCATACCGGCGCGCGCGCCGCCCTCGATCGACATGTTGCAGATGGTCATCCGGCCCTCCATATCGAGGCTCCGGATCGCTGAACCGGTATACTCAAACACGTGGCCGGTTCCGCCTTCCACCCCAATACGGGCAATGATCGCCAGGATGATGTCCTTGGCAGAGACTCCCGGCCGAAGGCTGCCGTCAACACGAATCTCATAGGTTTTGGGGCGATACTGGAGCAGGCATTGCGTGGCCAGGACATGGGCCACCTCACTTGTGCCAATGCCAAAAGCCAGCGCCCCAAAGGCGCCGTGCGTGCTGGTATGGCTGTCGCCACAGACAATGGTCATGCCAGGCTGGGTCAGACCCTGTTCCGGGCCAATGACATGCACGATCCCCTGCTTTTCACTGCCCAGCCTGTAAAGGGGGATGCCAAATTCCTCACAGTTGCGAGCGAGTTGCTCAAGCTGCGCCGCCGCAAGGGCATCCGTCACCGGAATCTGGCCGTCTGCTGCCCGCGGGGTGGTAGGCGTGCTGTGATCCATCGTGGCCAGCGTGTGATCCGGGCGACGCACCCTGAGGCCGCGCTCACGCAGTGCAGCAAACGCCTGCGGAGAGGTGACCTCATGAACCAGATGCAAGTCGATGTAAAGCGTGGCCGGCACGCCATCTTTCTCAGGGGCCACAAGATGGGCGGCCCAGATTTTGTCAAACAACGTGCGAGGGTTTCCGGTCATCAGTCTTCTTCCTCGGTAGTACGGCGATGCGAACAAATCCGGGGGAGCAACGCGCTCCCCCGTCGTCCAGGTCTTCCTACGGGCAAGCGCGTTAGCGGGCGCTGGTAATGCGAATCATGATGCTGGCGGAGCGTGGCCGGGGCGATGCCTCAGGCGTATAGAGATAATCGATCGTCTCTTTCTGATGAGCAGGCCCCGCCCACATATCACCGCCAAACTGCCAGCCACGTGGCGCGGGAAAGGCAGGAAACATTGAGGAGTTATCTTGGCACTTGTGGTCGGCTGCACCGGTAGAGCGTGGTGTGGTCATGGTTTTTCTCGCTTCTCCCATTCATAATCAGCCAGCGGCTGGCGTTACCTGTATCGCGGAAGACTCACCTTCGGGCTGGCCGAACTGGCTGCCTTTAACCACCAGCATCCGGTTGAGGGCGGCCAGGTAGGCCTTGGCGCTGGCCATGATGATATCGGTGTCAGCGCCGTAACCGCCGAATGTGCGCGATGGGCCGTTCTGCGCGGCAATGCGGACAGTGACTTCCCCCATCGCATCAATACCTTCCGTGATGCTGTGCACACTGTATTCGATGAGCGTATTGGGGGCCTTGATGATGCTGTCAATAGCGGCGAATGAGGCGTCTACCGGGCCTGTGCCAACCGCTGGCGCGACATATTCACGGCCATCCGGCCCCTGCAGGCGTACGGTGGCAGTAGGCATTCCCGGCCGGCCACAGGTGACCTGCAGATCCAGTAGCCTGTACAATTCGTGAGGGCCGTAGAACTCGTCTGCCACCAGCGCCTCGAGGTCGGCGTCGGTAACGGTCTTCTTCTTGTCCGCCAGATCTTTAAAGCGGACAAATGCTGTGGTGATTTCCTCGTCGTTCAGCTCAAAGCCCAGTTCCTGCAGGCGGACGCGGAAGGCGTGCCGCCCGCTGTGCTTGCCCAGCACCAGCCGACTCTGGCTCAGACCGACCGTTTCGGGAGTCATGATCTCGTATGTTTGCTGGTTCTTGAGCATGCCATCCTGGTGAATGCCTGCTTCGTGGGCGAAGGCATTGCTGCCGACAATGGCCTTATTGGGCTGGACAATCATGCCGGTGTAATTGCTGACCATGCGGCTAGCGCGGACGATCTGGGTTGTGTCGATGCCGGTGTACAGGTTGTAGTAAGCACGGCGGGTATGGAGAGCCATCACCACTTCTTCGAGGCTGGTATTGCCAGCCCGTTCGCCAATCCCATTGACGGTCACTTCTGCCTGGCGAGCGCCAGCGCGGATGCCCGCCAGGGTGTTGGCGGTTGCCAGGCCCAGGTCATCATGACAATGCACTGACCAGATCACGCGGTTACCGCCCGGCGTTTCGGTGATCAGCCGATGCATCAGGGCGTAGTATTCGTCCGGGGTGGTATAGCCTACTGTATCGGGAATGTTCAGCGTGGTTGCCCCGGCTTCAATGGCTACCGCCAGCACTGCGATCAGAAAGTTCGGATCGGAGCGTCCTGCATCTTCCGGGCTGAACTCCACATCCTGGCAGTATGCCTTGGCGTAGGCAACCATCTCCCGCGTGCGCTCGATCACCTGTTCGCGGGTCATGCGTAGCTTGTGTTGCATGTGGATGTCAGACGTAGCCAGGAAGGTGTGGATGCGAGGCCTGGCGGCAGGTTTCACCGCCTCCCAGGCCTTGTCAATGTCGCCGGGTGTAGCGCGCGCCAAGCCTGCAATGACTGGCCCATCCGGTGTGCCCACTTCTTGGGCAATGCGCTGAACTGCCAGCAGGTCATCCGGGCTGGCGGCGGGGAAACCGGCCTCGATGATATCCACGCCCAGGCGGGCCAGTTGCCGGGCGATCTCCAGCTTCTCGGCGCTCGTCAGGCTGGCGCCGGGCGATTGCTCTCCGTCACGCAGGGTGGTATCGAAGATAAACACCCGGTTCGGGTCTACACCCGATACAGCCGGTTCGCTTGTGCTGGTTTCTGCAGTGTTGTCAGCCATAGAGAGGTGTCCTTTTCTGTGCTCGTTTCCATTTCAGCGGTACTGGAAATGGTCATGCCGTCGGCATGGCCGGAAAGCCTGCCAGCGACGCGACTAAGGTCGCTAAGGCCATCTTCGGGCATAGAACACCTCCTTTCGTTTCCGATCGGCGCTAACCGTGACGCAACGGGTCCTCATTCGACGGTCTTTGCCTGCAGGAAAGGCATCATGGCGCGCAGTTCTTTGCCGATCTGCTCGATCATGTGGTTGCGCTCCTTGGCCCGCTGCTCGTTGAACCATGGACGACCGTCCTGGTTCTCTTTGATCCAGTTACGGGCGTAAGTGCCGTCCTGGATTTCAGCCAGGATATGGGCCATTTCCTCGCGGGTTTCGGCGGTGACGATGCGGTTGCCAGCCATGTAGCCACCGTGTTCAGCAGTATCAGAAACGCTATACCACATGTAGGACAGGCCGCCCTGGTACATCAGGTCAACGATCAACTTCAGCTCGTGCAAGCACTCAAAGTAGGCGATTTCCGGCTGGTAACCGGCCTTGACCAACGTCTCAAAACCAGCGCGAACTAGCGCCGTCACCCCACCGCACAGAACAACCTGCTCGCCAAACAGATCGGTTTCTGTTTCCTCGGCGAAAGTGGTCTCAATGACGCCGGCGCGGGTGCAGCCGAGCGCTCTGGCGTAGGCCAGAGCCTGGGCCTTGGCATGCCCGCTGGCATCCTGCTCTACCGCGATCAGGGCAGGGGTGCCGCCGCCCTCCACATAGACCTCGCGGACGCGGTGGCCGGGAGCTTTTGGGGCAACCATACTGACGTCTACTGACTCCGGCGGCTTGATCTGCCCGAAGCGGATGTTGAAGCCATGGGCGAACATCAGCGTATCGCCGGGCTTGAGGTTAGGCGCGATGCTCTCGTTGTAGATGGCAGGCTGCACGGTATCCGGCGTAAGCATCATGATGATGTCAGCGCGAGCAGCAGCCTCGGCCACCGGGTAAACGGACAGTCCTTCCGCCTCAGCCTTGGCACGGCTCTTGCTGCCTTCGTGCAGGCCAACGATGACGTTGACACCGCTGTCTCTGAGGTTCAGCGCGTGGGCATGACCCTGGCTGCCGTAGCCGATAATGGCAACAGTTTTGCCATTGAGAAGGCTCAGATCAGCGTCTTGGTCGTAATACAGCTTAGCCATGATAGCTCCTCATCAGGTGGTGGGCCTCATCCAAAAGCCCGCAACGCACAATTAGATCACCGACTTATGGCCATTACCGTTGGCACCAGGCTGGGGGCGATACCCGTTGGAAGTCAGCAGGTGATCGCCACGTCCCATCGCCACAATGCCAGTGCGGACCATCTCCAGGATGCCGATCGGGCGCAGCAGATCAGCAAAGCTTTCGATTTTGTCCTCATCCCCGGTGATCTCAACGACAACTGATTGCGGGCCAACATCTACGATGTGCGCCCGGAAGATGTCGCAAAGCTGCATCACCTCGGAGCGGTTGGTGTTATCTACGGCCACTTTGATCAGAGCCAGGTCGCGGATGACATTTGGCTTGTCCGTCAGATGATCCACCTGGATGACATTGACCAGCTTGTACAGGTTCTTCTCAATGCGGTCGGCATCCTGTTCGGTGCCGTCTACGACAATCGTCATCCGCGAGATTTCCGGCGTGTGTGTACGGCCAACCGTCAGGCTGTCGATGTTGAAGCTGCGCCGGCGAAACAGACTGACCACCCGGTTCAACACTCCGGGCTTGTTTTCCACCAAGACGCTCAGTGTGTGTTTCATAGAGGGTCCCTTTCTTTGGCGACCGGCTAAACCATGTCCGGTGCAGCAACAGGCCGGCGAATCATGTTGTGTAGATCGGCGCCAGCGGGCACCATCGGGTAGACGATGTCGTGTTTTTCCACCACAAACTCGATCAGGAAGGGGCCGCTGTTGTACGCACGGGCAGCTTCCACAGCGTCTTTGATCTGATCGCGGCTGGTCACACGGCGGGACGGGATGCCATAAGCCTCGGCGAGCTTGCAGAAGTCAGGGCTGAACATGGGCGTGGCGTTGTAGCGCTCTTCGTAGAAGAACTCCTGCCACTGGCGCACCATGCCCAGGTAACCGTTGTTGATGATAGCGATATTGACCGCCGCTTTCTCCTGTACAGCGGTGGCCAGCTCGGCGATGGTCATCTGGAAGCCGCCGTCGCCCACGATTGCCCAGACTTCCTCGTCGGGACGGGCCAGTTTGGCGCCAATCGAAGCCGGCAGGCCGAAGCCCATCGTGCCCAGTCCGCCGCTGGTGATCAGCGTGTAGGGGCGTTTGTGGGGGTAGTACTGCGCTTCCCACATCTGGTGCTGGCCAACATCGGTGACCACGGTAGCGTTGCCGCCGGTGTATTCCCAGAGGTCGCGGATCACATGGGCAGCGAAGAGCTTGCCACCTGCGTCGCGGTTCACAATGTCACGCTTGAACGAGTCATCCTGCCAATCGCGGATCTGCGCCATCCACTCTGGATGCTGCTTAGAGTGCACACGCGGGGTGAGCTGGCTCAGAACCGTACGCAGGTCGCCCACAATGCCCAGATCAACCCGAACATTTTTGTTGATCTCGGAAGGGTCAATATCGACATGAATCTTGCGGGAGTGGGGCGCGTAAGTCGCCAGGTTGCCGGTCACCCGGTCATCGAAGCGCATCCCAAAAGCCAGCAGCAGGTCGGCCTCCTGGATGGCCTGGTTGACATAGGCTTCGCCGTGCATACCCATCATCCCCAGTACCATCGGGTGTCCTTCCGGCATGCCACCCTTGCCGAGCAGGGTGAGGGCAACCGGAATCTGCGTCTTTTCCACGAAGGCCATCAACTCGTTGGCGGCTCCGGACATCACGACGCCGTGCCCGGCCAGGATCAGCGGTTTCCGGGCGGCATGGATGAGATCGAGCGCATGTTCGATGTCGGCTTCGGTTGCAGCGGATGCCGGGCGATAACCGGGCAGGACAATCGGCTCGTCCGGATAGACAAACTCAGTTTCTGCGTTCTGGATATCTTTCGGGATATCGATGAGCACCGGGCCGGGGCGACCAGTGCGGGCGATGTGGAAAGCTTCGCGGATGGTGTAAGCCAGGTCTTCGACATCGGTGACCAGGTAATTGTGCTTGGTGATGGGTAGGGTCACACCGGAGATATCGGTTTCCTGAAAGGCATCTGTGCCGATATAGCTGGAGGCAACCTGCCCGGTGATGCAGACAATGGGCGAGGAATCCATCATCGCGGTAGCGATGCCGGTGACCATGTTAGTCGCGCCGGGACCGCTGGTGGCAATGGCCACGCCGACCTTGCCGGTAGCCCTGGCGTACCCATCAGCCATATGCGTGGCACCCTGCTCATGGCGGGTGAGTACGTGGTGAATCTGCGGGTACTTGGTCATGGCATCATAGGTTGGCAGGATGGCGCCGCCTGGATAGCCAAATACAAGGTTGACTCCCTCCCGCAGCAGACATTCCCAGATAATTTCCGCGCCTTTGAGTTTCATTGTCGTCTCCTGTTCCAGAATGATCAGGCGTATGGTTAGTCGAAAAACACCGCGCCTGTGCTGGCGCTACTGACGAGCCTGGCGTAGCGGCGCAGCCAGCGGCTTTCGATTTGCGGTTCAAAGGGAGGCAGAGCCTGCAAACGGGCAGCAAGCTCATCGTCGGGTAGTTCCAGCGTGATCGAGGGGCCGTCCAGGTCGATGGTGATTATGTCGCCGTCGCGAACTGCTGCAATTGGCCCACCTGCCGCAGCTTCCGGGCTGACATGCCCGACGGCCAGACCGCGACTGCCACCAGAAAACCGGCCATCGGTCACAAGTGCCACCGACTCGCCCAGGCCGACGCCCTGGATCTGGGCGGTGGGGCCGAGCATCTCCTGCATACCAGGACCTCCACGCGGGCCTTCATAGCGGATAACGATCACATCGCCAGCCTGCACTTCGCCGTTGAGGATGCCACGCGAGGCGTCTTCTTCAGCTTCGAAGACCCTGGCAGGGCCGCGATGGTAACGCTTGCCCGCCACCCCCCCTGTCTTAATGACAGCGCCTTCGGGAGCCAGATTGCCAAAGAGGATTGTCAGCCCACCAGTGGCGGAATAGGCCCGATCGCGACGACGGATGACTTCTTCGTCCTTGATTTCGGCAGCCGCGATGTTCTCCCGCAGAGTCCGGCCAGTGACGGTCAGGCGGTCAAGATGAAGGGTGTTGCCATCGCGACTGATCTCACGCAGGATGGCTGGCACGCCGCCCGCCCGATGGACATCTTCCATGTGCCAGTGGCTGGCGGGGCTGACCTTGCAGATATGCGGCACGCGGGCAGCAACTTCGTTGATTCGCTGGAGGGGATAGTGGATGCCGGCTTCATGAGCAATAGCCAGGGTATGCAGAACTGTGTTGGTGCTGCCGCCCATGGCCATATCTAGGGCGAAGGCATCATCAATGGCTTCCGCCGTCACAATCTTGCGAGGGGTCAGGTCCATGGCGATCAGAGCCATGATCTGGGTAGCCGCCTGGCGAGCCAGGGTATAGCGCTCTTCTGTCTCGGCCAGAGCGCTGCCGTTGTAGGGCAGGGCAAGCCCCAGAGCCTCCATCAGGCAATTCATGCTGTTGGCAGTAAACATCCCGGAGCACGAACCGCAGGAAGGGCAACCGTAATCTTCCAGCGTCTTCAATTCGGCTTCGTCGATCCGGCCCGCCTTGTACGCGCCAACACCCTCAAACACGCTGATCAGGTCTATTGTGCGGCCATCTGGAGTCTTGCCAGCAGCCATAGGGCCGCCACTGATAAAGATGGTCGGGATGTCCAGACGCATGGCAGCCATCAGCATGCCGGGCACGATCTTGTCGCAGTTGGGGATGCAGATCATGCCGTCGAAGGCATGAGCGGCCACCATGGTCTCCACCGAGTCAGCGATCAATTCCCGGCTGGGCAGGGAGTAATTCATGCCCTGGTGGCCCATGGCGATGCCATCGTCAACGCCAATGGTGTTGAACTCAAAGGGGACACCGCCCGCCTCCCGGACGGCCTGCTTGATGAAAGCGCCGAACTTTTGGAGATGGACATGACCAGGGATGATATCCACATAGCTATTGCAGATGGCGATGAAGGGTTTGAACATGTCCTCATCACGGACGCCTGTCGCCTTCAGCAGTGAGCGGTGTGGCGCACGTTCGAAACCCTTCTTGATCCGATCGGAACGCATATTGCGCATCCTTCTGTAAGCCAGAACGAAAAAGCCCCCCGCTGGTTGGGGGGCTTTGGTTGCCTGTTTTCTGTCGCTTGTGGCTTGCTTAGCTCCTGACAGCCGCCTTCTGCGCCCCAACCAGCATTGCCTCGTCGCCAATAAGGATGACGAGGTTCACAAGTACGATGATAATGAGGCTCAGAAGGGACAGTCTATCAGGTTGAGACATCAGTGGCGCACCCTCTTCCGGGTGATGTAATCGCTTATTTGTAGCCCAAGGTACTGTCTTTTCGGAGCTGTGTCAACGAAATGGGCCAAAACAGGCAAAAGTTCGTTGTTTGTTGCTGAGTATATTTGTGCAGGATGACAGATAGTTCATGACCGACCCAGCAGAGCTTGCCATTGCTTGATCTGTGTCGACACGGTCTCCGGGGCTGTTCCCCCTACAGGCTGGCGACGCGCCACGGCCTGACCAAAGTCGAATACATCACAAACATCCGGGCCAAATTGCGGCGCGATGGCCTGGTAGTCAGCCAGGGGCAGGGCGGACAGCTTCACTCCAAGCGCTTCAGCGCGGCGGACGACCTGACCGGTCAGATGATGCGCCTGGCGGAAGGGTACGCCCCTGGCTACGAGGTAATCGGCCAGGTCTGTGGCGAGCATGGTTTCGTCGAGTGCTGCACGCATCCGGTCTGGATGCAACGTCATGGAGGCAATCAGGGCGGTCAGGACAGGCAGGAGCAACGCCAGTGTATCGTAAGCATCAAAGAGTGGTTCTTTGTCCTCCTGGAGGTCCTTATTATATCCGGAAGGCAATCCCTTGAGCGTGGTCAGCAGGCCGGCTAGGTGGCCAATGATCCGTCCAGTTTTGCCGCGGGCCAGTTCCAGCGGATCGGGATTGCGCTTCTGAGGCATCAGGCTGCTGCCTGTGCTATAGCGATCGTCAAGGGTAACAAAGCCGAAGCACGGGTTGCTGTAGATGATCAGATCCTCAGCCAGCCGGGAAAGATGCGTCATCAGCAGCGCAGCGGCATGCAGAAAGTCAGCCACGAAGTCGCGATCGGAGACGGCGTCAAGACTGTTGCTGCTGGCTTTTTGAAAGCCCAGCGCCACCGCCAGGGCGGTACGGTCGACAGGGTAGGGGGTTCCGGCCAGCGCCCCCGATCCCAGCGGACACTGGCTGGCAGCAGCAGCTGTAGCCTGACCCAGCCGATCCCGATCGCGCTCAAGCATGGCCACAGTACTCAGTAGCCAGTGTGCTGCCGTGATCGGCTGGGCAGGTTGAAAGTGGGTCAGGCCGGGCATCACGCTGTGGACGTGCCCCGCAGCCTGGGTCAGGAGGGCGCGCTGCAAATCACGGACGTGATCCAGTAGGGCGGGCGTGGCCTGCATGACCCAGAGCCGCAGGTCTGTCGCCACCTGATCGTTGCGGCTACGACCTGTGTGCAGCTTGCCGGCGACGGGGCCAATAGCCTCTGTAAGGCAGCGTTCAATGGCGGTGTGGATGTCCTCATCACCGGGGGCGGGCGCAAACTGGCCGGCGGTAAAAAGCCGGCGCACCTGCTCCAGTCCCTGCACGATGGCCTGATGTTCTTCGGACGTCAGAATCCCTGCCTGGTGAAGCGCCCCGGCCCATGCCTGGCTGGCGGTGATGTCGACGTCATAAAGTCGCCAGTCAAACGACAGGCTATCGTTTAGCCGCCTTACCGCGTCATCGGTCGGTTGCTGGAATACGCCACCCCACAGTGTCATGGCATCCCTCGCCGGCAGATCAATGGCTGCTAATCACGCTTGAACAAGGCATAGTCGGGTTGGGCATATTCGCTTGTCTTCCGACCTTCGAGGGCCAGGAGCGCTTCCACTTTCAGCGGCAACCCGAATAGATTGATGAACCCTTCCGCATCAGTCTGATCGTAGATGTCCATTTGCCCGAACGACGCATAGTCTTCCCGGTACAGGCTAAAGGGACTCTTGCGTCCGGCGATGATCGCATTGCCTTTGTACAGCTTGAGCCGTACCGTGCCGGTGACATTCCTCTGGGTCACCCGGACAAAGGCATCCAGCGCTTCCCGAAGCTGGGTGTACCACTGGCCGTTATACACCAGTTCGGCGTACTTCACGGCGATGAAGTCCTTGAAGTGCATGGTGTATTTGTCAATGCAGATGCTTTCCAGAGCCTGATGGGCCTTGTAGCAGAGCGTGCCGCCAGGGGTTTCATAGACGCCGCGGCTCTTCATACCAACCAGCCGGTTTTCGACCATATCGACACGCCCGATACCGTGCTTGCCGCCCAGAGCATTGAGTTGCTCGAACAATTCGACAGGGGGTAGCTTCTGTCCATTCAGGCTGACGGGGACCCCCTTCTGGAAGCCGATCTCAATGTACTCAGGTTCGTCGGGCGCTTCCTGAGGACTGGCGGTCAGTACATACATATCTTCCTCAGGTTCATTCCAGGGGTCTTCCAGCGGGCCGCCTTCGTGACTCATGTGAAAGAGGTTGCGATCACGGCTGTAGATGCTCTTGAGAGTTTGGGCAATCGGTACGTTATGCGCCTGGGCATAGGCGATGGCGTCCTCGCGGCTCCGGATATGCCATTCCCGCCACGGGGCAATGACCTTGAGTTTGGGATTCAAGGCCATTGCTGTCAGCTCAAAGCGTACCTGATCGTTTCCTTTGCCAGTGCAACCGTGAGCGATGGCATCCGCGCCTTCCACTTCCGCCACTTCCACTAGGCGCCTGGCGATCAACGGACGGGCCATTGAGGTGCCGAGGAGATAATCACGCTCATAGACCGCACCGGCCTGCATGGTCGGAAAGACAAACTTGAGCAGGAACTCCTCCCGCAGATCGTCAAGGATGAGTTTGCTGGCGCCGGTCTTGCGGGCTTTTTCCTCCAGCCCTTCAAGTTCTTCTCCCTGGCCGATGTTGCTGGTATAGCAGATCACCTCGCAGCCATAGTTTTCGATCAGCCAGGGAACGATGATCGAGGTATCCAGACCACCGCTATAGGCGAGTACGACCTTGTTTACCTTTTGCTGGCCAGCCATGTTCTTCACACTCCTTCGGGGAACACCCTGGTACGGCCCAAACACACGAAAACGTCCCCAGACCTCTTGCTTTGGTCTGGGGACGTTCAGAGCACCTTCGGGAAATTCGGCGCCTGCAGCAACCCAAGAATTTCAGCACACGCCAAAATTCTCCGCCAGACCAATATGCAGTCGGCGGATACGACGGCGCAAACGTGAAACAGACGAATTGACCCAGGCGATATTCATGATTGTATCATAGCGATACATCAACGCCAACGTCAACGGACAGTTTGACATGTTTGTTCACGGCTTTTCTTGGATGATCTGCCTAAACGCTGTGATACGGCTTAACGTTGTTGAAGATGAACAGGGTATGCTAGCATCAACACAGCCAGAGGAAGGGGGCTGCTGTGACCAGGCGAGTTGCTTTTCAGGGCATTCATGGTGCTTATTCCGAGCAGGCCATTCGCCAGCATTTTGGCGACGATGTGGAGACAGTACCCTGCCGGACGTTTATCGAGTTGTTCCAGTGCATCGAGTCGCAGCAGGCTGATCATGCTATCCTGCCAATTGAGAACGCCCAGGCAGGCACAGTTTCGCAGTCCTATGAGTTATTGATGGAACACGACCTGCGCGTTCAGGGTGAGGTTATCCTGCATGTTCGCCATGCCTTGCTTGCGCCCCTGGGTACACGGCTGACTGATCTACAGCGAGTGCGCTCCCATCCCCAGGCGCTGGCTCAGTGCGAGCAGTATTTGCGCCGATTTGGGCTGGAGGCCGAGCCCTGGTATGACACTGCTGGCAGCGCGCGCGATCTCGCTGCCGCGCCGATTCCCGGAGTCGGGGCGATTGCCAGCCCGCTGGCTGCCGAGCTTTATGGACTGGAAGTGATCGAGCCGAACATTGAGGATGTGGCGCACAATTTTACGCGCTTCTTCATCCTGGGGATTGAGGATGCAGAACGGGCGGAGAAAAACAAGACTTCGCTGGTGTTCGCCACACGCCACCGCCCAGCGGCGCTTTACGAGTGTCTGGGTGAATTCGCCCTGCGTGGAATCAACCTGACCAAAATCGAGTCCCGGCCCCGGCGTAACAGACCCTGGGAGTATGTCTTCTACCTGGATTTTGAAGGGCACTGGAAAGATCCGGTCTGCGAAGCGGCGCTGGTTGCCCTCCTGCGGCGTGCCTCATTTGTGAAGATGCTGGGTTCTTATCCTGCTGCAGACTCGCCGATTGTTGAGACAGCATAGGAGAAACCGACATGGCCAGGGTCAATGTTGCCATTCTGGGTGCAACCGGCGCGGTAGGACAACGATTCATTCAGTTACTGGAGAATCATCCCTGGATGCGCGTGACGGCGGTAATTGCCTCGGACCGAAGCGCGGGGAAATCGTATGCGGAAGCGACCAGGTGGGTACTCACCGGGACGCCGCCTGCAGACGTAGCTGCGTTGCCCGTCCTGCCGCTTGACGCCGATCCGGATACGCCGTTAGTTTTCTCAGCTCTACCCGCCGAGATTGCCACAGAACGCGAACTTGAACTGGCCGCAGCTGGTTATGTCGTATGCTCCAATGTGAAGTCGCATCGTATGGCTGACGACGTGCCGCTGCTGATCCCCGAAGTTAATGCCGATCATCTGGGGCTGATCGATGTGCAGCGTCGGCGCAGAGGTTGGAGCACAGGGGCGCTGGTGACCAGCCCCAATTGCACCACCACACCAGTGGTTATGGCTCTGGCTCCGCTCAAGCCGTTCGGAATCAGCCGGGTCAGCGCAGTAAGCATGCAGGCGATCAGTGGGGCGGGTTACCCCGGCGTGGCTTCCCTGGATATCTTCGACAACGTCATCCCCTACATTCCCGGCGAGGAAGAGAAACTGGAGACCGAGTCTTGCAAGATGCTTGGCGACCTGAATGGCGAACGGGTCGAGTGGCTGGCGGCGACGGTCAGCGCCCAGTGCCATCGCGTGCCTGTGCTGGATGGTCACACGGTTGCTGTATCCGTGACTCTCGATCGGCAGCCTGAACTGGCGGCAATTCGAGAGGCGTGGGAAAGCTTCACAGGGCCGGAAGTGGTTCGGGGCTTACCTAGCGCCCCCCAGAAACCCCTGGTGATCTGCGATGCGCCGGACCGTCCCCAGCCCCGGCGGGATCGCGACGCTGGAAATGGGATGAGCGCCGTCATCGGACGCTTGCGTCCGTGTCCGGTGCTGGGGTACAAGTTTGTGACCATGGCACACAACACCGTGCGCGGAGCGGCGGGCGGCGCCATTCTAAATGCCGAACTGCTGATTGCGCAGGGTTACCTGACAGGTGTCGCGGTCTAGTATGACAGTTCCATGTTGACATGCCGGGCGGTAGCCGTTAGACTGCGTGGTGTTCCGTGACAATGGCCTATTTGCTTGTCGTCCAGGGAAGAACAATGTGCCGCGCGGGTAACAGTCTGGCTGTCTGCCTTGCTGGTGTGAATCACTATCATCACCGTATTCCTAACCGGCCAGACCCCGCTGTCAGGTAACGGATTGTTCAGGTGTATGGGAGCGCGGTGGGGTCATCCACCGCGCTTTTTGTATTGAAAGGTACGAGACAGATGGCGATCAAGGTTCGAGAACTGGCCAGTACCCCGCCTGAAGAGCTGGCCCGGATCATGCGGCGGGCGGAGCAGGATATCACCGATCTTTTGCCTGTGGCCGATGAGGTTATCCGGCGCGTCCGGCAGGAAGGCGATGCCGCGGTCGTTGCCTATACGCGGAAGTTCGATGCGCCGGAATTCACTGTCGGGCAGCTCAAAGCTTCCGATGCTGATTTTGCGGCAGCGCGCAAGACTCTTGCGGAAGACGTCAAGACAGCGATCATGCAGGCATATACCAACATCCGGCGCTTCCATGAGGCGCAGATGCCCGAACCGATGTGGTTCACCGAGGTTATGCCGGGTGTTATGGCCGGGGAGAAGATCACGCCGGTAGCCAGTGTCGGGCTTTATGTGCCGCGCGGTAAAGGCGCGTTCCCGTCAGTGATGTTGATGCTGGCTGTCCCGGCTGTAGTGGCGGGCGTTGAACGCGTGGTTGTGGTCACACCGCCAGGGCCGGATGGCAAGGTGGATGATGCCTCACTGTTCGCGGCGGAAGTCTGTGGTGTCAGGGAGGTCTACGCTGTAGGCGGGATGCAGGCGATTGCAGCGCTCGCCTATGGCACGGCAACAATCCCGAAGGTCGCCAAAGTCATCGGCCCTGGCAGCAGCTATGTGTCCGCGGCCAAACGTCTGCTGTACGGCGTGATGGACGTGGGCACACCAGCTGGCCCAAGCGAGTCAATCATCCTCGCCGATGAAACAGCAGACCCCCGGATCGTCGCGGTTGATCTGCTGGTGGAAGCAGAGCATGGACCGGATTCGGCGGCGTTGCTCGTGACCCACAGCCGTGCAGTCGCCGAGCAGGTGGAGCGTCTCCTGCCAGAGCTGATCAACACTCTGCCGGAATGGCGACGCAAGTTCGTGGAAACCGTGCTGGGTGGTTACGGTGGGATCATGATCACGGAGAGCCTCGAGGACTCCATTCGCTTCACCAATGACTATGCCCCGGAGCATCTGGAGATTCTGACCTGGGAGCCATTTGTGACCCTGCAGAAGATCAGGAATGCTGGCGAAATCCTGCTGGGACCATACACGCCTATCCCGATCAGCAACTACTGCCTGGGATTGAATGCTATTCTGCCGACCGGAAGCTTTGCGCGGTCATTCTCGGCGGTTGGTGTGTACGATTTTCTCAAGCGTAGCGGGGTAGGGTATCTGTCGCGGGAGGGTTACGATGCCCTCAAGGCGACAACGGCTATCCTGGCTGACTACGAGGGATTCCCGGCGCATGCCCAGGCTGTGCGTCAGCGGGAGGTCTGGTGGAAGTAGACATCCTGCAGACAGTACAGCGCCTGCAATTCACGGATCGAGAGGCCGCGCAGACTATGCTCCGGCGCTTCATCCAGGAGGTCTTTGAACTGGATGTGGCGACTGTGGAATTGCGGCCTCTCGCCGTATCCTTGAATTCCTTTAACGGCTTCGTCTCATTGCGCGATGGCCGCCGGTTGTTCTTTAAGTCGCATGTTGAGCCGGGTAGCGTAATCGCGGAGTATTACAACAGCGATCTGCTCCGGCAGGCCGGATATCCGGTTGTTATGCCGGTGCTGGCTTCGACTGTACCGAGTCGCCAGATGCTGCTGTATGAGGTCATCGAAGACGAGTCCCTGTTTGATGCGGCATGGGCGGTTGAGTGCAGCCAGGCCGCGCCAGGGAGCTTTGAGCGGTTACGTCAGGCTCAGCAGACCTGCGACGACCGGCTTCTGGATGTGTATTTCCGAACACTAGCCTGGCAGGATGCGGCGACTCATGCGCGCCAGCCAGTGCATCAGCTCTTCTACCACCGTCTGGCCGGGGGGCGGCTGGATAGCTTCTATGGGCCGGGAACAGAGGTTGCGCTGCCCGGTCTGCCGGAGGCGGCCCTTGCCACCGTGCGGCAAGTGCAGTGGACGATCAATGGCGTCGCCTTCAGGGACACGCTTGATGACATCATTGCGCACGCCAGGACTCTTCTGGCACCGGAGCGCGATGGTCCGGCAGTTGTCGGGCACGGCGATGCCCACAATGGTAACCTGTTCGTGCGCGGCAGAGACCTGGTCTACTTCGATCCGGCTTTTGCCGGGCGGCATGATCCGTTGCTTGATCTGGTGAAGCCGCTGTATCACAACGTTCACGCGATGTGGATGTATTTCCCCCAGCGCTGGGCGCAGGAGAATGGCATCTTACTCACGACGAGGGACAGCGAGTTTGTAGTGACCTATCCCGACCGCCTGCCAGCTATCCGGGAGATGTTCTGGCAGAGCAAGACACAGCGTGTGTTGATTCCCCTGCTGCAGGAATTGCGCAGGCGCGGCTGGTTGCGTCCTGACTGGCGCGCCTACCTGCAGGCGGCGCTGGCGTGCTGCCCGCTGCTGACGATGAATCTGGCGGATGGCCAGCGGTTTCCTCCGGTAGTGGCGCTGCTGGGACTGGCTCAGGTGGTCGAGATGGGCGGGCGCTCACATGCCGGCAATAGCAGGGTGGAGCGGTGGCTGGACGGCGTGGAGGCGGTACTGTGACCAGGCCTGTCGACCTGATCATCTTCGATCTGGACGGGGTGATCACAACTGAACAGATCTACTGGGAATGCGCCCGGCTGACTCTGTGGGAGCTTATGCAGCCAAGGCAAGGCACTCCGGCGGTCAGGGCGATGCCTGAGGGCGCTGTGCGTGAGAGTATCCTGCCGCCGGTGTTGATCGACGCTGCTAAAGATCGGATGGTGAACTCCAACTGGGATCTGACTTACCTGGCGGCCTGCGCATTGTTGATCGCCTGCGATCCTGGGGAGGGGCTACCCCCCAACACGATCCCTGCATTGCTGGGACAATTGCGACCGGGGTTTGCAAACCTGATGGCCTGGCCAGCGCCGATCGAGAAGCTACTAGATATGGCCGGGGATCGCCAGAGCAGCGCTCTATTGTCCTTTGCCGGGCAAGCGGCAGCGGATCATCTGGGCGCACCGCCTGATCTGTTGCGACCGCAGGGAGCCTGGTGGTCTTACCTGTACGAGCGATTCCAGATGTGGCTTTCGGGTGAGGCGTTGGTTGCCTTCGGCATGAGGCCGCTGGCAGACACGCTGATATTGCCTGCTGAGACTCTGCAGCGGACGCTATGCATTCTGCGAGAGAAAGGTTACCTGCTGGGAATCGCTACCGGTCGCCCGCATGCTGAGGCGATGCCTCCGCTGCGTGATAACGGCTTGCTCGATCTGCTGGACCCACGCCGGATCGTCACGTATTCTGAGGTGAAGGCAGCCGCTAAAGAAACAGGCCAGACTGGGCTGGGAAAGCCCCATCCTTTTTCGGTCTGGCGGGCAATCTACCCTGAGCTGCCGGCAAGCCGTTTACTGGGCACGCCGCTTCCCGGCGGTTTGCGGGCGCTGATGGTCGGCGATTCCCCCAGCGATGCCCAGGCAGCGCAAGCTGCGGGGATTCCTTGCGTGGGTGTGCTCAGTGGGATTACCGAGCTTCAGCGCCGTGAGCGTCGCCGGGCAGCTCTGCAACTGGCAGGCTGTGTTGATGTGCTCTTGGATGTGAGTTACCTGCCGGCCTGGCTGGATGATTGGCGCTGATGGCTGGACGTGGTCGGGCACAAGGCGCTACTGTCCCAGCAGCCGTTCCAACCGCTCAATACTCGGCGAGTGTCCCAGGAAAACGTAGCGTGCTGGCGTCACGATTGTCTGGACGCCGCCGATGGAGCGCAGGTGTTCGACAGTGGCCAGCAGGTCGCTGTTGCGGATCATGATGGTTACTGTGTACCACTGATGATTCTCATCTGGAAGTGAACTAGGGGTATAGATGGGGGCAATCGTTGGCCCCTGCAAGCCACGAGTCAGTGGGTTGCCAGCCACCAGTGCAGCTACTGCCTCGGCGCTTGTTCCCCGCACATTTGCTGTGACGGTATAGAAATCACGCCCCTGCAGGGCGGCGTCAATCAACTCCAGCAGAATGTGAGCAGTCCGGCGAACAACCGGTTGTGTTTCAAGCGCTGTCCGGTTGGCAACCAGGCATGTTTGCGACCTGAGAACAACGCCATCAACCAGGGTCTTGAGATGATTCTCCCGCAGTGTCGTGCCTGTTGCGGTCAGATCGCAGATTACATCGGCGTAGCCGAGAGTCGGAGCAGCCTCCAGAGCGCCCTCCGATTCGACGAGCGTGAAATGCTGCAACCCGTGCTCATGCAAAAAGCGGCGGGTAAGATTGGTGAACTTAGTGGCGATGCGTAGATTGCGACGCTTGTGTTCACGGAAGTCCAGCGAAATGTCGACCAGATCGCTCATCGACTCCACATCCAGCCAGCTTTCCGGGACGGCCACAATTAGCTCACAGAAGCCGTAACCCAGGTTATCGTGGATGACCAGCAGCTGGCTGCTGGGATGCTCCATGACGACATCCAGGCCGGTGATGCCCATGTGAATGGTGCCGTCAGCCACCTTGTAGACAATGTCGCTTACCCGTTGGAAGAGGACATCGACCTGGGGCAATGCCGGGATGCTGGCCGTGTACTGGCGCGGATTGACCTGGTGAACCTTCAGGTCGCACGATTTCAGAAAATTGAGGGTTGGCTCCGCGAGCAATCCTTTGCTGGGGAGCGCCAGGGAGACCCGTTCTGTCATGAGCGCAACTCCAGGGCGCGAAGGACACCGGCGATATCGCCGTGATCCAGGGTTATTTCAGTGTGATCAGCCAGTTGAGACAGGCGCAGCCCTGACTGCTCGACTGTGAGCAAATGAGTCTCGCTGTGTGGTTCTCTCCGGGCAGCACTGAAACTGGATTGCGTGGTCACCTGGATGTCAGCAGCGCGGAGGGCGGAAGCCAGGGCGATCGCTTCGCCGGTCAGCTGATCCTCGGAGGGGCGCACCAGTACATGGATACGATCGCGGGGTTCCTCCAGCAGGGCTGGCTGCTGAGCATTCAGTAGCGGATTCAGGTACAACATGAATCCGACCGCCGGGACGCTGTGTCTGGCTCCCAGTAACCCGATCAACTCGTCATAGCGCCCACCACCGCCGAATAGACGGCCTGGCACCTGCCCGGCATGGCACTCAAAGATCAGCCCGGTATAGTAATCCAGGTTGCGGGTGAAGCTCAGATCAAAGGCGATCCGATCCTGAGGAATGCCGTAAGCAGCCAGCAGGCTGAAAGTTGCCAGGATGTGCTGCGCCATGACCTGTAGCGTGTCGTCCTCAAGATGCGCCAAGAGCGCGGCGGGGGCTACAACATGCTCAAGGAGTTGCTGAAGATCGCGCAAAGCGTGGCGTACCCTATCGCGCTGATTGCCCTGTTGCTGCTTCTCCAGTAGACGCCGCGCGATTTCCTCGCGGTTGCGCCCGCCAGACGGGCCATGTTGTGGGGTAGCCTGTAACAGCGCGTATAGGGCAGCTTCCGCTTCCAGATGGTTGTTGATGGGTTGCGTCTCTGTCAGGACTGCAGCTGGAGTCTCCAGGTTGGCCAACGCTTCCAGTGCCTGCGCCAGCCCCTCGGCTCCCTGCCGAAGGGTGGACAGGTGGTTGATCACGAAGCGGCGCATCTGCCGGTTGAGCTGGTAGCGATCCAGGAAACGCTCGATCATGCCGCTGTGCCCGACTGTGACCTGCCAGTCTTTGACGCCGGCTTCCTCCACGAGCCTGATAGTAAGCGCAATAACCTCCGCATCTGCAGCCGGACTGTATTCGTTGATGAGTTCAGCGCCGATGGCGTTCTGCTCGGTGATCGCGCCGTGACTCAGGCTGTCATACTGCAGGATCGGGCCGGCAAACTGCAACCGCACTGGGCCAGGGTGATCCTGGAAGCGTTCGATGTACACTCTTGCAGCCGGAGCCGTGAACTCCGGACGCAAACACAGTGTCTGGCCGTTCAGCTCGAAGCTAACCAGGCGGTTGATGGCGGCGTCGCCAGCTTTGATCAGGAACACATCAGCCTGCTCGACCAATGGTGTATTGACCGGCAAATAGCCAAACAGTTCCAGTTGCCGGGTGAGCCGCGCCACGACCTGCTGCGTCTGGTGCAGCGCATCAGGTAGTTGGTCAGCCAGATGTGGGGGGAGAGTCAGCATTCTGCCTCCCGGAGACCGGTACAGATAAGAGGATAGAGCTACTGCCGGCTGCCCGTAGCTCGTGGACTTGAGACGCAGATGTCACCTGGTGTACTGGCCGCTGCTGTAGACATAGACGTAGGTATTGGCGTAAGGTCCTTCTGTCCAGCGGTACAGCCAGTGCGCATCGGTGATCGTCAGGTTGACACAGCCATGGCTGTGACGATACCCGAAGCCATCATGCCAGTATGTGCCGTGCAGGGCGATGTCATGGTCAAAGAACATCGTCCAGGGGACTTCTTCCAGGTAGTAGAAGTCGGGCGCGCCTTCAGCGCCGCTCATGGGGGTGTGTTCGTAGCGATCCCAGATTTGAAACAGCCCTTCATTTGTTGGCCAGTCAGGCAAGCCGGAGGAGATCAGGGTAGCATACACCGGGGTGTCATTCTCGTAGGCGATGAGTGTCTGCTCATACAGGTCAATGGCGATCCAGCGACCTTCGACGCCTTCCGGGCGCTTGACAGGTGTGATCTTGCCCAGGCGAGTCTGATGCACCCATTGATCCGGGCCAACAAGGTACCAGCGCCAGCCATCGACGGTAGTGCTGGCATAGATATTCACCAGCGTATAGCGCGGGATATATTCGGTGCCGGGCGCTGGCTTGGCGCCAGGGCGTTGGCTGGGTTTGGTGTCCAGCAGGAACCAGGCGAAAGGATAAAGAGGGCTGGAATTAAGGGTCACCCCGGCAAAGCGCGAAATCCGCGCACCACCCAGAAATTCATCCTGAATCCATTGGCCGGGGTTGACTTCCACCCAGTTGTCAACACGGTTGATGATGGTGACAAAATTGAAGCCGGGATCCAGGGTTCCAATCGGGTTACCGTTCGGAGCGTCATAAATGGTGACGGCGTCCAGCACGCGGCGGTAGCTGCGGCTGTTCAACAGCGACTCATCTACCGGGATGGGGGTAACGTCCGGCGCCGGGTAAGCGGCAATCTCTGCCATTAAGGCACGCAGTTCAATGGCAGTCAGTTCGCCGGTCAGGCACTGCCCGCTGGAATCAATCGGGCAGGTTGTCTCTGGGCCATCAGCGCTTGCGTAGCCTGCCACCAGCAGCGGCAGAAGGAACAAGAGCGAAAGTGCGAAGTTCCAGCAGTGGCGTCTGAGCATCGGACTTCTCCCGACAACCAATTAGCGATAAAGTGCAACCCTTACTAAGCCTGACTTGTGTCCGGCGGACTTCAGCAACAATACCCGGCCATCGCCAATTCGTCAATTGCGGGTCTATTATAACAGAGGCTATCGGGATTCCGGCGCGAGCCAGCTACGGAAGATTGCATTGGAGGCGGGCATTTCACGAAAAATGACGCTGCCGATCGGTTGTGAGCCGGTAGAAATCAGACTAAGATCGTGCATTAGCAAATGAATTTCCACGCACCAGAAAGAAAAGCACATGGATATCTACGATGTTCTCATCCTTGGCGCCGGGCCAGCCGGTCTCTTCGGCGCGTTTTATGCCGGCATGCGTGAAATGCGGACCAAGATCGTGGAAGCGCTGCCGGAGCCAGGAGGGCAGCTGGCGGTACTCTATCCGGAAAAGTACATTTACGATGTTGCCGGGTGCCCGCGAATCCTCGCCAAGGACCTGGTTCGCAACCTGGTGGAGCAGTGTGAACAGTGGCATCCAACGTTCTGCTTTGAGGAACGGGGGGAAGCGCTGCGCCGCCTGGAGAGTGGTGTGTGGGAACTGGCCACCGATCGGGCGGCCCATCATGCCAGGGCGGTGATCATCTGCGCCGGGATCGGGGCTTTCCGGCCCAATAAGCTGGCCAATGAGACTGTTGAGCAGTTCGAGAATGGCGGCGGGGTATACTATTTCATCCAAGACAAAAGCCCGTTTTACAAGAAAGATCTACTGGTTGTGGGGGGTGGAGATTCGGCAGTGGACTGGGCACTTAACCTCAAGGACTATGCCCGTTCGGTGACACTGATTCATCGGCGGGAAGGATTCCGTGCCCATGAAAGCAGCCTGGCCCAGCTTATGAAGTCGTCGGTAAAAGTGCTGACCTTCTACGAAATCCGTCGCCTGGAGGGCGAGGGGCATGTTGAACGGGCAGTCATCTTTGACAACCGCACCAACGAAGAAACCACCCTCCATGTTGATGCCGTTCTGTTGAACCTGGGCTTTAAGGCTAACCTGGGCGCGATCAAAGATTGGGGGCTGGAGTTTGATGGTCGCTACATCAAAGTTAATGGGAGGCAGGAAACCAATCTGCCGGGAGTCTATGCAGCAGGCGATATCTGCAAACAGGAGGGGGTTGAGCCGCTGAATCTGATTGCCACGGGTTTTGGCCAGGCCGCTGTGGCAGTGAACCATGCATACAGCGCCCTCACCGGCAAGAGCGTATTCCCTGGCCATTCTTCGGAGATGCGGCTGTAAGATGTGATGCAGGGCGAACTGGGATTGTTCCGGCTAGCCCCTGTTGATAGGCTTCACGAGGATGTGCCTGGCAATATCAGCTGCAACGGTTGAGGCGATATCTTCAATGAGCAGGTCGATGGTACCGGACGGGGAGATGTGACCAGTGACCACGATCTGTGCACCGGGCACCAGGCCCAGGCCGGACAGATGGCGCAGCATCTCAGGGGACTGATCGGTGATGCGATGGATCAGGCAGGGTTGGCCCGGCACCGCCTCTGGCAGGGTGGTGAGTTCCTGCATGGGCAGCGAACCATCTAGAGCGGGGATGGGATCGCCGTGAGGATCATGGTCGGGATGCCCCATTGCTGCAGCTATGCGGGCTTCAAACTGTTCGGAGATGACGTGCTCCAACCGATCGGCTTCCTCGTGGACTTCGTCCCAGGTGTAGCCGAGGGCCTCCGTGAGGTACATCTCGATCAGACGGTGGTGGCGAATGACTTCCAGCGCAATGCGGCGCCCGGCTTCGGTGAGGCGTATGCCTTTGTATTTCTGGTGCTTCAATAGCCCGTGGGCCGCAAGCTTCCTGGCCATTTCTGTCACGGAAGGCGGTTTGATACCCAGTTCAGCAGCGATTGTTGTCGTAGCAACCGGGGATTGCTGGCGTTCAAGCAGGTAGACGGCTTTGAGGAAGTCCTCAACCGCCTCGGTCCGTAATGTATGGCGCAATTCATCTTTGCGGTCCACGTGACCGGCCTCCCCGCATTGAATACCTGTAATTCTGATTGTAACCGCTTGTCAGTGGCAGCGACAGACACATACTGGAGCTAGGCTGTGACCCAACCGGCGTTATCCGATCACAATGCGTTGATTCAAGAGCTTGTTGACACCGGTCTGCTCTTCGTGAACCATCAGGAAAACCTTGCATTCCGGCATGGGTGGCTGGCCGGTTTTCTGGCCGGGCGCATACCATCTGGCGCCCCGCCTTTTCAACTTGGTGGCCAGTGGGGACACAAGGCCGTGATCGGTGTGACCGGCAATATTGCCGTGGGCAAGAGCACTGTTCTGGCGATGCTGGGCAGCCTTGGCGCACACGTTATTGATGCCGACAAGATCGTTCATCGGTTACGCCAACCCGGCGCGCCGGGCTACAACGCCCTGATTGAGCTTTTGGGCACGGACATCCTGCTGCCGGATGGTCGTGTCGATACGGCCCAGCTGGCCAGAAGGGCTTTCGACGATGCCCAGACCTTGAGCCAGTTGGAAGGAATCTTCCGTCCGCTGGTAGTAGCAGAAGTTGCCCGTCAGGGTTGGGCCTGCAGGAGCGAAGTGGTGGTGATTGAGGCGATCAAATTACTGGAGGGCGAACTGCGGACCCAGGTGGATCAGGTATGGGTAGTAGATGCATCGCGCGCGCAACAGATCGAACGCCTGATGGCTGCGCGTGGCCTCAGCCGACAGGAGGCTGAACGACGCATCGATGCCCAGAGTCCTCAGGAAGAAAAGCTGGCTCAGGCGGACGTCGTCATTCGCAACGATAGCGATCGCTCAGCGGTATGGCAACAGGTCATTACGGCCTGGGCAGATGTGCTTCAAGCGCTGTGGCATCGGGGATGGCTCAAGGACGATCTGGTCGAGCGATTCATTGGGGCGCATGTCGCCGGGGAAAGCTCTTTGATCTCGCTCGCGGAGTTCTACTTGGCTTTGAAGCGCCTTGCCAAACCCATGGAAACTGCCCCGCTAACACGAGATCAGGCTGTTGCACTGCTGGATAGTTATACAGCATAAGTAGCGGGCTTCCCGGCAAAGTCCTGCCCTGTCGTTTGCTCAGTTAATCGGCGGGAGGTCCCAGCGCTGCAGTTCATCAAGAAGGGGGTTATCCTCAAGCCGGCAGGTTTCATCAACGGTTTCTGGATGGATGGCATTCAGTGGGGCGTCTGGATTGTAAGCGTTGTAGATCATGCGGGTGATCTCCGCCATAGCCGGCCAGGAGACTTCGTAGGGGAGCCACTGTGGTTGGTGGAGAGCCATTACCAGGACGAAGTCTCCGCCCGGTGTGAAGATGATCGCGGCATCGCCATGTGTGTCGTCGATCCAACCGTGCTTATGGGCGACGCGGGTACCGGCAGGAACACCTGCTTCGGTTAGCACGTTGATCTGATTGCGGCTCATTGCCAGGATGATCTGGCGGCATTCTGTCGGTGTGAAGTCGCCCGGAAATACTTCCTGCAGTGGGCCGCTTCCATCGGCGGCACACTGATAGATCGCTCCCAGCAACCAGCCCAGATTCTCCGGAGTCATCTGGTTGAAGGGATCGGGCTCTGCCCTGCTCTGGTCTGCTGATGTTCTGGGCGTGACAACAGAACGGTTTTCTACCGGTTCATCGCCCAGCTTGAAAGGCGCCACCAGGAAGGTGTCGGTCAACCCCAGTTTGTGCAGTGTATCGGTTACCTGCGCAGCGCCAGCAAAGGCATCTCCGTTTCCCAGAATGGACAGTAATTCGTTCGCCGTGTGGTTGCCGCTACAGATCATGGTATTGGTGATAGTCTCGGCCTGGAGGGCATCAGCAGGACGATTGGCCTGGCGGTAGAACTCCAGCAGAATCGGGATTTTGATCAGACTCATGCCACTGTAAGCAATTCCGCGACCGAGCGAGATGCTCTGGCCGCTAGCCAGATCCAGCAGAAAAAGCGAGGCAAGCCGGTTTTCTTCCGGGACAAAGCCGAGGTCAAGCAAATAATGAAGAATGCTATCTCCCAGCGCTGGCAGATTGACTGCCCTGTCCAGCGCTGTGCTGGTGGCATCCTGACTGGCAGCAGGCCAAGGTGGTATGGCGGTCACGACGAAAGGCGGGGTCGGAGTGAGCGTTGGCCATTCGACCTGCTCGATCGTGATGACTGGCAGGTTGTAGAGGTCTCCGGTGATCCGCACGACATCGGCAAACACCCAGCCGGCTCCCTCCGGGGCGGCGGGAAATTCGATCAGTAGCCAGGGGTACAGCGCATGGCGGCTGATGACTGGAAAGCGTTCGCCGGGTTGAATCTGGCCAATGCGCGGGTAGTCAACTCCTGGCCCAAACCGCACGTTGATCTCAGCGTCAGCCTCTACGTACACTCTGGCTACGGCAGGCAAGGTGGCCGTGGGTGCCTGGCGCGGGTCGGTGACTGTGGCAGGCGGGACAGGTGTAAAGGAGCCGCTGAACACAACTGTGCTAGTGATATATGGGAGCTGGGTCAGCGAACCGCTCACTGTAACCAGGTCAATGAAAACCCAGGCCTGGCCGCCCGGAGCAGGGGGATAGGCAATCAGCAGCCATGGGACTAACTCATGGCGTGCGATGACCTGATAACGCGTTCCGGCGACGATCTGACCGAGTACAGGGTACTCAATTCCCGGCCCGGCACGCAGGTTGGCTTCTCCGAGCGCCTCAGCGAAAATCCCGGTGGGGGTCAGTTGAGTAGGCGGTGCGCCGGAGACAACGGGGAGCGACAACAGACCCAGCAACCCGGCGCATAAAACGAGTAGGCCAGAAAACCGCAACAAGAGGTGCAGCGCATGCTGCCTGGAGATATCACCTGTCATCATGGGGCAAAATCATAACGCGAAAGCGCCTGTTTGCCAGGTACTATGGCGGGAAAAACAGCGGAGGTTCTTTGGACACAAAAGGCAGGACAATTGTACAATACTGGCAAGTGAACTCGTACTTGAGCGCTCAACCGAGGAGTCCGCTATGAAAAGCCGTCCGCACCACCTTATCGGCGTCATGCTGCTGGTCCTTGGCCTGTTGTTGCCAGTGTCGTTGGTTCTGGGGCAGGGGGGGGATGAGACTGCCAGTGTGATTTCCCGCGCCCCCCTGCACGCTGGCCCGTCTGCGCCATCGGAGACCATTGCGATGCTCCCACGTGGTACCCTGCTCTTTGTCAAGGGTATGGACGAGAGTCTGAAGTGGGTTGAGGGGGAAACGACCGATGGACTCACAGGATGGGTACATGTTGATCATCTGCGCCTGAACGGGCCATATATTCCGCCAGCGGATGGCTTCACCGGCACGGCTATTGATGGCAGGCCCGATGACTGGGATCGTTTCCTGAGGCCGTATACTGATGAAACTGGGGACAGTGCAGGCGCTGTTGACATCACTGCAGTGCGCTCCTTCCTGAACGATCAGTATCTCTACGTGCTGGTTGAAGTTCAGGGAGACCCGGCCGATGTGGACCTGCTGCTGCTGGATATTGTGACCAACAACCAGGGGGTGTATAGCACGTATCAATACGCCCTGCCCAGGCTGCGCGCAGGCACCGTGTTTGTGATCAGTCCGGATGCGGCTCAGGCGCGCGCCGCTGCCGGTGTAGTCACTGCCCGTGATATTGCTCTCGAACTGCGGATGCCTCTGACTCTGCTGGATAACCCACCGGCACTCAACCTTGTTGCCGTGCGCATCGAGGAAGGGGAAACAGTCACTGACGAACTGGCAGCGGTAATGCCGGCTGTCGTTACGGTAGAAACAGAACCGCCACTCAATGGCGCGATCGCCAACTTCCGGGTGAACTTTCGCGCAGCGCCACGGGATGGGCGGGTGATCACCGTGCTGGACCCGGGCACGATGTTCAGCCTCAGGGGGCGCACTGCTGATGGTGAATGGCTGCTGGTGCGGCGAGAGGACGCCTCCCAAGGCTGGGTGGCGGCCCAGTATGTTCAGACCGAGCTGGATATCAACGCTTTGCCGGTTGTGGAGTAGGCGCTGTAGATTCAGTCTGCGGGCCGGGCGAATAACCCGGCCTGTTTTGTTGGGAAGGCATCGGAAGGGTTTCAGATTCATCTTGCCCGACGATCAGCCACCGATTGTCTTACACTCTGACCAGTAGCCTGCTCAACTGGCCTATACTGGGGTCAGTCTGTTCTTGTGCGGAGGCAGGAGACAGGTATGCGGCGTGATCCCAGGCGAGTATGGCGCGGATGGACAGGGCTAGCGCTGGTGTGCACGCTCCTGCCCGCTATGACGCTGGTTACTGTCTGTTACGGCTGGTGGTCGCCAATGTCGATAGTGGCTGCCCAGTCGCCCACGCAAACGCCGGCGGAGACTTTCACGCCGTCGAGCGAAGTGCCCGTGACGGCTATTCCGCCAGCAATGCCGCTGGTCAATGCTGCCAGAGACGATGACGCATTGAATATCTTACTCCTTGGCAGCGATACCACGAATCCTGTCAATGCTGGCCGCACTGATGCCATCATGGTCGCTTCGATCAACCGGACGCATGGGACGGTGAGCTTGCTTTCCATCCCGCGTGATCTGTTTGTCTACATTCCCGGTTGGACGATGCAGCGCATCAACACCGCCTTTGGCTACGGAGAGCAGATCGCATCCAGCTATGGCTACACGCTCCTCAAAGAGACGCTGCGCTACAACCTGGGTTTGAGGATCGATCATTACGCGCGGGTGGACTTCAACGATTTTCAAACCATCATCGATGCGCTGGGTGGAGTGGAGATCACGGTAGATTGTGCGCTGCAGGACTGGATACTCAAAGCTCCTGATCTCGACCCGCAGAACGAGGAGAACTGGGAGTTACTGACTCTGCCCGTTGGCGTGCATGTGCTGGATGGTCGCACGGCGCTATGGTACGCCCGCAGCCGAAGAACCAGCAGTGACTTCGACCGCGGTCGGCGGCAGCAGGACCTCGTCAGGGCGATTGGGTTGCGATTGCGCCAGTTGGGCCTTTTGGAACAGGTCAGCGTGCTGTGGGGGCAGGTGACAGACATTGTGGAGACCGATCTACAGGTGCAGGATGTGTTGGAACTTATCCCGGTAGCTCTGACGCTGGATTCTGATCGCATCGCGCAGTACGTGTTTGTACCGCATGTCCATGTTGAGTCGTGGCTGACACCTTCCGGCGCGGCTGTGCAATTACCGATTGGCGAGGCGGTGGAGGCGCTGATGCGCCAATTTCTGCAGCCGCCAACGGCGAACCGGCTGGTGCGAAGCGGCCCTCGTGTTGAGATCGTCAATGCTACCGGTTATGCGGGAATGGATCGTGTTGCTGCCGACTTGCTGGCCTGGGAGGGGTTCCATGCCATAGCTGCTGGCGCAGAAAACCGTTACGCGGCACAAACCACAGTCTATGATTTCACGGGGCGGATCAAGGGCGGCATCCTTGATGAATTGCTGGTTGCGCTGCATTTGCCATCTGCGCCGGTCGTGGTGTCTCCCGATCCGGGCCGAACGACGGACTACCGGATCATCCTGGGCGGGGATTACCGGACCTGCCACCACAATGTCATGCCGCCGGTGCCTACGCCGACTTCGGCCCCTGATAGCGCAAGCGCACCGTAACGCGCCTATGCTTCATCCGTGTCCAGGCGTACCGGCGACACTCTGCCAGCGGTTAGTTCAGATACCTCGGCAGCCAGCGCAGGGAGGTCGTCTACAGGAAGGCGGGCAAACAGGGTCACCGCAGCGCCAAAACTCTGCTCCTGGACTTCGGCGTTATAGCGGGTCAGCAGACGCTGTATCTGTTCGAAGAATGTATAGGGGAATTCCAGCCCGATGGTGGCTTTAGGGATGCGACGTTCACGGGGCAGGGCAGCCAGCGCCTCGCGGGCGGCATTGCCGTAGGCGCGTACTAGCCCGCCCGTACCCAGCTTAGTGCCGCCAAAGTAGCGGGTCACCACAATCACCACATCGCCGAGGTCGGCACCACGCAAAACGGCCAGGACGGGCGGCCCGGCGGTGCCGCTTGGCTCACCGTCGTCGGTCATGCCTTCGATGACGCTACTTCCGTAGCCGATCTTGAACGCATAGACATGGTGAGTGGCGTCCGGCATTTCTGCACGTACGGCAGCGATGAAGGCTTTAGCTTCCTCTACCGAACGGGCAGGGCCAACTGTGGCAATGAAGCGTGAATTAACCACTCGATTCTCGATCCGGATCGTCTCAGCTGGTACCTCGTAACCACTCTGGCTCATATTAGAAGAACCCTGTTACACTAACAGGCTGGTGAGATCGGCGCGACGGTGGAAACGGCGATAACTATCGGATTCAGCCGACAGAAACTGGAAGGCTTCTCTGGCCTCAAGCGCATCGTATTGTGTTTTAGATGTGGGATGAGGTTGGTCGATGGTCACGCCTTCATCACTTTCCGAGAGGCCGATGACGTTTTCAGCGGCCAGCAGGCGCAGCCCCCAGAGGATGGCTTCACGCGTCAGGCCGATTGCCCCGGCCATTCTATCCAGATCGGCATGGCCTGCCAGATGCGAAAGGGTATAGCGGCAAAGGCCAAGCAATTCGCGCAGACGGCGGTTCAGATCAGCGGGCGGCAAAGGAACCCAGCCGATATACAGGCGCCGGGCCTGTGTCGTCTCCAGCGCAGCGTTCAAGACGCTCTGTGCCGGTGGCGCTGTGTAGATGAGGAGAGCTTCTGCCGGGCGCAGTTCATGGCGGCGTCGACCACGAGTCTTTGCAGTGTGTTCCCCTTCTGCCCAGATCAGGCCGTCCGGTTCCTTTTCAGCAAATGCACGTAGCAGATCTTCAGCAGGCATCTGTCTCCAGTCTTCGACTGTCCAGGCTGAGACGGGCGGTGCGGCAACCGCGACTGGCACACGTTCGCGCAGGTGGACAAGGGTCAGAGCAACCTGGCGGCGGCCCTGGTAGATATCCCATCCAATATTGAATGCAATATCGACCTGCCCGCTTGGAGCGTGGTGCTCCGCGCCGCGCCACCAGATGATCTGGCAGGAGGCGCCAGCGCTATCGGTGACGGTCAGCTTGCGGTGCAGTTGCTCCAGGCCAATGGTCTGATACCTGCTGATAGTGAGGTCAGTTGCCATCAACGTGACCGGCGGATTGCCCTGGCCAAAAGGCGCCAGCCGCTCCAACTCCTCCGCCAGATTTTCGGTGATCTCTGACAGGGTTACGGTGGCATCGATGGTCAGGGTAGGGGTGGGGCGGATTGGCGCCTGCTCTTCCAATGTGCGCGACAGCCGCCGCCGGAACTGATCAATCCGGTCAACTGGTAGACTCAGGCCCGCGGCGCCGGGATGACCGCCGTAGGCGGAAAGCAACTCAGCCTGAGCCGCAATCGCTGCGCCAATATCGTAGCCGGGAGCAGAGCGCGCCGAACCGCGGGCAATGCCCCCGCCCGGTTCTGAAGTCAGAAGAATGCAGGGGCGACCGTAGCGCCCGGCCAGTTCACCGGCGACAATCCCCAGCAGTCCCGCATGCCAGCCGGGCTGATATAACACCAGGGCCGGAAAATCCAGCAAGCCAGGGTCATTGCTAATCAGGTCTTGAGCGGCAGCTGTGATTGCCCGCTGGTCGTGCTGCCGTTTTCTGTTCAACCCTTCCAGGTTTGCTGCGATTACCCTGGCCTGCGTGTTGTCGCGGGTGGTCAGCAGTTCAACGGCCTGTGCAGCATCGTACAGCCGCCCGGCAGCATTGAGTCGAGGGGCAAGCTGAAAGCCGATTCCTTCTGCCGTCACATTCGCCAGATCGATCCGGGCAACATCTGCCAGAGCGCGCAGACCTTTGCGCTCTGTGCTCCTCAGGCGTTCCAATCCCATCTGCAGCAGGTAGCGTGTGTCGCGCCATTGTTCGGCCACATCAGCCACAATGCCCAGCGCCACAAGATCGAGAAGGCATTCCAGTTCACTAACATCACGACCCAGGTGCGTGAATAGCCCTTCGACCAGCTTGTAGGCGACACCAACACCCGGCAGCGTGGTTAGCGGATGGCCGGCGGGCAGGCGTTTCGGGTTTAGCGCGGGGGCTGGCGGCAGAATGCCGTCGGGGGGCAGATCATGGTGATCGGTGATGACGACTTTCACACCCTGCTCAAGCGCGCAGACGATAGCATCGTGTGCGGTGATCCCGGTGTCACAGGTGAGCAGTAGCGCCGGGCGGCGCTCAGCCAATAGCGCTGTGAGCCGTTCCGTCTGGATGCCATGCGACTCGGTAAGGCGATGGGGAATGTAGAAACTGACCGGCGCTCCCAGCACTGTGAGCGCATCCAGTAACAGGGCGGTAGCAGTTTGCCCATCGACGTCAAAGTCGCCCCAGATCAGGATGGGTTGGCGAGCCATAACGGTCGTGGCTAGGACTTCCACAGCCTGGGCCATGTCAGGCAGGTCATCCGGTGGGGCAGGGTGGTAGCGGGTCGCATCAAGAAACGCTACGGCCTCAGCGGGCGTGGTTATGCCGCGCCGGGCGAGAATCTGGGCAACCAGCGGATGGCCACCGATGACGCTGTGAAGTGTTTCGGCGGCGGTGACCGGCTCCTGCAGTTTCCACTGAAGATCAGCCATCTGGTTGAACATGCGTTGCCTCAGTAGGCGATCTCATCTACGTCTTCAAGACGGAGCGATTCCCAGTCTGGCTCAACATCGCCCAGATCGATCACGCGCTCATCGGTCTCGCGTCCGGCTGCGACGCCACGTCCGCATAGCGATCGGTAGACGCAGAAACTGCACAATCGTTCATCGGTGGTCATTTCCCAGGCGCCTGAGGTAAGGCGATCTTCCGCCTCTCTCAGCAAGCTTTCCAGGTAAACTCGCGTCTGGTCATGCTGGGCCTGATCATAATGGAATACATGTGGCTGATCCGGGAAGTTGGCGAACCAGTAGACCATGCTCACCCGCGCTGGTTCCACCGGGCTGCCAAAGAAGCGCCCGGCAGCCTCAACCGTAACAAACGGATAGACCCGCGTCTGCAAGCGTTGAGCCATCGCCTCGCGGGAAGGGCGGAACCGGCCGGTCTTCCAGTCGACAATGACCAGCCGGCGTCCGGGGTCAACCGCCAGCAGGTCGATAACACAGACCAGACGCTGACCTCCCAGCGCTGTCGCCAGCCGTACTTCTGGAAGGACAACTTCCTGAGGCAGGTTGAGCGGCGGTTCCCGAAGAAAAGCATTCCACCATGTGCGCAACTGATCCACAGAAAGACCTGTCTCAATGGCTTCTACCGGCACACCGGTATAGTAGCGTTCCAGTAGCCGGTGAAACTGCCTGCCGCGCTGGTTGTAGACTTCGCGCTCCAGGGCTGGCTCAACTTCGACAGCGGGCCAGGGTTGAGCATTCACGTATTGCAGCTCAAACCGGCGAGGACAATCGACCAGATCCTGCAGCACACCCTGGCTGAACTCGAAGCCTTCGGGCAGCGTGGCTGCGCTGTGATCCTTGTGCATAGTCGCCATCAGGCATCCTCCAGATATTCCTTGAGCGCCACAAGGGCCAGAGCCGGGCGATTGACCTTGTCGCCGCCCTGGTTCCAGTAGCGGCCCACATTCCAGGTGATCATCAGGTGGCGGCGGGCGCGTGTGATGCCCACGTACAGCAGGCGGAGACGTTCGGCAGCGTAATCCAGACGTGCCTGGGCGGTGGCTTCGCCCTCATGATAGGGTTTGTTCAGGCGTAGCGCGTCAAGCTGGGCCAGGATTTCCGCCTCAAGGTTAAGTTGGTCGCGCAGATACCAGCGCTCAGCCAGGTAATTGTCATAGGGCTGTGCAGCCGGGAAACCGTAGTTGCTGACGCCCATCAGGTACACCCGATCCCATTCCAGCCCCTTGGCCGCGTGCATCGTAGCAACGGTCACTTTGCCCTTCTGAGGCTCGTACCCCTTTTCTACATCATCGAAGCCGATGAATTTGCGCTCGTTCGCGCTGATCTGTTGCAGCTCAGTGGCAAACTCCGGCAGGCGGAAGGCCGGGTTGCTCAAGGTCATCTCCCGTAGCACTACGGCGATCTTGTATCCGAGTGCAATGTCCGAGGGTTCGGTGAAACAGTCTTGGGTGATTGTCAGGACTAACTGATCAATCGGTAGTGTGGTCGCCTCCAGCCACAGGCGTACCTGGCTGCGAAACGCTTCCAGATCGACGCGAATATCCGGTTCCTGGGCGATGGCTCCTACATCATCAAGCCAGTCTAGCCCGGCGAGCGGCCACAGGAAACGCTCTGGCTCGCGGCACCCGGTCAGCGCCCGGACGGCAATGTCTGTCTGACGGTCGTCAAGAGGAAGCCTGTGCGGCCCCTGCCGCCAGACTTCCTGATATAGAGCGGCGAGCATGCGGGCATTGAGGGGAGCACCCAGGTAGTTCAGGACATGGTAAAGGATTGTCGCTGCCTGGCGGGTCGCTGAAGTACTGCGTAGCAGCTCTTCATAGTCGATCTCTTGCGCTTTCAGCAGTTCGGCCAGTTTATAGGCATGGCTGTTTTCCGGCGCCAGAACGGCCACGGTGTAGTCTTTGCCGCTGCCCTGCCGGAGAAATCGCTCCACATTGGCGGCAACCAGCTTAAGCTCGTATTCCGGGCTGATGTTCTCATCGGGCTGGTAGTGGATGTAGATGCTGCGGTTGTCATCGGGTGGATTCGGCGCCGGATCATCCGCCGGCGCCGGCTGGATGTACTGTTCGAGGAAGGCCATCTGGCGGAGTACCGGCACGGGATGGGAGCGGGTTGTCCACGCCACCAGCGCATTGGCCAGGTCAATGATCGCCTGTGTCGAACGTCCCGAGGTCTGCAAGGGCATATCCTGAACCTCACGCTGGCTGAGAAATTCCCGCAGAAAACGCGGATCAGCCGTGGTGAACGTGGTATTGATGGCCTGGTTGGGATCGCCGACGCGCACCCAGTTGCGCTCGTCGCTGAGCAACCGCAGCATGTCTTCCTGCAGCTTACTGCTATCCTGAGCTTCGTCTTCCAGGATGTACGGCCAGCGGGCGCGCAGGCGGATCAGATAATCTTTGTCGCGCTCTAGCGCGTCAATAGCCAGGCGAACCAGATCGTCAAAGTCAACTCCACCCCGATAGGTGAGGCTGCGCTGGTAGTCTTCGTAAACAGCCAGACCAAAGCGCACCAGCGGCAATTCTGCAGCGCGCGGCTCTAGCAACTGGCGAATCTGCGCCGGATCCAGCCGGTAGTTTTTGGCCTGCTTGACAAAACGCTGACCCAGATCAATGGCCAGTTGCGATAGTTCATTGCGCCCCATCTGGCGAAGCCGCTGTTCGTTCGCTACGATCTCCGCACTGAGATAAGGCCTGAGTACCGGCAGGTATTCGCTGAGGAGTCCCCTGGCAATATCCTCAAGGATGCGGGCGGTTACACGTTCGTCGATGATCTGAAAATCCTCAGAAAGCCCCACCAGCGCCGGGCGTTCCCGCACAATGTCGTGGGCCAAGCCGTGAAGTGTGCGCACACGGTAGCCGATATAGGGCAATAACCCGCGTTCGCGTTGCAGGATATCGGCAATGCGGTTGCGAAAGTGGTTGACCGCTGTGTTGGTGAAGGTCACGATCAGTACTTCGCGACGGTTGACTCCTTCAGTCAGTCCGCGGGATGTCAGATCCTCTACCAGGCGTGCGGCGAGATGGGACAAGGTGAACGTCTTGCCGCTGCCGGGAACGGCTTTTATGCCCATCTTCCCGCCGCGGTAGCCGTGAACAATGGCATGTTGCTCCGGGCGAAGCCGTACACTGGCTGCCATCAGCTCCGTCCCTCCTGCTCACCATAGCGCTGAAGAATCTGCTGGAATACATAGAGCATGGGACCTCGTTGCTCATAGCCCTGTTCGTTCAGGTCAGCAGTGCCCAGGTAGATACGACGGCGGCAACGCCGGAGCAAACCGACCATCAGGCGGTAGAGCATACGGCGCTGGGCGTCAATCTCGTCTTCTTCAGACCAGAAGCGCCCGGGAGGATAGCCGCGCATCAGCACGTAGGGATGGGTGAGGGGTTGTTCCAGGCGTTTCCACCACGATTCGCTACCCACATCAACCCAGAACTGATAATCAACCACCCGATTGCGCATCAGGAATGTATAGGCGGGGGCAACAAATACCGCTTCTGCCTTTTCCTCGCGTTGATCCGGCATGTACAGCGCAGCCAGAACTCCCTCATTCACCAGTTGGACATATTCTTGTCCGACACTGGCCCAGTTCGGCTTGCCATGGTCATAGGGATAAAGCACCTGTCGGAACTTACGCGCCGACTCGATAAGCTGTGCGGCAATGCGCCCGGCATCAAGATTGGTATGAAAGCCAAAGCCCGGCTGGGAAAGCACTTCCCCGAACAGACGACGCAAGAAGTAATCAAGCGGTTGCGGTTGCTCGGCCAGTTCCTCGCTGACTGTCTGTAGCCAGGTACGCAGCGTCTCATAACGCTGGCCTGCTTGATAGGTGATGCGTTCACGAACGGCGGGCTGAATGACCTCAAAGGAACTGAGAGCGCCACCATGCTGGTGTCGGTATACAATGCTCGTCAGCAATTGCGCCCGAACCGGGTCCAGACCGTCAATGACCTGAGTCAGCATGTCAGCTACATCAACTGGCAGCGGGGCGCTGAATCCCCAGTCTGGGTGTGCCAGCAGAAGAAGGGTTAGCAGAGCGCGGGCAGCCGGCTCATCACGCAGGGCGCGCGAAGGCCGATGCGAAACGGCCGGAATGCCATGGCTCTCCAGGCGGTACTGCAGCGAGAAGCGCAGGGTATCCGGCAGAAATGGCGCCAGGATTGCTATTTCACGCGGTGAGACGCCATCGCGGACGAGATCAGCGATGCGGTCCACTATCCAGTCAAGCATCTGAGGGTAGTAAGTATGGTAGGTAAACTCCAGCGCCGTACGGGGGCTGATCTCTACAGGGGCGCTATCGCCGCCCAGGGCAATGCGAACGGCACGCTCCAGCGAATCAACCTCCGGCGACATTGTGACTGGCTCCTCCAAGCGACGGTGTTCCTCGCACAATTCGCGCAGCCCGGCGGCGCTGGCAGGGTCCGCGCCAAGAAACGATCGAAACCCGCCGTCGGAGTCATAGATCAACCAGGCCGATTGCCAGTGGTCCCACCAGAGGCGGATGAAGTCGTGAACAACGGGGCTTTGTTCCTCGATGTTGTCCGCGATCAGGTGCTGGTAGGAGGCTGCGAAGTAGCGGCGAAACACACGATGCGGTAGCAGATACTGCGTGAAAACTTCCAGTTGCGCTGCGTAATCAAGGAGATTGTGTTGCCGGCAATAGGCTCGATAGGCCTGGCTGATTTCTTCGCTTTTGCGGTAGACCAGCAAGCGGGACGAGTGACGATCTCCCCAGGCGGCGCATAGCCGGTCGGTAACCTGCTCGAACGGAAAGCCAGCTTCCGCCGCCTTGGCCATGTTGTCCAACAACTGAGCGGCGATCCGCGGCGCGGTCAGACTGATCGAGTCGAAGACTCCTTCCGCGATGACTGGGCGGACGAACCGCATCATATAGTACTGGGCGGTCTCCAGGGTCAGGAATACTGGCTCACGGGTCGGATCAAAGCCAGCTGGCTCCGCTACCAGTGGCCAGAAGCGCTCCAGGTTACGGCGGGCAATGCCGCTGAGCGTCACAACCGTGACATCACCCGGAACACGGGCATGGCGGTAGGCCGCCAGTTGATACGGGCGACCCAGCAAACGCTGAGGTACCAGGATCAGCACACTGTCAGGGGAAACACCGCTCTGGAGAAGGCTCTGAAGATGCTGAATGGCGAGCGTAGTCTTGCCCGTCCCAGCTGGCCCTTCCAGAAAGACACGGGATGGTTGTTGCTGCACGCGACTCACTTATCTCCTTTGTCGCCGCCGGCGATCGCCAGTATTACTTTCGCTCAGACGTTCTACTATTGTAGAAGATTGACCGGATTTGCACAACAACAAACAGCGGGCTGTGCTGGCCAGCCCGCTGTCGAAGTCACGTTTGTCCCCGGGTATATCAGTCCACGATGGGGATGTAGAACACCTGGTTGATGAAGATGTAGCGCGGATTGGCGATGATGTCCTGGTTGGCGTACCAGATCTCAATCCACCTGGTACCCCGGCCATATGCCTTGTACGCAAGATCCCACAGGGTGTCTCCTGGCACTACCACATACGGCCGGCCGGGGTTCGGGATGGCCGACGGCCCGGTTGGGGTAGGGGTATTGCTGGGCGTGAGCGTGTTGGTAGGCGTATTGGTCGGCGTGCTTGTGGGCGTAGCCGTGGCCGTTGGTGTGAAGGTGGGTGTATTGGTCGGCGTAGCTGTTGCTGTCGCTGTGGCCGTGTTCGTGGGCGTAGGAGTGTCAGTAGGCGTTGATGTTGGAGTCGCCGTCGGAACGGGAGTATCCGATGGCCGCAGTGTTGGTGTACTGGTAGGCAGCGGCACGGGCGTGCTGGTAATCGGAATTGGAGTAGACGTTGTCGAGAGTGTAGGCTCTGCAGATGGCGTTACTGTATTGGTGGACGCGATAACCATCTCAGTAGGAGGCACAGGCGTAGCGCTGGGCGACGCGGGCGTGCGCGTTGGCGGCACAGGTGTGCGCGTTGGCAATTCAGGTGTGTCACTGGGCTTGACCGGTGTACTGCTCGGCGGAAGCGGCGTATTGCTTGGTGGAAGAGGTGTTGCAGTGGGTCGTGGTGTTCGGGTTGCCTCAACCGCTGTCGCTGTCGGTGGGAGCGGTGTATTGCTGGGTGGAACAGGGGTATTGGTTGCAGGCACAGATGTAGCCGTTGGCACAGGGGTATCTGATGGGATGAGTGGCGTCGCGCTTGGCTCCACCGGGGTTGGCGGCTGCTCCGTGGCAGTTGGCACCATGGCTACCACTGCAGGAGTGACCGTCTGCGTCGGTGGCACAGGCGTCTCCGTGGGCGAGGCAACCGGCGTCGATGTCTCTTCAACCACCGTTGGTTCTGGGGTAGCAGTCTCAGCAGGTGGTTGGGTAGGCATCTCTGTCGATACCTCAGCGGGCGTTTCTGTAGGGACCTCAGGCGGGATGGTCGGCACTTCGGTCTCGCCAAGTAGATCGGAGACAACAGTTGGCGTAGCCTGTGGCAGGACAGGAGGATTGTTAGTGAGAGCGTACACGACGAGGCAGACGGCAGCAAGCACGATGATAAGAGCCAGGATCAGCAGTCCACGGTTGGACTGCCTGTCCTGTTGTGAGGATGAACCCTGGGCCATGGGTTGGTTACCCCCTGTTGGAGCGAGATCAGCAAACGGAAGCATCCGTATAGGAGCAGTACGGCAAGCATAGCATCACACTTCTAAAGATGCAACGCACCTCCGAAAAATGGTAGTGTATCTTTCGCGGTTGAAATAGAAAAAGACGCGAAACGAGGTTAAGGTTTTGTTTGGACCCAAAACGAAACCAAGGATCGCGTCATGACAAGCATAGAAAAGACACTCACAAATTTCAACAGCTTCCTCACGGAGTTACAAGCGGCGTTAGCCGGGGAAGTGCAGCGACGCATCAATGCCCAACTGGAAGACGAGGTCGAGGCGTGGTTACATCGCGGGTATTATGAACGCCGAGCCAAAGTTGGGGCACGGCAAGGGGGAGCACAATGCCTGCGCTGTGGAACCCGCCAGGCGCGGCGGTTTTCGCGTAATGGGCATCGCTACCGGCAACTGGTGACGAGCTTCGGCGTGCTTGATATTGGGGTGCCGCGAGTGATCTGTGCATGTGGCGGCAGTGTGAGGATACCGTTTTCCATGCTGGAACCGGGTCAACGGCTCTGGGGCGATGTGGTGGAACAAATCGGGCGTTGGGCGGACCTGGGGGTGAGTTTGCGCCAAATGCAAGGGGCAATCGGCGCGCAACTGGGAACCCAGGTAGGGCTGCGTAAACTGAATGAGGTTGTTCAACACGTCCATCCCCCACTTGAAACCACCTTAAGCAGTGTGCCACCGGTCATCATGCTGGATGCGATTTGGATGACCCTGCTGGAGCCCACAGGGGCCACCCATACGGATCGTGCTGGACGCCAGCGCGCGACCAAAGCCAAAGAAAAAGTGTGTTTGTTAGTGGCCCTGGGTCTTTATCCCCAGACCGGGCGCTGGGGCATCCTCAGTTGGACGCTGGCCAAGAGTGAAAGTCAAGCCGAGTGGGAACGGTTACTTGTCCCCCTGGAAACACGCGGTCTGTATCGTGAACGAGGGGTAGAATTGTTCATCCATGATGGCGGGGCCGGGTTGATGGCGGCACTCGTCTTGATGTATCCCCATGTCCCTCACCAACGCTGTTTGTTTCACAAACTGCGCAATCTCCGTTCCGCTATTGAAGTCCCAGCCGACCTGACACGGGATGAGGCGCGCGCCTTCAAACAGAATTTGATGCAGCATATCCAGGTCAGTTTGCCGCCTCGTCCCCGCAAGCGATGACACGCCAACGTGATGCGTTTGTTGACCACCGGCACGCCCAACAACCCAACTTAGTCGCGACGTTGTGTCGCGATTGGGCCGCAACGGTCGCCTTCTTTCGCGTGCTGGCGCGTTTCCCTGACTGGCCCCGCCTGTTCTTGCGAACAACCAGCTTGCTTGAGCGCGTCAATCGCATGATCCGCCGCCTTTTTCGGGCCGCTGGCGCTTTTCATTCGCCGACAGGTTTGCTCGCGGCTGCTACACGCGTCCTTGAGCCGCATCGCCTGATTTGAATTTCAACCGCGAAAGATACACTACCTTTGCGGGTTGCTACGCCAAAGGCCACTCGTTACAATAATCACGCAGGCCCCCGTAGCTCAAGGGATAGAGCGACGGCCTTCGGAGCCGTGCGTTGTGGGTTCGAATCCTACCGGGGGCATTCTGTGAGCTGTTCGGCAAGCGCCCTGGTCTACAACAGCCCAGGGCGTTTCAGCACCAGTTCGTCTGTTCCGGAAGCGAAGGATACCCATGATCATTGAGACAGGTTCCAGCAAGCAGCGTGTGCTATCCGGCATTCAGCCATCCGGCAACCTGACCATTGGCAACTACCTTGGAGCGCTCAGCCAATGGGTCAAGGAGCAACACCGCTACGAAAGCTACTTCTGCGTGGTGGATATGCACGCCATCACCGTTCCCCAAGACCCCGCTACACTGCGCGAGAAAACCCGCGAAGTGGCTGCCCTGTACATTGCCTCCGGCATTGACCCGCAGGTGGCAACCATCTTCGTGCAGTCGCATGTCCCTGCCCATGCTGAACTGGCCTGGATTCTGAATTGTTTTACTCCCATTGGCTGGCTTAACCGGATGACCCAGTTCAAGGATAAGGCAGCCAAGCAACAAGCAGATACCGTCAGCGCCGGCTTGTTCAACTATCCTGTCCTGATGGCGGCTGACATCCTGCTGTACCAGGCGCATCAGGTGCCGGTGGGCGACGATCAGCGTCAGCATCTGGAACTCACACGGGATGTAGCCCAGCGTTTCAATTACCTGTACGGCGAAACCTTCGTCGTGCCAGAACCGATGATTCGTGAGACCGGTGCACGCGTGATGGGCCTTGACGATCCCACCAAAAAGATGAGCAAGAGCGAGGTCGACTCACAGTATCACGCTGTCTACCTGCTGGACGACCTTGACTGGGCCAGTAAGAAGATCATGCGCGCCAAGACGGATTCCTACACCGACATCCGCTTCACTAACGACCCGGAACGCGCCGGTGTCAACAACCTGCTTGAAATCTACGCGACAATCACCGGCCAATCCCACGATGCCATTGAAGCGCACTTCGCTGGCAAGGGCTATGGTGTTCTCAAGCGTGAAGTTGCAGAAGTGGTTGTAGAGATGCTGCGCCCCCTCCAGGCGCGCTACCGCGAGATCACCAGCGATCCCGCCTATCTAGATGGTGTGCTGGCTCAGGGGGCGGAGAGAGCCTCGACGGTGGCGGAAAGAACGCTCAAGCTGGTCAAAGAGCGTGTGGGGTTCTTGCCGCCTTATCGGCGCTCATAGTGAAAACGAGGCCTCAACTTCTCTGCGCTCACGAGCCGACTACCCGCTGCAACTACGCATCTGAGCACGATGTGCCGCGCTGAGCAGGTCGGCATGAGGAGCCTTGCTGGCAACATGGAAGATACAGCGGTGCTGTTCATCGGCCTGATAGCGGCTGTGCCCGCGTTGTACATGCTCTATGCTGGCCTGAGCCTGGCCCGCCGGCCGGACGCGCGAGCAGGAGCGCTCAGTGTGCTGGTGGCCCTGGCGAATGTGGCCATCGCTCTGTGTTCCCTGATCGTGGACACGTTCCTGCAGCGACTTGCCCCGTTTCTACCGCTGGCCGTCCTGGCCTCTGGTATAGCGTTGCTGGTATTTGGCGTGGGCTTATTCCAGTGGGTGGAGCGCAGACGTTCCGCTTTTGCACCCGACTATTCCTATGGGTTGCTGGCCGCCGGGATTGGAACCTTGCTGATCACTGCAGCGCTATTCATCCCGATCCTGCCATCCCAGCTGTCGCCCCGCAGCCAGGAATCATCGCTGGTGCTCGCGTCGGCAACCGCAACTACTAAGATGCTCGCCACTGTGGTACCATCCCTTACACCTGCTGCAACGGTGACAGCCACCCGCCTGCCTACACGGACTTTACCTGCGCCCTCCCCTACCCCATCACCTACAGCAACGCCAACGCGTACCCGCTACCACACGCGCACGCCAGTGCCAACCCTAACAGCTAGTGTAACTTGCGAGGCGCTGGTCAATTTCAATCTCAATCTCCGTTCCGCGCCCAGCACCGGTGCAGACATTCTGACCGTCATCCCATTTGGAAGCCGCATCACTGTAGCCGGGCGAAACAGCGATAGCGCCTGGTGGTTTGTCGATTATAATGGCCTGTGGGGATGGGTAAGCGGTGAATACATCACTGTGGAAAGTTCGTGCCAGAACATCCCGATTCTTGAATAGCCGAGCCTCCCGGAGATTTGAGACATGTCTCCTTCAGACAAGCAGCGTGATATCACGTTTCGCTATGAGGAAATCAAGGAAATCCTCGCCAAGGTGAAGGCAGGTGATTCCTGCTCAGTGGTCGGGATCGGCGCTGTAGGGAAATCCAATCTGTTGCGCCACCTCCTACGCCCGGAGACGCAGAAACACCACCTGGGCGATCTCGCCAATGAGTTGAAGCTTGTGCTGGTCGATCCGAACAACATGCTCGATTCCCTGCCTCTGCTGACCGGCCAGCAAGCCCTCAGCCCCTGGGCAGGCTATGAAATCATGACCCACCGTCTTTACAAGGCTTTCTATCCGTTCACCGGCTTCAACGATGAAGACAAGAAAGCATTCCAGTATGCTTATGACCAGCTGCACAATGGACGGAATCCGCTCATTCCTCACATCGGCCTGCGCTATCTAGAAGCGATACTGGAAATATTACTGGGTCAGCCTGCAGCCGGTGGCCTCCGGCGGCGGATTGCCTTCGTATTTGACGAATTCGAAGGTACGCTGACCCAGCTACCGGTCAAATTCTTTCAGGCTTTGCGCGGGATCCGCGATGACTACAAATACAATTTGACCTATATCACATTCACCCGGCGCCCGATTCCGCAGCTTATTGCCGAACTTGGCTTTGATCATCTTGCCTTTGAGCCATTTGTGGAGTTGTTTACAGGCAATACCCTGTATCTCGGCCCCTACTCGGACGCTGACGCCAAGGCCATGCTTGATCGCCTCTCCGAACGTAAGGGTGTCACATATCCCCCTTCGTTCCGCAACTTTCTACTACGTGTGTCCGGCAACCACGCAGGCCTGTTGCGCGCGAGTTTCGACCTGGCCGGCCAGATCGCTTTTGGCACGCCAGAGAGCGAAGCGTTGCATTTCCTGGCCAACAGCCAACCGATTCAGATGGAATGCCAGACAATCTGGGATAGCCTATCGAAAGACGAACAGATCGCGCTGAAAGATCTGATCCGGCAGCCAGTTACCAACGACAGGAATCGCGTGGTGATTGCGCTGCTCCAGGATAAGCATCTCCTGACCAGCGAAGGAAACAACCCGCAGATTGTCCCGATACTGTTTCGCGAATACGTGCGTCAGCAGTCCCGCCTGCCACAGGAATAGGCTTAAGAAGAGTCACCGTCTTCCGGCAGATCCAGCGGAATAATCGGGTTACGACGAGGTTTGTAGACTCCGTCATCATCGAGGTGCAACTCAATCACACCGGTAGACTGCTCCGGGGGAGTCTCCGGCGGCTCCACGGGGCGAGTAGCCTGCTCCTGACTACCACCCGTCTGACCGCCAGACGGCTGAGTTGGTATGCCTGGCCCAAGCTGGTCTACCAGCGGCCCGGGTGAGATTTGCGGCCGGTGAGATTCAGCCAGTGTGTGGGCCGCCTTGGTAAGCGCATCCCGCAGTCTGTCGCCGATCTCTACATGCGCACCAGCGCCCAGCGTCAATCTGATCTGCCCCTCCGGCTCGATAATCAGGTTGACATCACCGCCCTGTGAAATAAGCTCCAGGAACTCCCTCAACGTCCGATCGCCAACTGCGAGCGCTTCAATAGACATCAACCGTTGCCGGGAGTCTGTTACCAGCCGGGTTGGCTCCAGAAACACATTGATCGGATTATGTGGAATCAGGCTGATCCCCATCCCCCGTCGGGCCTCCACCGCTTCACGAATGTCCATCGCCAGTGTCTTGAGCACCGACCGAAACGTCTCTGGCTCGCGCATCTGCTGGCGCTGTTCATCGGTAAGCTTGTGGCGGATGACAAACTCAATCTCCTTCTGCAGCTCCTGGCGTAACGTGTCGCGGGGCAGGTCGCGGAGGATGATCCTGTTTTCCGGCGCCGCATGCAGCGGATTGTACAGACAGACTACGCTCACCCGTGCCCGAAAAGGGAAATAATCCTGCGAAACAAACTCCTCGCTGTCAATATCAATGGTAAAGAACCCGGCTTCCGTGAATTCAGCGAACCCGTCGATCGGGCGCACCCAGCGCTGACCAGGGCCGACATAGGCAATAAGGTGATCCCCGCTGTCTAGAACCATCCACACCCGGTTATCCGGAACGTTGAGCAGCCAGATAGGCATCAATGGCGAAAAAGCTGCGAGAACCACACTGACCACAATCACCAGTGCAGGAAGAATGAGCCGTTCCGAAAATGCACTCTGTGGGTCCAGTGCACCCATCGCCAGAAAAACGATGCTCGCCAGGATAACCCCACCAGCAACAAAACTAACAGTAACCCGGATAATGCGGTTTCCTCGTGTCGCCGCTGGTAAGCCGAACACAAAGAACAACAGCCCGACCGCCGCTACTAGCGCCGCGATCGCCAGGCGTGTAAAGGCCGCAATCTGGGCACTGTCTTTGACCGCCGCGGAAGACTCGACTGGAACTGCTCCCGGCATAAGAGCATAGACGATCAGCGCAGGAAGTAGCAGCAGGAAAAGCCTGACAAGTTGCCCCAGCACGCCAGCCTCGCCCTGGCGCCGGGTAGGGGACGATCCGGGTGGATTGCCGCCCGTCTGATCAGGACCATCTCCCCACAGCGATCGGCTGACTTCATCGGACATGTTCATTTCCTTCACTGCTCACTTTTCCCTGTCTCATTCTATAGCCCCTCCCCCATCGACACAATAGATGATGCAGTCTGCCTGCTTTGGGCCTCAACAGGAGGCTGCCATTTTTCGGGTAGTGTATCTTTCGCGGTTGAAATTCAAATCAGGCGATGCGGCTCAAGGACGCGTGTAGCAGCCGCGAGCAAACCTGTCGGCGAATGAAAAGCGCCAGCGGCCCGAAAAAGGCGGCGGATCATGCGATTGACGCGCTCAAGCAAGCTGGTTGTTCGCAAGAACAGGCGGGGCCAGTCAGGGAAACGCGCCAGCACGCGAAAGAAGGCGACCGTTGCGGCCCAATCGCGACACAACGTCGCGACTAAGTTGGGTTGTTGGGCGTGCCGGTGGTCAACAAACGCATCACGTTGGCGTGTCATCGCTTGCGGGGACGAGGCGGCAAACTGACCTGGATATGCTGCATCAAATTCTGTTTGAAGGCGCGCGCCTCATCCCGTGTCAGGTCGGCTGGGACTTCAATAGCGGAACGGAGATTGCGCAGTTTGTGAAACAAACAGCGTTGGTGAGGGACATGGGGATACATCAAGACGAGTGCCGCCATCAACCCGGCCCCGCCATCATGGATGAACAATTCTACCCCTCGTTCACGATACAGACCGCGTGTTTCCAGGGGGACAAGTAACCGTTCCCACTCGGCTTGACTTTCACTCTTGGCCAGCGTCCAACTGAGGATGCCCCAGCGCCCGGTCTGGGGATAAAGACCCAGGGCCACTAACAAACACACTTTTTCTTTGGCTTTGGTCGCGCGCTGGCGTCCAGCACGATCCGTATGGGTGGCCCCTGTGGGCTCCAGCAGGGTCATCCAAATCGCATCCAGCATGATGACCGGTGGCACACTGCTTAAGGTGGTTTCAAGTGGGGGATGGACGTGTTGAACAACCTCATTCAGTTTACGCAGCCCTACCTGGGTTCCCAGTTGCGCGCCGATTGCCCCTTGCATTTGGCGCAAACTCACCCCCAGGTCCGCCCAACGCCCGATTTGTTCCACCACATCGCCCCAGAGCCGTTGACCCGGTTCCAGCATGGAAAACGGTATCCTCACACTGCCGCCACATGCACAGATCACTCGCGGCACCCCAATATCAAGCACGCCGAAGCTCGTCACCAGTTGCCGGTAGCGATGCCCATTACGCGAAAACCGCCGCGCCTGGCGGGTTCCACAGCGCAGGCATTGTGCTCCCCCTTGCCGTGCCCCAACTTTGGCTCGGCGTTCATAATACCCGCGATGTAACCACGCCTCGACCTCGTCTTCCAGTTGGGCATTGATGCGTCGCTGCACTTCCCCGGCTAACGCCGCTTGTAACTCCGTGAGGAAGCTGTTGAAATTTGTGAGTGTCTTTTCTATGCTTGTCATGACGCGATCCTTGGTTTCGTTTTGGGTCCAAACAAAACCTTAACCTCGTTTCGCGTCTTTTTCTATTTCAACCGCGAAAGATACACTACCCATTGAAACTCGTAGTTGTCAGCCACCGTTTTCGTATGATAAAATACGTCCGAATTGAGGCTGCTTAACGAATAAAGCTTTGTGACGTGACCGACGATTCGGCTGACCCCCCCAGACGCATAGCCCTGCCCCCTCCCGTTGAACTGTATCGCGTTTCCCGGCTGCTGGCACGGCCTCCGCTGGGCTGCCTGTTATCCGCTGCAGACAAGGACAGGACTTCCCTATGACGACCCTCGCGACGGTTATCCTGGCGGCGGGCCAGGGTACGCGTATGAAATCCCGCCTGGCCAAAGTATTGCATCCGGTAGCTGGTAAACCGATGGTCGATCATGCTGTTGAAGCCGCCTGGCAGCTTGCCGGACAGCCGCCGGTGCTGGTCGTCGGGCGACAGAGCGAGGCCGTCCGCGCCCATATTGGCGATCGAGCCGTGTGCGTGGAACAGGTGGAGCAACTGGGCACCGCTCACGCCGTGCAGGTCACGACGCCGATCCTCCGTGGAAAGGCCGATCTGGTGCTGGTGTGCTATGGCGATATGCCCCTGCTGCGCCCGGAGACATTCCGCCGCCTGGTGGATGCGCATACCGCCAGCCCTGCCCGTCCGGCGGTCACCCTGCTGACGTATGTCGCCGCTGACCCGCGCGGCTTCGGGCGGATCATCCGCCGCCCGGATGGAAGCGTGGCCGCCATCGTTGAAGAAGCTGTTGCCACCCCGGCGGAACTGCAGGTGCGCGAGTTGAACGTCGGCGTGTACGTGTTTGACGCGGCCTGGCTGTGGGATGCGCTGCCGCGCATCGCCCCTACACCGCCCAAGCACGAATACTACCTGACCGATACGGTTGCCCTGGCCAATGCCGATGGCCGGGCTGTCCTGGCGGTGGAGGGTGACGATCCCGATGAACTGATCGGCATCAACACCCGCGTTCACCTGGCAGAAGCGGAGGCGGCCTTCCGCCGCCGGATCAATCGCCAGCATATGCTCAACGGCGTCACGATCACCGATCCGGCGACGACCTACATCGGCCCGGACGTGACCATCGGCCCGGACACCGTGATCCTGCCCAACACGCATCTGGTAGGCCGGACGACCATCGGTGAAGCGTGCGAGATCGGCCCTAACAGCATGCTGGTCAATGCCACAATCGGCGATCGTTGCCGGGTATTTGCTTCGGTCATCCAGGACTCGACGCTGGAGGAAGAGGTCGAGATCGGCCCGTTTGGCCGCGTACGCGGCGGCGCATACCTGTGCCGCGGCGTGCATATGGGCAACTTCGGCGAGGTCAAGAAGTCGCGCCTGGGGCCGGGCGTCAAGATGGGCCATTTCAGCTACCTGGGTGACGCTGAAGTTGGCGCCAATGCCAACATCGGAGCAGGGACGATCACCTGCAACTATGACGGCGTGAGCAAGCATCGTACGGTGATCGGCGAAGGCGCGTTCATCGGCAGCGACACCATGCTGATCGCGCCGGTGACCATTGGCGCTGGCGCCCAGACGGGCGCGGGCGCGGTGGTGCGCCACCCGGTGCCGGATGGCAAGGTGGCCGTCGGCGTCCCGGCCCGCGTGATCGGCGACAGCCGTATTGCTCAACGCCGCGCCGAAAAAGAGCGCGCCCGTTCCCGCCCGGAGGAAGGCTGAGCAGGCCCCAACCGTCCCGGCCTGATGTTTTCATCGTTGTTGGGGGCCGGGCGGGATACCTGAGGAGACTGTGCAGATCGTGGACGAAGGCAGTATATCCACTTTAGTGGCGCTGGTGATCATGCTGCTGGGCAATGCCCTGCTGGCGCTGGGCTATCACGCCCTGATCAACGCCCGCAAATCCGACCTGGCGGAGATGGCCGCCGCCGGACGGCGCGGTGCGGCGCTGGCCCTGGCCGTCAGCACGGATGCTTCCCCGCTGGTGAATGCCTATCAACTGAGTGTCATGGTGCTGCGTTTTCTTTCGGCGGGGCTGGCCGCGATCGGGCTGGCTCCGCGCCTGGCGCTGGCCCTGGCCGGGCTGGGGCTGGACGGCCTTGCAGCGCTGATCCTGGCTGAGCTGGCCGTCTTGCTCTTCGGGGCGGGGGTGATGCTGATCGTGGGCGGGCAAATCCCGGCTACCATCGGCGCTGTTCGTGCTGAGCGGCTGGCCCCGTACTTTGCCCGGTCGATGGCCCTGCTGGTGCGGGTGTTGTTGCCGTTTTCCAACCTGGCCCGCGCCCTCAGCGATGGCATCGTGCGTCTGCTGGGCATCCAGGCGCAGGTGCGTTATGTGACCGAAGAGGAGATCATGACCCTCGTCGATGCCGGACAGGAAGAAGGCGTCATCGAGGATGAAGAGAAGGAAATGATCTACTCGATCTTTCAGCTTGACGAAACCTCCGTGCGTGAGGTGATGATCCCCCGCCCGGACATGGTCGCCCTGCCGCTGAATACGCCGCTGGAGGAAGTTATCCGCACGGTGCTGGCTGCCGGGCATTCGCGCATCCCGGTTTATGAGGACAACATCGATCACATCACCGGTTTGCTGTACGCCAAGGACCTGCTCAAGCTGTGGGGTCGGGGCGACGATGGCGATGCACTGGCTAACCTGGTGCGCCCGGCTTACTTCGTCCCGGAGGGCAAGAGCGCCATGCGCCTGTTGCAGGAAATGCAACAGAAGCGCGTTCATCTGGCGATCGTGGTCGATGAGTACGGCGGCACCGCTGGCCTGGTCACGCTGGAAGACCTGATCGAGGAGATCATCGGCGAAGTGCAGGACGAATACGATCAGGATGAAGAAGCCGCCTACGAGCAGGTGAACGAGCATGAATACATCTGCAATGCTCGCCTGGACCTGGATGATCTCAACCACCTGCTGGCAGTCAACCTGCCCACCGACGAGAGCGATACCCTCGGCGGGTTCATTCTCTCCCGCCTGGGAGAGGTGCCGGAACCGGGGACCGTGATCGAGACAGACGAGGTGCGGCTGACCGTGCTGACCGTCGATCAGCGACGTATCGGTCAGGTGCGCGTCACCCGATTACTCCCGACTGGCGAGCCGGATGAGACGCCGTCGGCATTCATGCCGACGGCATAAGTGCCGGCATGAGGAATGGCTGAACGATCATGAACAATTTTACCGGGCTTCTGATTGCGCTTGGCCTGGTGTTGTTGAACGCCTTTTTCGTCGCAACGGAGTTTGCCCTGGTCAGTGTCCGCCGCTCCCGTATTGAAGCCCTGATCGAAGAAGGCAACGCCACGGCGCGGGTCGTGCGCAGTGTAATCAGTAATCTGGATCGCTACATTGCGGCTACCCAGCTGGGCATCACGGTGACCAGTCTGGGGCTGGGCTGGGTTGGCGAACCCGCACTGGGCCACCTGATCGAACCCCTGATGGAGCGGGTGCTGGAACCGATTGGGCATCTGCTGCCCGCCGGGGCGGTGCAGACCACTTCCGCCGCGGCCATTGGCGGCGCGATCGGCTTTCTGATCATCACTTTCATGCATGTGGTGATGGGCGAATTGATGCCCAAGTCCATCGCCCTGCAGAATCCAGAAGTGACTGCCCTGTGGGTAGTGCGACCGATCGTCTTGCTGGCGCGTGTCTTTCACCTGCCCATTCGCGCCCTGAATGGCACGGGCAACGCCCTGCTACGACTGATCGGGGTGCGCCCGGCGCAGGGTCACCAGCTCGTGCATTCGGTTGAGGAGCTAAAAATCCTGATCCGCTCCAGTGCCCAGAGCGGCGTGCTGGCCGGCGGCGAAGATGACATCATGGAAGCTGTCTTTGACATGGGCGAGACCCGCGCTCGCCAACTGATGGTCCCCCGCACCGAGATCGTGGCCTTCCGGGCGGATACGCCGCTGGCCGAGGTGATTGACCGCGTGGCGGAGTCCAACCTGACCAAGTTCCCGGTCTATGAAGAAGACCTGGATCAGACCATCGGTATCCTGCACACCAAAGACTTGCTGCGTGTCGTGCGCCAGAATGGCATGGAAACAACGCTGCGCGACCTGGTGCGCCCTGCGCTCTTCGTCCCTGAGTCGATCACGATCAGCGACCTGCTTAATCGCTTCCGCCAGGAGCGCCAGCATCTGGCCTTGCTGCTGGATGAGTATGGCGGGACAGCCGGCCTGATCACCCTGGAAGACCTGCTGGAAGAGCTGGTCGGCGACGTGCAGGATGCCTTTGAGCCGCAGGCAGCTGAGATAGAGGTGCTGCCGGATGGCAGTGCGCTGCTCAGCGGCCTGACGCCGATTGAAGAGGTCAATGAACGCTTCGGCCTCAACCTGAGCGATCCGAACTACGAGACCATTGCTGGTTACATCCTGGGACGTCTCGATCGCATCGCCCAGCTTGGCGACACCGTCGAGGTTGACAACGTGGAACTGGCGGTAGCGGCCATGGACGGCCTGCGGATCGACCGCGTGCGGCTGACGCGCCGGCCACCCGCCGCCGAATCAGCGGATGAGTCTGCCCCTGCGCCGGGTGAAGCGCCGCTGGATGACGTCATGCCATCGCGGTGAGGTGTCGTTCCCCGGCCCGTCTGTTGTGGTTGAAGCCCTTCCGGTTTGCTGGTACCATCCTCTCACCGCAAGCGGATCTGCCCGGAGAGAGAAGCCGGCCGATGTTAACCGTCAACCCCTCGCGACTGCTGGACGATCTGCAGGTGCTTTCCCGTATCGGGGCGACGCCGGAGGGCGGTGTGCACCGCCCCGCGCTCTCCGCGGCTGATCTGGAGGCCCGCGCCTGGTTCCGGGCACGGGCGGAAGCGGCGGGCCTGATTTGCCGCCAGGATGGCGCGGGCAACCTCTCAGCAGTGCTACCCGCCGCCGATCCCGCCGCCCGCACCCTGTTGTGCGGCTCCCACCTGGATAGCGTGCCATATGGTGGGCGGTTTGACGGCGCGCTGGGGGTGCTGGCCGCCCTGGAAGCATTGCGCACCATCCAGGAGTCCGGCTTGCGGCTGCCTTTCCATCTGGAAGCAATCAGCTTCACTGACGAGGAAGGGACGCACATCAGTCTGCTGGGCAGCCGGGCCGTCGCCGGTCTGCTTACAGACGCCGATCTGGAGCATCCCCACAGTAGCCCTGAAGCCTTCGCGGCGGCGTTGGAGCGGGCTGGTCTGTGCCGCGAAGGGCTGCTGGCCGCCCGCCGCGATCCGGCCTCGCTGCTTGGTTACCTCGAACTGCACATTGAACAGGGGTCCCGCCTGCAGGATGCCGGCCTGGAGATCGGTGCAGTGACAGCAATTGTTGGCATCCGCTCCTTCTGGCTGACCTTCAGCGGGCAGGCCGCCCACGCCGGGACAACGCCCTTGCCCGCCCGTCGGGATGCCCTGCGCGGGGCAGCGTCGTTCATCACGCGGGCAGCGGAGATCGTCAGCGCTGACTTCCCGCCGGGGGTGGCGACCTGCGGGCAGGTGGAGGTCGCACCGGGCGCGTTCAATATCGTGCCGGGCCGTGTCCGCCTGGCGCTGGAATTCCGCCATCCGGCGGCGGAGGCCCTGGATGAAATGGAAGCGGCGCTTCTGGCCCTGGCGCGGGAGTGCGCGGCGGCGCACGGCCTGGAAGTGGCGTTCGCCCCCGTTGGCGGGGTGGAACCGGCGGCTTTTGACCCGGACATGGTGGCAGCCATTGAGGCCGCCGCCGCGGCGCTGGGCTTGCGCTGCACGCGACTGGTCAGCTTCGCCGGGCACGACGCCCAGGCCATGCGGGCCATCGCCCCCGCCGCGATGCTGTTTGTGCCATCAGTGGATGGCCTGAGCCATCAACCCGGTGAATACACCCGCGACTCCGATGTCATCAACGGGGCCAACACGCTCCTCAACACCCTGCTGATCCTGGCCGGGCGCGCCTGGGAAAAGGAACGGGCGCGCTAAGGCGGCTGGGCTAAGCCGCTGTTCAAAAGGTGTGCAGGTCGGCGGGCAGATGATCCAGCCGGTTGAGGAAGTACAGGCGGCCCGGACCGGCGCCATCCAGCGCGATCAGGCTGACGCCAGTATTGTTATGCAGATAGATCATCGGGTAGCGTTCCACTTCCGGCAGGGGTTGCTCCAGCAAAACGCGCACCAGCAGATCCAGGAAGCCGCCGTGGCTGACCAGGACGATAGCGGTATTCTCGTCGCTTTCGGCGGCCATTGCCCGCAGCGCATCGGCGACCCGTTCGGCACGGGCGACGGCCTCCGGGTAACGCTCGCGGCCCCGCGCTGCTTCCCACCAGCCGGCTGCGCCGATGCTCTCCGGTAGCATCCAGCCGGGATAGCTGGCCGCCAGTGCCGCCCGTGAGGGGCCGCCGAAACCGATGTCGGCGCCGTCTTCCCCTTCCTGGAACAGGCCGCCTATTTCGTGCAGGTCGGGCCAGACGTGCGGCATCAGGCCGAGCGCGGCGGCGATGGGGCGGGTCGTTTCCAGCGCTCGCACCATCGGGCTGGTATAAAGACGGGCCACGGTGGGCGCGGCGCCAGGCCTGCCCGCCCCGAGGTGCCGCGCCAGGGCCTCGGCCTGCGCCCGACCGGTGGCCGTGAGCTCAGGATCGTGATGCCGGGTGCGCATGTAATCCCTGGTGGAGGCCGCATCCAGCGCGTTGTTGGCCGACTGGCCATGACGGATGGCGTAGATGTGCATGCGTCTGCTATCCTTGCGAAAAAGCCATGCGCATTGAGTCGTTACCGCGGGTGCCTGGCCCATAGGGTGAAGACCGTGATCTCCGGGCGGCAGTTGAAGCGCGCCCGCAGGTGCCCGGTGCCCAGTCCGCGATTGGTGTAGACGTACATATCCCGCGCCCGGTACAGGCCCGCCGGGTAGCGCATCCCATATCTGGGCAGCGCCAGCGGGCCGAACGGCGGCAGGTGCACCTGCCCGCCGTGGGTATGGCCGGAAAGCTGCAGGTCAAAGCGGCTGGTTGCCGCGCTGACGTCAGCGAAGTCCGGCTCGTGGGCCAGCAGCAGGGCCGCACCCTCCGGCGGCAGCGCCGCCAGGACATAATCCAGCCGCGCCCGGCGGAAGGCCATATCGTCCACCCCGGCCAGGTGCAGGGTGGCCTCGCCACGTCGCAGCGTGTGGACGCGGTTGGCCAGTTCTATGATCCCGGCAGCCTGCAACACCCGGCGGATGCCCTCCGGACCAGTGGGGTGGCGGTGATCGTGGTTGCCCAGCACGGCGAAGACGCCCTCCGGCGCGCGTAGTGCCCCCAGCGCCGCGGTCAGCGCCGCCGCATCGTAGCGGGAATGGCTGCTGAGGATATCGCCGGTGATGGCGATGGCATCCGCGCCCTGGGCGTTGACCAGCGGGATGAGCGCCGCCAGCCGCGCCGGGGTCATCCAGCCGTTGATGTGAATGTCGCTGATGTGAGCCAGCCGGAAACCGTGGAAGGCCTGCTCCAGGCGCGGCAGGATCAGGGTGATCGCCCGTACCTGGAATGCGTACGGTTCGACCCGCACGGCGTAGGCTGCCGCGTAGAGCAGCGCCGATCCGCTGAGCGCCGCCAGGCGCGCCCGGACGCTCATGCTACCCTCCCGTCTGCCGGTTTATTCAGCTGCTTCACGCTCATCTGCCTCCAGGAAAAAGAACAGGATCGCCGCTGCCCCCTCCACCAGATGCTTCATGCCGTCGACATGGCCCAGGTATTCGTCCGGGGCCAGACGGCGGTGGCGGTATAGCCTGCCATCCGGGGCGACGCGACCTACGTATTCGTCCGGACCGCGCCGGTGACGGAAGACGCCACCACGCCCGTCCACGCGACCCAGGTATTCGTCCGGGCCAAAGCGGTGATGGTACACATGGCCGCTGGTGTAATCCACCCGGCCCAGATAGCGGTCCGGCCCGAACTGCTCCGAATAGACGCGCCCGCTGGCCGGATCAACATTGCCGATGTGCTGATCCGGGGCGCGGGGGATGTGGCGGAAAATGCGGGCCATGTGCTTATGCTCCTTGCCCGGCCTGCGCCAGGCGATCGATGCGCTCGCCCAATCATGCTTCCCGGCATCGCTGCCGGGCTACCAGTGTACCCCGATTCCGGCGCTCTGCGCCCCGGCTTAACGCTGCATGGGAAGAAGATGAACACTTGCTGAAAATCTGCTCTGGCGACGCTGGCGGCGATTATAATGGCCATACGTCACAGATTTAGTGGTAAGGATTCCAGGATGCAATTTCCAGAGGTAGCTGGTTCCAACCTGCAGGGACGCCGCTTCCGGCTGCCCGCCGATTTTGAGGGCGATTATAACGTGGTGCTGATCGCTTTCCAGCAGGCGCAGCAATACGACGTGGAAACGTGGCTGCCGCTGCTCCGGCGTTTGCGGCAGGTGTACCCGGCCCTGCGCTACTACGAACTGCCGGTTGTCTGGGAGATGCCCCGGCTCCGCCAGGTATTGCTGGATATGGGCATGCGCCTGGGCATCCCCAGCCGGGCCACGCGGGAGAAAACCATCACCCTCTACCTGGACAAGTCGGCTTTCCGCCGGGCGCTGGATATCCCCGACGAGAGCGCGATCATGGTCGCCCTGGTGGATCGCACCGGGCGTGTTCTGTGGCGCACACTGGGGCCGTATAACGAGGCCAAGGGCGCGTCGCTGGAAGCGTCCGTGCGCCAGCTCCCCCTTCGCGCCCTGTAGGGCGCGGGCGGGGCGCCTACCGCAACTGAATCTCCACCCAGGTTGTGCGGTTGGGGTGGACGTACACCTGATCGCGGAAGAGGGTCGTCCCGCCGGAGCGCACCACCAGGTTGTAGTAATCGGCAGGCAGGTCGCCCAGCGCGTAATTTTCCCCGAATTGTGTATCCCCGTTGACGGTGTCATCGGCATAGGTGAAAGCCGCGCGGCGGAAGCCCGGATCGCGGGCAGAAGTTACGTCCAGTGTCACATCGCGCAGGAGGTTGCCCGCTGCGTCGGTGATCCGCCCGGCCAGCGTGCCGTAGCCGCGGTAAGGCCGCAGCCATAGCTCCGGGTTGCGTGTGCTGGTGTAGCTGCTCGGATTGCCCACCCGCACTTCAAAGTGCAGGTGCGGCCCCAGGGCGACGCCCGTCCCTCCCACCAGGCCGATCTCGTCGCCCTGTGTCACGCGCTGCCCGCTTTCCACTTTCACCGCCAGTAAATGCCCGTACAGCGAATAGACTGGCTCGCCGCTGCCCGGATCGACAAAGTCATGCTGGATAACGATCACGTTGCCGTAGAAGTTGGGCTGTGGGCCGAAGATCGCGCCGAGATCATCCCCGGCATAGATCACGGTGCCATCCTGGACGGCGATCACCGGCGTACCCGTGCCGTTCTGGATATCCACGCCGTGATGCGTCTGCAGCCGCCCGCCGTTGGTGCTGCCATAGGGGTAATTGCGCGAGACCCAGGTGGTGAAGTCCGCCGGGATCGGGCGGGCCATCCAGTAGTGGTCGGGGATGGTCAGTGCCGGGTCCAGCGGCGGGGGCGTCCAGGTTGGTTCGTCGGCGCTGGCGCTGCCGGGCTGCCCGGTGGGCGAGACGACGATCGGCGGCGTCGGGGACGGGCGCGGCGTATTGGTGTGGAAAGGCGTGCGGGTGGCCGTCGGGGTGTTGGAGGGCGTCGGCGTCGGGGGGAGGGTGGGCGTGTCCGTCGGGCCGATGGTTGGCACCGGCGTATTGGTGCGTGTTGGCACGGCGGCAATGGCCGTAGCGGTCAGGTTGGCGGCGCTCATCGGCGTGCCCATCTGCTCCTGGCCGGCGCAGCCCGCCAGCAGGATCAGCCCGGCTATAGCCGCCGCCAGCGCCGGACGCCTGATCAGTATTCCCTGGGCAGCAATGTGTTTCATGATGGTTCTCAACGCGTCTTCCTGATCACGAACCGGCCCCTGCCGGGCCGCGATAATGTCGACCGGGGGCGCCGCATGCTGCACCCCTATCGCCGTGGTGTCGTCTGGTTTCTGGCCTGCTGCTTCAACTATCCAGCCCGGCCCGCTCCGCTGCGCGGGCCAGCAAGTTGGCGCTCAGAGCGCGAGCCTCGGCCACGATGGCGGCGGCGTGCCCGGCATAGTCGGCGGCGCGTTCCGGGTCAGTCAGGCTGGCGGCGTTGATCCGCACGTTCAGCGCCGCGATCTCGATGGCCGCCAGGGCCATGTGCACGCCGGCCATCGCGTCGGTGACGGCGTTCAGGTTGCCCAGCGTGGCGGCGTTGCCGGCCAGTTTCATGGCCTCCAGGGCGGCTTCAGCCACGCCCAGGGGGACCCCGGCGGCGCCGATCAGGGCCGCCTGAATCGCGGCTTCCCGGCCAGCGTCGTCTTTGGGCAGGCGGTAAGCCGCCATCACCCGCCCGAAGGCATCGACATCCGCCTGCACTGCCTGCAGGAGCCGGACCCGCAAAGCGTCGGCATCGCGGGCGATGGCGGTCATCTGCGCTTCGACCTCAGCGTACTTCTTCTTGCCGGCCGTCAGGCGGGCGACCATGCCCGCCAGAGCCGCGGCCAGCGCCCCAGCTGCTGCGGCGACCGCGCCCCCGCCGGGCGCAGCCGTGCCCTCCGCGACCGCCCCGGCGAAAGCGTCCATAGCGGGCGGGGGGGCGGATTCTTCGGCCAGGTGAACAGCCGCCAGCCGCCGCTCCAGCACCTGATCTTTGGTGAAGCGGTCAAGCTGCAGGTACCACTGCGCCGCGTCGAGCAGGGCATCTTCCGGAATCAGGCCGACCAGCTCACTATGGGTGATCAACACGCCGTAGCGGGCGGCTTCCCGCCGGATCATCTCGACGACGCGGTGGATGGGCGTCTTTTCAAAGTTGGTCAGGTTCATGGAAACCTGCGCCTGGCCTTCCACCAACACGCCCATGGCCTTGACAAAGTGCAACCCGCCGCTGGAATGGCGGACGGCGCGGGCGATCCGGTCGGCGATCTGAACATCGGCGGTGTTCAGGTAGACATTGAAGGCGATCAGGAAGGGGCGGGCGCCGATCACCGTTGCCCCCGCCGGGCCGAGCGCCGCCGGGCCGAAGTCCGGGGCGCGGTCGGGATCAGTGGCAATGACCTGTTTCAGCCCTTCGTACTCGCCCGCCCGGATATTCGCCAGGTTCTGACGTTCCGGACGGGTGGCCGCCGCTTCGTAGAGATAGACGGGGATGCCCAGTTCGCGGCCCACCCGTTCGCCCAGGCGGCGGGCGATAGCCACGCAATCGGCCATCGTCGCCCCGCGCAACGGCACAAAGGGCACCACATCTGTCGCACCGATGCGCGGATGTTCCCCGCGATGTTCATCCAGGTTGATCAAGCGGGCGGCGGTGGCGATGGCGGCGTAAGCGGCCTGTTCCACCGCCTCCGGCGCGCCGACGAAAGTCACCACCGTGCGGTTGTGGTCAGCGTCGCTGCTGGTATCCAGCACGGTCGCGCCGGGTACGGCGCGGATGGCAGCCACAATTTGCGCGATGACTTCCGGGCGGCGGCCTTCGCTGAAGTTGGGGACACACTCAATAAGCAGTTCGGACACCTGATCTCTCTCACACAGGGTTATGGCAGCGGGCAAAAAAGCCGGGCGGGATTATACCAGAGGCGGGGCGCTGCGGCGATTATGCTGCGCCGGGCATTCGGGCGCTGCTTCAGGCAGGGGGCATACCGCGCCGCCCCCCCCCCGATCTTCGCAACGTGATCAGCCGTCTCGCGGCCAGTCATCGCCATACTGCAGGCGGCGGTCCCACCTTCCTCTTCCAGGATGCAGGCAGCGGGGGCGTGTGGTACACTGTAGGCCACAGGACGCTGGGCCTGTTTGTGCGCTTGGACTCTGACCTGGAGAGGCGCTGCCAGATGGCTACCAATGCACGTACCTGGTTCTACCAGACTCCGGAAAAGAACCCCTACCTGTTGCAGGAACGGGTCAATGGCACGTTGTGGATGGCCCGCCTGTGGGATGTGTATTTTGTGACCGAGCGGGCCGAGCCGCCTTTCCGCATGTCTGCTGTTTACCACGGCACGCCGCTGGTGATCGAGTGGGAACCGGGTAAGTGGTTCCGCCTGGCAGCGCCACAGAGCCTGCCAGGTGTGATCACCGCCTTTTCCAATATCCTGCAATTGCCGGCCAGCCTGATGTATACCGATAACCATGGCATGGTGGTTACGGAATGGCACCGTGATGGCGGCCATGAGCGCTGGCGCGAGATTCAGGGCAACCCGATGTACCAGAGTGTGGTGCGGCTGAATCCATGACGAGTGTCAGGACAGGTTTTTCCCGGCTGATTTTTGTGGCGGTGCTGGGGGTAGCGCTGCTGTGGCTGTGGTGGCGTCGCCGCCTGGTCAGCCTGTGGCGGCAACCGCAACACGCGCCGCTTTCCGCGCAGTGGCTCAACGCAGGCTAGGGCACCCCGTATGGCCGCTTATGATCCCGAACGCGATCTCATCGTCCTGACGGCGATGGCCGACCAGATCACGCCTTACCTGATCGAAGGGGAGCTGTTCTGGCCGCTTTCCGGGCGGTTGCCGGGCGGGATGCCCCACCTGACCATCGGCGGCTTTCTGCTGCGCCAGCACCGCCTGACGGCATTACGCGCCCGGTTGGACGATCGCCAGCAGGCCCGCCTGGATGCCGCGCTGGCGGCATTCCACACTGCCCGGCTGGAGTGGCGCATCCACTATTTCAACAAGATCGCCCGCGAATGGGAGATGCGCGTCAACCTGTTGCAGCAATTCCTGAACGACTGCGAGGCGCAGGAGGCAGCTAACTGCTTTGAGAACTGGCCGACTACCGCCCGGCACCGTACCATCCTGCACCATCTGCAGGAGGTGTTGCAGGAAGAGGGCGAGGGGCTTTCCAATCCGCAGCGGGCCGAGCTTGATCGTCTGGATGACGGGCTGCGCCGTTACCTGGCGCAGGGGGAAGCAGGGCGCTTTCTGTGGGGCGCAGACCTGGCGGCGATCTATCCCCGTGATCCGTACTGGTGGCTGTGGGTCGTGCCGCCCGACGACACGCTCGATCCTGACCGGTGATGTTTCCGCTAAAAACTACCCGGTCGTAGCCACGGGGGTTTCCGCTGCTGCGACCGGGCTTGCCTTCTGTGGCGTGCGTTTTGCCGGGCGTTATTCGGCCTCTGCTTCCTCAGCCCCCGGCGCGCGCTGGCCCAGTTCGCGATCCAGCATGAACAGGCCAGCGGGGAAGTCCTGCACTCGCCTGAGGTCCTGCACGACCGCGTCGACCGACGCCTCTTCTTCTACCTGTTCGTCCACAAACCACTTGAGGAAGCTGCCTGTAGCGTGATCGTGTTCTTCTATGGCCAGGGTGGCCAGCTTGTTGATCCAGCCACTGATGTACTGCTCGTGCTTGAAGGCGTCTTCAAAGGCGGCCAACGGGGTTTCCCAGGAGGTCTGCGGGGCCTCCAGCGCGGTGAGTTGTACGCGTCCCCGACGCTCGATAATGTAGTCATAAAACCTCATCGCGTGGCCCATTTCTTCTTGAGCCTGCAGGCGCATCCAGTGGGCAAAACCGGGGAAATTGGCGTCAGCAAAGTAGGCTGACATGGCCAGGTAGATGTAGGCGGAATGCAACTCTGCGTTGACCTGATCGTTCAGGGCTTTAACCATTCGCTCGCTTAACATCGCACACTATCCTCTCTTGTTCTATCCGCAACCTCACCCGTCAGGGTGAATAACCCGATCTTAGCACATTTTGGAGCGACTTGTGGGTGTCTGGCAGGCTTTATTACGGATTTCTAAGAAAGCCATTCTGCCACTCGCGGCGTAGCAGCCCGTAGCAGTACATATCGTAGGTTTGCCCATCGCGCAGGATGACTTCCCGCATCACCCCTTCACGGTGGAAGCCGAGCTTTTCGTACAGGGCGATGGCCGGCGTGTTGTAACTGAAGACGGTCAGCTGCAGGCGGCGCAGGTTAAGCTCCCGGAAGGCGAAGTCGATCAGCAGCGTCATGGCTTCCCGGCCATAGCCTTTGCCCCGGTTGGCCTGGTCGCCGATCCCGATCGATAGCCAGGCCAGCTGGTTGTTCCATTCGATCTCGCTCAGGGCGGCAATACCGAGCAGTTCATCCCCATCCAGAGGGCGGATGGCAAAGGTGATGTCGCTGCGTCCGCTGGCGGCTCTTTCCAGGTCGCGGGTAACCTGCTCCAGGTTGCGGGGCAGGGCCGGGGCCGAATCCAGCAGGCGCAGGTAACCTGCATCTTCCGTCCAGGCGCGGGCGGGCGCGGCATCAGCTTTGTCCAGCGCCGTCAGACGTACACGCTGCCCCCGCAGCAGGACGTCGGTATCCATAGGTGTCTCCTCGGAGGGTTCCGTGGCATGTTTCGTTGGCCGCCCGATTATACCCGGCTGGCTGCCCCGTATGCCTGCCGCTGCCCGTGAAAAATGCGGAAAAATCGCTCTTGCTTCCTGAAAAGTTGGTGTTACAATCCGCGCCGCTGGCGCCGTGCATAGCCAGTGCAAATTGGTGTATAGTGAGCTAAAGCACTTTAGTGCCTGAACGGAAACATCCCGGTGTGTGACGCGACGGAATGCCGGAGGACATCCCAGGGAATGCCCGGAAGCCCCGGCCCGCGAGCCTGCCGCCCCGCAGCCGGGTTTTATATGGGGGTGCCGCTTCAGGTTTTGACCGCTGGCTGCGGGGTCTTGATGCCAGTCCGCAGCCCTCTATGAGCATGCGAGAGGTGAGCAGCCATGGCAAAGAGAAAAATCACCCTGAATGTCCCGGCCGATCTGCTGGACAACCTGAAAGAGTTCGGCGTCAAAGACCCGATCGCTTTCCTGGAGGACTTCTTCGCTGAAATGGACGCCGAAGACTTCGTCGCCATGATGGAAGAAGAAGACGACGAATACTGGGACGAAGAAGAAGACTACGAAGACGAGGAGTTCTAACACCTCGCTCAATAATCGCATCCGACCTGGAACGGGTGACCCGCCGGTCTGACTGCCTGATCGGGTCACCCGTTGTCCTTTTGGGGCTGGATCATCCAATCCCTGCACCCGGCAGGGGGCGCGACGTGCCCGGCAAGTATGGGAAAGCTGAGGACAAGGGGCTTAAGCGCCCTGTCTATCTGTCTTGCGCCCGGGTCTGCTCGGTCTGTCTTTCCGGGCGGGTGTCAAGGGGCCTGCTGGCGGGCGGCCTCTTTCTCCACTGCGGCGCGCATCCGCGCTTCTCGCATGGGCAGGAGGGCGATCAGGCCCAGCGCCCCCATATCCGCGAACAGCATCGGCGCCAGGAATGGTGCACCGCGTAGAAAGCGCTCCGGCACGATGATGCTGCGGGTTGCCAGGCCGGCCCGTACATGCAACAGGAAGCCGATCAACCCGACGATGATCAGGGCGATCATGGCAGCGATCACGGTGATGGTATCGCCCCGGCCCGGCTTTTCCAGCATACCGTAGGCGATCATGGCCACCGTGGCGAAGACCCCCACCAGCGTTGGCAGCCATACCCACAGGTTCTCAAAGTTGAAGCGCCCGTGATCCAGCACGCTGCTCAGCAGCGTGGCCAGAATGCCCAGCCCGACCCAGATACAATACTGGCGGGTCTTGCTGAAGGGCACGCGCCAGCTGAACAGCCCCGGTACGACCATCCGTCCGCTGTCCGGCGGGTCTTCCACCGTAGCAGCGATCACGCCCAGCACGCCCACCAGCGAAAAGGTCAGCGGGCCGATGATCGGCGGGGCAAACACCAGCAGGGCCAGGGCGACATCCGGCGTGCCCGGCCCGCTTGGGGGAATCGCCCGTGCCACATGGAAGTACGCGCCCAGCAGCCCGACGACGATGCTGGCGGCCAGCACGGCAAACGCCAGCAGAATCGCCGTCGTGCGGCGGCGCAGGGAGATTGCCCCGGCGATCAGCAGGACCAACCCTGCCGCCGGACCAAACACGATCGGGATCATCTCATACGGGCGAATGGTGCCGTTCATGCTGTGGGCCAGGTAAATGTCCAGCCCCAGGAAGGCCAGGTTGAGGGCCACCATAAGCATCATGATCTGCCCCCGCGTGATCCCCAGGCGGCGCCCGGCCAGCACTATCCCCGTCTCTGTGATCTGCCAGTTGCTATTCAGGATCATGGTTCTGTCCCAGCATGCCGCCGGGGGCAGGGCCGCTATACGGCGGCGACCCTGTCCCCGGCGCTCCCGGCAGGTCTAGTCTGACCCGCCTCCGGATTCAGTCTCGGCGTGGCGCGGGTGGACGTATCCTGGCAGGTGTTGCACCGCATACTCGCGCACTTCGGCCAGGGCCTGCAGAACTTCGTACGCGCCATGCCACTGCGCATAATCCGGCCCCTGCATCCACACGCCGAACTTGGCCGTGCGGCCCCAGTGATGCCACAGCTCATAGATGGCAAAGTCGATCGGCTCGTCGAACGGCTCGGCGGTCAGCGCACCAGCCTGCAGCAGCGCCACACGCAGGTCCTCGCCCTCCTGTGTCCACTCGTTGACGCGTTCGGTGGCGGCGTCGGCGGCAGTGTAGAAATCGTCCACAAAGTTGGGGTTGTGGCATTCCATGCACACCGTCTGCATGCGCACCTTGTTATCCGTCCAGGCCGGGCGGCGGGTGGAGACCGGGTCAAAGAGGAACCAGGTCAGGCGGTCGCCGACATCGTGGGTGGTGCTGGCCGCGCCGATGCCGCTGATGTGGCAGATCGCACAGGTGGCCGCCGGGATGTCCTCGACCGTGATCAGGCCCGGTTCGGCTTCCCAGTTCCAGGTGTGGCCCATCGTGTGGTAGGCGATGCCGTGCGGCGATTCGGTGTAAATCTCGTACTGCGGATGATCGGGGCCGATGTGGCAGAAGTTGCAGGTTTCTGGCTTGCGGGCCTGTTCCAGGCTGAACTCGTGGCGCAGATGGCACATCTGGCACTCACCGGCGGAGCCATCCTCATGCGGGCGACCAATGTTGTGGCAGCCGTAGCAGGTGAAGCGGGTGATGGCGTCGCCTTCCAGCGCCGCGATCGCATTGCGCGATTTGTCCGGGCTGGGCTGGCCTTCGGCGATGCTCAGGTACTGGGCCAGGTGGGTTTCGCTCAAATCCTGCGACCCGGCCACGGCCACATAAGCGGGCAGGCCATGGCGGCTGGCGTTGAACTGGGCCACCTCCTGCGCGTGGCACTTCTGGCAGAGCGCCGGGGTAGGCGAATTGACCACGTAAGTGCCTTCATGCGCGATGGCGTTGGGATAATCGGCGGCGACCACGTGGCAGTCCTCGCATTTGACGTTGGCGGCAGCCATTGTGCTGTGGCCGTACTGCTGGACAATGCCCGGCGTGCTGTTGGCGTGGCACTGGACGCAGGGATTGGTGCTGCCCACCAGCACATTCTGGCGGACGATGGTCCCGCCCTCGATGCGCTCAGTAGACACCGGGCGGAAGATCACCGCCAGCACTGCGGCCAGTCCGATAAATACGATGGTGACGACAACGGCTGTGATCAACACGCGCTGTCTTGACATGGCGACTCCCCCGTTAGGCGGTCCGCTGGCAAGGACGCCCGGACCGCACCCATACCATGGTGTATGCGCAGCATAGCCGGCCTGCCAGTGACTGTCGTTGATCTAGATCAAAAGCCCGCTCCTGCCAGGCAAGCCCCGGCGCTGCCGTGCAGCAGCGCTGCGGAGGGCTTCAGCCGGTGATACAGCCAGTCTCGCACAATGGCGTGGTCGCCGCAAGACGCCGTAGAATACAGAGCAGTGCGGATAGCGGAGAGGGGACTATGCCAGACAATCGGGTACCTGATCAGACATCACGGCTAAACATCTATGGGGTTAACACCATCGGGAAGCATATCGGGCAGGCCATCCTGACGGCGCTCATGCTCTTTCTGGGCGCCGGGTCGACGGCCTGGCCCTGGGGCTGGGTCTTTGCCGTCGTGACGCTGGTTTGCTGGATCGCCCTCAGTATTGTGCTGGCGGTGGGCAATCCGGAGCTGCTCAACCAGCGCGGCCAGCGCATCAAACAGGCAACAGCCGGTACCAAGAAGTGGGACCTGATCATCCTCAGCATCTACTCCGTGCTGATCCTGGTTCAGCCGCTCGTGGCCGGTCTGGACTGGCGCTATAACCTCTCAGGGCCGGTTTCTCCGCTGGTCTATGTGCTGGGCAACGGGCTGGTGGTGCTGGGCTTTGCCCTGCTTACCTGGTCGATGGTGGTGAACCGTTTCTTTGAGCCAAGTGTGCGCATTCAGGAGTCACGCGGGCATCAGGTCATCACAGCTGGACCGTTCCGCTATGTGCGCCATCCGGGCTATGCTGGCGTCATCCTCCAGTTCCTTGGTTTGCCGGTCGCCCTGGGGACATGGACAGCCCTGATTCCCGGCGCCATCGGCATTGCGCTCTTCATCATTCGGACGGCGCTGGAGGATCGCACGCTGCTTGAGGAACTGCCTGGATATCCGGAGTATGCCCGGCAAACCCGTTACCGGCTTATCCCTGGCATCTGGTAAGCGCCGGGCGTTGCCGGAGGCGGCGCTATTGCATCGCCATCATGCGCAGCAAATCTTCCCGCAGGACGCGGATCGCGCTGCGCTCGGTGGCGATAATGCCCGCCCGTTCCAGGGCGCTCAGGGCACGGCTGAGCGTTTCCGGCGTGGTGGCCAGGTGAGCGGCGATGGCCGTCCGGGTGATGCTGGGGCCGCTGAGGGCAGGGTTCTCCAGTTGCTTGAGCAGGAAGCGGGCCAGGCGGGTGGTGACCGAATGTAACGCCAGGTCTTCTACCTGCTGAACCAGTTCGCGGGTGCGCCCGGTCAGCACCTGAATCACGGTCATGGCCAGCTGGGGATCGGCCATGATTGCGGCGCGCAGGGCGGTGTGAGGCAGGCAGCAGGCGATGACCTCGCTGAGTGCGGCGGCGTTGGCCGGGTTGGGGCCGCCATCCAGGGCGGCAATGTCGTTGCAGGAATCGCCCGGCCCCACTAGGTGCAGGATGTGCTCGTTGCCTTCGGGACTGACTTTGAAGATTTTGACCCGCCCGGCCTGAATAAGCCACAGTCCGGCGCTGGGTTCCCCTTCCCAAAAGAGCACTTCGCCAGCGGCCAGGGCGTAACAGCGAGCCGCCGCAGCCAGTTCCTGCAGTTGATCGCCGGTGACACCACGGAAGTAGCGATGCTGGCTCAGCTTCTGCGCCAGGGCGGTATCCGGCAGGGAACGCGTGATGACAATCATGGTGACCTGGTTTAGAGTCAAGACAGCCAAGCGCCGGAAGCGATTATAGCGAATCCGGGTGCAAAGGCTGTTGCAATGGGAAAATCGGTCGTGTATCGAATTCGGTTGAAATATGAACTGGCTGTGCGCTGGGTGCGCTACGCGCAGATTCCCGGCCAGGGGGTGAAGCCAGGGCAGATGGCCCCGCGCCCGGTTTCAACCGAAAAGGGTACACTGCCGGGAAATCCCTTTTCGCACGCGCTTAGCTACGGGAGGAAGCGGTGGAACTCTACTTTGTCCGGCACGGCATTGCTGAGGAGCGCGAGCAGTGGGCGCCGCAGCCCGATCATCTGCGCCCGCTGACCGCCGAGGGCATCACCCGCATGCGCAAGTCCGCTGTGACGATCAAGGCGCTGGGCGTGCGCCCGGCAGCCATCCTGACCAGCCCGATGACCCGCGCCCGCCAGACGGCGGACATCCTGGGGCAGGCGCTGGATTGCGTGGTCACCGAGGTTGAGGCGCTGGCGAGCTTCAGCATCGACGCCCTGAGCGAGTTGCTCGACCACTACCCGACGGCGGATAGCCTGCTGCTGGTCGGGCACGAGCCGGATTTCAGCACGGTGGTGGAGATGCTGATTGGCGGCGGGCAGGTGGTGGTCAAGAAAGGTAGCCTGATCCGCGTCGATCTCTACGCGACTCATCCGCCGCGTGGCTACCTGACCTGGCTCATCCCACCCAAGGCGCTCTTGTTGCGCTAGGCGGCGCTGCGGCAGGGGTTCGGGTTTATACAGGTTTGCACCGGGTCTGGCGAAACTGAATTCCTGCCGGTTCGCCGGGGATGGCGACCGGAGCAACGGGGTGGACGGAAGCAGGCCGGCTCTGCCTGAAGTAGTCTAGACGGCCAGGCAGTACAGGTAACCCCGCCGGCGCGTGTAGGCCTCGAACACGGCGTCGTACAGCTCCATAGGCTGGAAGGGCAGCGGCAGGCAAACATCCACGCGCGGCCAGGCGGCGTGCTGAATGGGCAGCTCCAGCACGTTATCCGCGCTACAGATCACCAGGCCCGCGTTATCCAGGCGCGGCTCTTCCGCCACGAAGGTGACGACATCCATGCCCGACACGCTCGCCAGACGGTAATTCACCAGGATTACATCGACCGAGGGCAGCTGCCGCAAAAGCGTAATGCCATCAGCGCCGCCCTGCGCCGTGTGCACCAGGTGTCCGGCCCGCAACAGGATGCGCTGCATGCCCTGCAGCAGGTCATCCGCGTCGTCGATGCACAGGATGCTGAAGCGGGTTGCGAGAAACATACGGTGTCCACCACGATGACAATCGTGCAAGTCGTTGCATCCTGTTTAGCACAGATTGCCCAAAATGCAAAATCGCCGGGCGCGGCGTACAGGGAATAGTGAATTAGGGAGCAGAAAGCGGGATGCGAACATTCCTGTCGTGACAGCCGCGCTACGTTCCGGACAATCTCCTGGCCCCCTGTTTGCTCCTGGTCAGCGTTGCCAGTCGTTGCCGCCCCTGCTAAAATATGACAAAACCTATCGACAATTGAGCAGACAAAGGAGCCGACGATGGGTGTCACCACCGCCTCTGCCGCCCCGCGGGCCGCTGCCCGGTCACAGGGGAGCCTCTGGCTGCGGGACCGCAACTGGGACCTGGTGTTCATCACCTTCAGCGTGATCTGTGTGCCGTTGCCCTACCTGGTTTACCTGCTGTTGCGCGATCGGTTCGGCGTGCACGATGATGTCGCCCGCAACGGCGTCAACGCCTTTGTTGCCATTGCTGTTGGCGGTCCGCATATGATGTCTACCTTTTTGCGCACAGGGCTGGATAGCAGTTTCCGCGCCCGCTACCCGATGCTGATCCGTTCATCGGTCATCATCCCGATCATCGTGGTTGCCCTGGCCTTCCTCAACCTGACCCTGCTGCTGACGGTGTTCTTCTTCTGGGCGGCGCTACATGTGCTGCACCAGGTGACGTATATCGTCGAGCTGTACAACCGGCGGGAGCAGGACACCGGCGTGCCAGCGCGTCGCAGCGCTGTGTCGCTCTCTGCCCGGCTGGTGGACTATGCCGTGATCCTCACCTGCCTGTTCCCGATGGCGGCCTACAAGATCAGCCAGGGATCGTTTGATATCGGCGTGAATGACCTGACCCGCGTGATTCCAACCTTCTTCCAGCAGACGTGGTTCTTCGTGGTGATGAGCGGCGTTTTTGCCCTGGCGCTGGCTGCATATGTGATCAAGACCATCCGCGAGATTCGCGGCGGCTATGTCCACTGGCCCAAGACGATCTTCATCAGCCTGACGGTTGCGGTGGCCTTTACCATGCCGGCCCTGCCCAACCTGGATACTGCCTTTCAGGGTCTCAATACCTGGCACTCGTTCCAGTACCTGGCCCTGACCTTCTACATCATCAAAATCCGCGCCCGCTATGGGGAACTGCGCCAGTCCGCACCGCTGGTGGCCCGTGCCGCTGAACAGGCCAGCGACTCGCGGGGCCTCTATGCCCTGAGCGCGCTGATGCTGGTCGGCTCGCTGGTGGTCTTTGGCGTCGTCTACCTGCTGACCGGCATCTTCCAGCCGGGCAGCATCGGCACGGCGGATATCGCCAACTGGCGCTTCGATGTCGCTTATTACACGGCGATTCTGTCCTTTCTGTGGATTCACTACTATCATGATCATTTCCTGTTCACCGATTTTGAGGCGCTGACGCCAGGACGCAGCCGCTGAGTACGGCGGGCGGTCCATCAGGGACCGCCCTTTTTGTTGGTGGCGGTTGTAGGCTTCCTGCTGATTCTGGTAAGATTAGGTCAGCGGAACAGGCAGTGATTTCAGGGAGTGCGCCTGATCGGTTGTTGGAAAGGCGAGGGTCGTGCCCAAGTGTCCGAATTGCCAGCATGACTATGTCGAAGGCATGATCATCTGCGACTATTGCGGCTTTGTGGTGGATTCAGCGGCCATTGCCCGCTATACCGAAACGCAGCGTTTTGGCGAAAGCGAACCCGGCCAGAACCAGCCGCGCTGGGGATCGGCCCGCTTTGACGATCAGACGCGCCTGCTGTTGCGCCTGATGGATTCCGGGCAGACTCTGTACGTAGAGGTGCGCCAGCCGGAGGGAGTCACGCTGGGCCGCTACGACCCGCTTACGCAGAGTGGCCCGGACATCGACCTGACCGGCTTTGACGCGGAGAGGCTGGGCGTCTCCCGCCGCCATGCGCGGCTGACCGTCCTGGATAATTCGCTGTACATCACTGATCTGGACGCGGCTAACGGCACCTATCTCAACGGGTTGCGCCTGACCTCCCAGCAGCCGCGCATCCTGCGCGACGGTGATGAGATCCGCCTGGGCCATCTCAAGCTGCTGGTGACCTTCGTCGATATGGTCAACAAGTAAGGCTGCCATCCGTGTGGTAAACTGGGTCGCCGTGCCTTTGCCGTTGTTCTAGCCCCTGCGAGTGTTTTTGCATGGCTGAAATCGATCATTCCGGGCGCGTCACTGCCCCGCCTGTGACTGCGGCCTGGCAGGGCGTCGGGCTGGTGGTGCTGGCGACTCTGTGCTTTAGCACAGCGATCCTCTTCGTCCGCCTGATCCACGGGCTGGACGCAATGACCATTACCTTCTACCGCAGCCTGTTTGCCTTCCTGTTCTTTTGCGGGCTATTGCCGCGCTTTCGGGAGCCGCTGGCGATTGCCCGTTACCGGCGGTACATCCCCCTGCTGGTCGGGCTGGGGCTGGCCATGGCCCTGACCGCCAGCCTGTACACCTATGCCGTTCAGCACACGACCGCGGCTAACGCTGCTCTGCTCAACAATTCTGCACCGCTGTATGTGGCCCTGCTGGCGCCGCCACTGTTGAAGGAAGCCCGCCCGCGCTATCTATGGCCAGGGATTGCGCTGGCCGCGCTGGGGGTGATCCTGATCACTGACCCGGCCCGGCTGCGGCTGGACCCGGCGGCCTTTGGCGGGATTGCCGCTGCCGCGCTCTCCGGCGTCACCTACGCCGGGCCGATGCTGATCGGTCGCGCCCTGCGCGGGCGGGTGAGCAGCCTCACGCAGATCTGGTGGGGGGCTGGCCTGACCGCGCTGCTGCTTAGCCCGTTCGGCCTGCGCGGTGATCCCGCGACCATCCTGAACCAGCTTCACCTGCTGATCCCGCTGGGTGTGCTGTCGCTGGGCGTGCCGTACCTGTTGATGTTTCTGGGGCTGGCGCGGGTCAAGGCCCAGGTAGGCAGTGTGGCGGCGCTGATGGAGCCGGTCTTTGGGACGCTGATCGGCTTTCTTTTCTTCGCGGAAGTGCTGACGCCGATCGGGATGCTGGGGGCGCTGGGCGTTCTCAGCGCGATTGTCCTGATTTCGCGTTGAGGACGTTCCCCCTGCGGCGGCAATTTCCCTCTGGTCGGACGCCCGTATCCCCGGTAGACTGGGGTGATAACGGAATGCTATCATCACGGAAACGGCCAGGATACCATGCCCCAGGAACGTCTCCATAAACTGCTGGCACAGGCCGGCGTTGCCTCCCGCCGCGCCTGTGAAAACCTGATTCGGGATGGTCGTGTGACCGTCAACGGCCAGCCGGCGAAACTGGGGATGGGCGTTGACCCCGCCACAGACGTGATTCGCGTCGATGGTGAAGTGATCGCCCTGGCTCAGTCGCGCCCGGTGTACATCATGCTCAACAAGCCCGCCGGTGTGATCAGCGCGGCGCAGGCCCAGCCTCAGGAGAAGCGCCCAACCGTCCTCGATCTGGTTGACGTGGCGGAGCGCGTATACCCGGTTGGGCGGCTGGACGCAGACAGCGAAGGGCTGGTGCTGCTGACCAATGACGGCGCGCTGACGCAGCGCCTGACCCACGCCCGCTACGGCCACCAGAAGGTCTATCGGGTGCTGGTGGAGGGCGTCCCCACGCCTGAGCAACTGGAAATCTGGGCGGCGGGTGTGATCCTCGATGATGGTCCGACCGCTCCCTGCCAGGTCAGCGTCGCCAGGCGACTGGAGAACAATACCTGGTTGGAAGTGACCATGGGCGAGGGCCGCAAACGCCAGATCCGCCGCACGGCCTCGGCGGTGGGCCTGCGTGTGCTGCGCCTGATCCGCACCCGGATCGGCACTCTGCGCCTGAGCGGGGTCAAACCGGGGGAGTGGCGCTACCTGACCGACGAAGAAGTGGCCGCCCTGCGCCGCCCTGCTGCGCCGGTTCGCCCGGCACGTCGTCCGGCCCGGTCTGCTGCTGGGGAATCAGCCCCGGCGCATCCCCGACGCTTCCGCCACCCGGAACGGGGCAGGAAGGATGGCGACGAGCGCCCGCTGGCGAGCAGCCGGTCTCCCCGCAGCAAAGCGATCGGGCGCGAGGAGCATCCGCAGCGCCCGACGCCACCACAGCGGAAGCGACGCCCGGCCCGGCCCACCCGTGATAGCGCCTCAGACTGGGATACCCGCCCGGCTGAAAAGCGCCGCCCCGCCGCGCCAGCCCGGCCAGCGCCGGACGAAGGGGCGGTCAGCGACCGTCCTCGCCCGGCCCGCCGGCCGGGTCGACCCGCGCCCGCCGGTCAGGGCAGGGGGCGTCCTGCCCGGCAACCGCGCCCGGCCAGCGACCGCCGGGAGCGCCGCGGTGGGCGTAGCGGCAGCAAGCCGGGCGGCAAAAAGAAGAAAGGATGAGCGATGACTACACTCGCTGCCGATAGCTGGGCCATCCGGCAGCGCACGATCTTTGCCTCTCGGCGGCGCTTTTGCCGTGACGTGCTGTTTGTTCGCCTGGCCCCGCTGTTCTGGAAGCTGACCGTCACCGGCCTGGAGAATATTCCGCCGGAAGGCCCGACGATCCTGATGATCAACCACATGGCCGCTATCGATCCGGTCGTCGTCATCGGCACGGCTCGCCCGCGCTTTGTTGTGCCGATGAGTAAAATCGAAAACTTTCAGAACCCGATCGTGGGCATTCTGGTGCGGACCTGGGGCGCCTATCCGGTCGACCGCGGCAAGGTTGACCGGGAAGCGCTCAATATCGCCATGCAGCTCATGGCCGCCGGGGAGATGACCCTGATCGCCCCGGAAGGCACGCGCCACAAGGCCCTGCAGCGGCCTAAAGATGGCCTGGCCTACATCGCCACCCGGACCGACGCCATGATTGTCCCGACAGCCATCTTCGATACCGAAGGCTGGACGCGCGACCTGTTCATCCCCTGGCGGCGGACACCGATCAAAGTCTGCTACGGCCCGGCCTTCCGCCTGCGCACGGGCGGGCGTACGCGTATCCCCCGCGACGAGATGAGCCGTATGACCGACGAGATGATGTACCAGCTGGCCCGCCTGTTGCCGGAGCGTAACCGGGGTGATTACGCCGACCTGACGAAGATGACGACGGAATATTTGGACTTTGTCAGGTAGAATTGAGGGCGGCTTGACCCGGCCAGCTGCAAGGGTGGGCTTTGTACCTGGTTGGATGGCCCAGACTGGTGGATTGTTTGCTGCAAGGAGACTGCCTCGTGACAGTGATACACGGTTTCGAACTGGTTGAAGAACGCCACATCCCTGAGATCAACACTCGCGCACGGCGCTTCCGCCACCTCCGCACCGGGGCGGAGCTGCTTTCCCTGGAGAATGACGACGAGAACAAGGTCTTTGGCGTGACCTTCAAAACGCCACCTGCCGATTCGACCGGCCTGCCGCATATCATGGAGCATTCCGTGCTGGGCGGCTCCCGCAAGTACCCGGTCAAGGAACCGTTTGTGGAGCTGCTCAAAAGCTCGCTCAACACCTTCCTCAATGCCATGACCTACCCGGATATGACCTGCTATCCGGTCGCCAGCACCAACCTTAAGGACTTCTACAACCTGATCGATGTCTACTTGGACGCGGTCTTCTACCCCCGCATCAGCCAGAAGACGCTCCAGCAGGAGGGCTGGCATTATGAGCTGGCAGCGCCGAATGGCTCACTGACCTACAAAGGCATTGTCTTTAACGAGATGAAGGGCGTGTACTCCTCGCCAGATAACCTGCTGGGTCGCTACACCGAACGGCACATCCTGCCGGATGGACCGTATGGTTTCGATTCAGGCGGCGATCCGGCGGTCATCCCTGACCTGACCTATGAACAGTTCCGGGCCTTTCACCAGACGTACTACCACCCCTCCAATGCCCGCTTCTGGTTCTACGGGGATGACAACCCGGAGGAGCGCCTGCGTCTGATTGACGCCTATCTTGCCGGTTTCGAACGCATCGAGGTTGACGCGCAGGTTCCGCTCCAGCCGCGCTTTCCCGCCCCGCGTCGCGCCACGGTCGGCTACGACGCCGGGGAAGAAGCCGGGGAACGGCGCGGCATGGTTACGGTGAGCTGGTTGCTGACGGAAACCACCGATGTCGAGCAGGGGCTGGCCCTAGATATCCTGTCGCATATCCTGGTGGGCACACCGGCCTCTCCGCTGCGCAAAGCCCTGATCGATTCTGGGCTGGGCGAGGACCTGGCCGATAGCGGCGTCAGCCCCTTCCAGCGTGAGATGTACTTCTCCACCGGCCTCAAGGGGATCAACCCGGCTGACGTGGAGAAGGTCGAGACCCTGATCATGGACACGCTGGCCGCGCTGGCCCGCGACGGCATCGACCCGGAGATGGTCGAGGCCGCCATGAATACGATCGAATTCGAGTTGCGGGAGAAGAACACCGGTCGCTACCCGCGCGGGTTGGCGCTGATGCTGGCCGCCCTGCCCGTCTGGCTGCACGGCGGCGATCCGCTGGCGGCGCTTGCTTTTGAGGGGCCGCTGGAGCGGATCAAGGCGGGTGTTGCCGCCGGGCGCTATTTTGAGAATCTGATCGCCCGCTATCTGTTGGATAACCCGCACCGCTCGACTGTTGCCCTGGTGCCTGATCCAAACATCCGCGCCGAGCGCGAAGCGGCGGAACAGGCCCGCCTGGCCGCGGCCCGCGCCGCCATGAGCGAAACCGACCTCCAGGCTGTGATCGCTGACGCGGAAGAACTGCGCCGCATCCAGGAGACGCCCGACCCGCCAGAGGCGCTGGCGACCATCCCTACCTTGACCCTGGCTGATCTGGATCGCGAGATCCGGCGCATCCCGGTGGAGCATCTGGCAGTGGGCAATAGCCGGTTGCTCTACCACGATCTTTTCACTAATGGGATTGTCTACCTGGACCTGGGCTTTGACCTGCATACCCTGCCGCAGGACTTGCTGCCCTATGTGCCGCTCTTTGGCCGGGCCTTGCTGGAAATGGGCACGGAGACCGAGGACTTCGTCAAGCTGTCGCAACGCATCGGGCGCAAGACGGGCGGCATCGGGCCAACTACGCTGATCGCGCCAGTCAGGGGCGGCGGCGATACGGCCACTGCCTGGCTGTTCCTGCGCGGCAAGGCCATGGCTGCTCAGGCCCCCGACCTGCTGGATATCCTGCGCGATGTGCTGCTGACTGTCAAACTGGACAACCCGACCCGCTTCCGCCAGATGGTGCTGGAGGAAAAGACGGGCGCGGAATCGGGGCTGGTGCCGGGCGGGCATATGGTCGTTCTCAGCCGCCTGCGTGCCCGCTTTGGCGAAGCGCACTGGGCCAGTGAGCAGACGGGCGGAGTCAGCCAGTTGTTCTTCCTGCGGCAATTGATCCAGGAGATCGATACTGACTGGCCGGGGGTGCTGGCCAAACTGGAGGCCATCCGGCGTATCCTGATCAATCGCGAACGGCTGATCGCCAATGTCACCCTGGATGCTGCTAACTGGGCGCGCTTCCAGCCACAACTGGAAGGTTTCATCAACACGCTTCCCGCTGCCTCTACCGCGCCTGTCAGCTGGTCGCGCCCGGCGGCCTTCAGCGATGAAGGGCTGACCATCCCTGCTCAGGTCAACTACGTAGCCAAAGGCGCCAACCTGTACGAACTGGGTTACCGCTTGCATGGCTCGTATATCCCGATTGTCAACTACCTGAACATGACCTGGTTGTGGGAGCGCGTCCGCGCTCAGGGTGGGGCGTATGGTGGCTTCTGTGGCTTTGACCAGGTCTCTGGCGTGTTTGCCTTTACGTCCTACCGCGATCCTAACCTGTTGGGCACGTTGGCGAATTACGACGGCGCGGCAGATTATCTGCGCCAGCTTGAGCTGAGTCAGGAAGAACTGACGCGGGCGATCATCGGCGCGATCGGCCAGATCGACGAATATCTACTGCCGGACGCTAAGGGTTTCCGCTCGCTGCAGTACTTCCTGACCGGCTACACGGACGAGATGCGCCAGCAGATCCGCGATGAAGTCCTGAGCACCACCGCCGCTGACTTCCGGGCCTTTGGCGAGGCGCTGGCCGGAATCAGGGAACGTGGGGCGGTAGTAGTCATGGGATCAGCGGAGGCCATCAGCAAGGCCAATGCCGAGCGTGGTCAGTTCTTGCAGGTCACGAAGGTGCTTTAGCCGGGGATAAAACGGGGGTGTTCAGAGGAGCGCCCCCGTTTCGTCCGGGCGCTCTGCCGGTCTGCTACAGCCAGGCGGGCCTGGCACTGCGCCCGGCCCGCACCCGGCGGCGAGCGTGTGTGTTTGATTCTCTGGCAAGCTATATTGTTGCTCAGAGGGATGTGCGCATGGCAGGGGAAATGTCTGTCGCCGAATGGGTCGAATGGCAGAAGACCGCCTTCACCGGACGGCGACGCTTTCTACGGGATGTGTTCTTCCAGCGGTTCCTGGCTCGTTTCCTGTGGCAGGTTACGGTTGAAGGGCTGGAATACGTCCCTGCCAGCGGCCCGGCGATGATCATGATGAGCCATTCGACTATGGTTGACATCACCCTGCCGCTGGGTGTGATTAAGAATCGTTTCGTTGTGGCGATGTCCAAACAGGAGAACTTCAAATCGCCGCTGCTGGGCCTGGTGGTCAGGAGCTGGGGGGCGATCCCGGTCCGGCGCGGGGAGGTTGACCGGCGGGCGCTGGAGACTACCCTTGAACTATTGCGGGCTGGCGAGCTGGTGTTGATCATGCCGGAAGGCACGCGCACCCCGGCCCTGCGCGAAGCCAAGGATGGCCTGGCTTACCTGGCGCTCAAAGCCGACGCGCTGATCGTCCCGGCGGCGGTCTGGGGGCTGGAGCATTATGTGCAGGACGCCCTGCGCCTGAAGCGCCCCGACGCCCATATCCGCTTTGGGCCGCCCTTCCGCCTCAGGCAACAGGCGGAGAAGCGCGTCCCCCGCGACGTGCTGGCGCAGATGACCCGCGAGATGATGTATCAGCTGGCCCGGCTCTACCCGGAACACAAGCGCGGGCACTACGCCGATCTCTCCCAGGCGACAACCGAGCACCTGATCTTCGCCTGAGGATCGCTCCGGATATTCACGCGCGTTAGCGCTACCGCTGCCGTTTGACTGCACCCATGGGGCAGTGCTGCAACCTGCTTGCTGGCGCTGCCCCGGTCGTTTTTAGACGGAATTTATCCTTACTGGGTGGCACTTCGGCTACACTGGCAGTAAGGCAGGCGCGCTGCCGCTGCCTGGTAAAGGCGGTAGCCAGGCCCGGAAAGGAGATGATACGCCGGATCAGCAGTCTGATGGGTATGGGGACAAAAGCGCATGAGCCTACCTCCTATGGGGGTAGGATGACGAGGTGGCGGTTCCTGCCGTGGGGCAGTGCTAAGGGCTTTGCTGCCAGTACCCGCAAAGCTCGAAAATCGAGGTTTCAGCGGATGCCGCCAGGGTGCAAGCCGGTCGAGGCTCCGATCTCGGATCGGTGAGCCAGAGCATTTTCACCACCCTATTGTCCCTTCCTGAGGCAAGGCGTGTGACAAAGCCGATTCCGGCTATTACACCGCCTGTGATACCCCTCGCCGCAGGGTGATCTCCTGCCGTCGGTGGGTCCTGAGTGTCTGTGTGCGATCCGAGCTCACCTCGGAGGAAGGGAACTTTTCATGTGTGGGATTGTTGGCTATATCGGCCCCCAAGACGCCGCCCCCCTGATCCTGGCCGGGCTGAAGCGATTGGAATACCGCGGTTACGATTCAGCCGGGCTGGCCGTGATCCAGGAGGGGCAGATCGCCCTGCTGCGCGATGTGGGCCGCCTGGATAACCTGATCAGCCTGTTCGAACAGCAGCCGGTCAGCGGCACGATCGGCATCGGCCATACCCGCTGGGCTACCCACGGTGAACCCAGCCCGCGCAACGCCCACCCCCATATGGGCATGAATGGCGATGTGGTTGTCGTCCACAACGGGATTGTTGAGAACTACCTGGAACTGAAAGCAGAACTGATCGCGGAGGGCGCGGTATTCCGTTCGGATACGGATACCGAGGTGATCGTCCACCTGATCGAGCGCTACCTCAATGGCAACCTGACCGAGGCCGTCCGCAAGGCGGTCGCTCACCTGCACGGTGCCCATGCTATCGTCGCCATGAGCACCCGCGAGCCGGATCGCCTGGTGGCCACCCGCATTGGCAATGCTGGCGGTGTGGCCGTTGGACTGGGCGACGGCGAGAATTTCCTCGCCTCCGATATCCCGGCCATCCTGCCCTACACGCGCCGCTTTGTCTTCCTGGAGAGCCGCCAGATGGCGACAGTGACGGCTGATGGTTTCATGGTCCAGACGCTGGCCGGGGAGCCGGTTCTGGCCCGGACGACGAGCATCAACTGGAACCCGATGAGCGCCGAGCTGGGTGAGTACAAGCACTTCATGCAGAAGGAGATCTTCGAGCAGGCCCGCGCCCTGACCGATACCGTGCGCGGGCGCGTTGACTTCGAAACCGGCACGGTGACCCTGCCCGAACTCAGGCTTAGTGCTGAAGATGCCCGCCGGATCAATAAGATCGTGGCGACCGCCTGCGGCACCAGCGCCTACAGCGCCCTGATCGGCAAGTTCCTGATCGAGGAACTGGCCCGTATCCCGGTCGAGGTAGATTACGCCAGCGAGTTTCGCTACCGCGATCCGGTCATTGATGAGAATTCAGTCGTGCTGGCCATCACCCAGAGTGGGGAGACGGTCGACACACTGGCCGCCATTGAGGAAGCCCGCGAGAAAGGCGCCCGCGTGTGGAGCATCGTCAACGCGGTTGGCAGCCAGGCCATGCGCCTGGCCGATGGTTTCATCGCCATGCAGGCCGGGCCGGAGATCGGTGTCGCTTCTACCAAAGCGTTCACCACCAGCGTGATGGATCAATACCTGCTGGCGCTCTACCTGGGCCAGTTAAGGGGTCGCCTGAGCCAGGATGAGCTGCGCCGCTATGCCGGGCAGATCGCCCGCCTGCCGGATATCGTGGGGCGTGTACTGGAGCATGACCAGCGCTACGAACAACTGGCCGCCGAACTGGCAGTGTTCAACAATTTCCTCTACCTGGGGCGGGGGATCAACTATCCGGTTGCGCTGGAAGGCGCGCTCAAGCTTAAGGAGATCAGCTACATCCATGCGGAAGGCTACCCGGCGGGCGAGATGAAGCACGGCCCGATCGCCCTGATCAACGAGACCATGCCCACCGTTGCCATCGTGCTCCGGGATCATGTCTACGAGAAGATGCTCAGCCAGGTGGAGCAGGCCAAGGCGCGCGGCGGGATCGTGATCGCCGTGGCGACCGAAGGCGATACGCTGATCGCGGAAAAGGCCGATCACGTCCTGTACATCCCGGAAGTGCCGGAGCTGCTCAGCCCGATCGTCAGTGTGATCCCGCTGCAACTACTGGCCTACCATATCGCGGTGCGACGTGGCGCGGATGTGGACAAGCCGCGCAACCTGGCCAAGAGCGTCACGGTGGAGTAGGCAGCGTCGGCTGGACCCTACAGGCAGGGTGAAAGAGCGTGAAGATCGCAGTTTTCCGTCATCCGTCCCGGCCAAAAGAGGATGGAGATCCAATACTCCGGGCCGCAAAAGCTCGTATAATGGCAGTATATTGGCTGATCGCGAAGTCGGCTGGCGGGCCAGGTACAGGGAGAGGCTGCCCTGCCAAGCCCGCTCTGGCCGCAGTCATCCGTCCGGAGGAGAACACGTGAGCATTCTGCAAGAAATCCGCGCCAGTGTGATCAAAGGGGACGCTGCTGGCGCAACGGCGGGCGTCCACAAAGCCCTGGAGCAGAATATCCCTGCCCTGACGATCCTCAATGAGGCGCTGATCAGCGCCATGACCGAGGTCGGGGAGAAGTTCGAAGCCGGGGAGTTCTACATCCCGGAGATGCTGATTGCGGCGCGGGCCATGCAAAATGCGCTGCAACCGCTTAAGCCGCTGCTGGTGGAAAGCGGCGCGGAACCGCTGGGCCGGGTGGCCATCGGCACGGTCCAGGGCGACCTGCACGACATCGGCAAGAACCTGGTGGCGATGATGCTGGAGGGTGCGGGTTTTGAGATCCGCGACCTGGGCACCAACACAGCACCGGCCACCTTCGTCAAGGCCGCGCAGGACGGCGCCGATATCATCGCCATGTCCGCCCTGTTGACCACGACCATGCCTGCTATGAAGACCACCATCGAGGCCCTGCAGGCCGCGGGCGTGCGCGACCGGGTCAAGGTCATGATCGGCGGCGCGCCGGTAACCCAGGCCTATGCCGACCAGATCGGCGCGGATGGTTACAGCGGCGACGCCAGCAGCGCCGTCCGCCTGGCCAAGCGGCTGATTGGGGTCGCCTAGCCGCAGGGTCGCCTGGCTGGCGAAGCCTCACGAGCGGGTTTTCCTGACGGAATTCAGGCGCATTTGATGGGCCTCCGGCCTGCCGCCGGAGGCTTTGCGGCATTGTGGATGTGTCAGGTACTGGCCGGGATGGGAAAGGGCAGGGGTAATGGCTGCCGCACCGTTGAGCATCACCAATCGCCCACGGATGGGTATCCGGCGGTACCTGCGAGGGCCGGCGCGAGCGATCCTGCGCCTGGCCGGGTGGCAGATCATCGGCGCACCGCCGCCAATTCCCCGCTATGTGGTGATCGCTGCGCCGCACACTTCCAACTGGGATGGCGTCCTGATGCTGCTGGCGACCACCGCCCTGCAATACCCGCTGAACTTCCTGATGAAGGATAGCCTGTTCCGGGGGCCGCTGGGGCCGGTTGCGCGGCGGCTGGGCGGGATCGCAGTCGATCGCCGCCGCAGCGCCAACACGGTTGAGCAGATCGCCGCTGCTTTCCGCCAGCGGGAGACAATGGCGCTGGCCATCGCGCCGGAAGGCACGCGCCGCCCGGCAGAGTGCTGGCGCAGCGGTTTTTACCACATCGCCATCCAGGCTGGCGTGCCAATCGTGCTGGGCTACATCGACTACGCCCGGCGGGAGGTCGGCTTCGGGCCGGTGCTGTGGCCTACCGGCGATGTTGCTGCCGACATGGATCGCATTCGTGCCTTCTATGCAGGCAAAACCGCTCGTCACCCGGACAGAGTTGGCCCCATCCGCTTGCGGGAGGAACTGCGCCCGTCCGCCAAACGTTGACGCCCCTGCCCGCATTTGCTAGACTCTCTGACGCAGGGGGCAGTGGCGGAACTGGCATACGCAGCAGACTTAAAATCTGCCGGGAAACCATGTGGGTTCGAGTCCCACCTGCCCTACAGAGCGACAGCGGGAGGCCGCGCCGGCTTCCCGCTGTCGCATTTTCCCGGCCAGGGATGGGAGACAATCGGCCTGGCTTTCCGGCATGGCCGGTCGCTTTCCGATGTTTCTGCTATCGCCGGGTATGTACACGATGGGCGCGTTGACACGCTGGCCGAGCGCTGTTCTAATTCGGTGACGCGGCGCTCCGCACTGGTCGCTGCAAGTCCCGGAGGTGGCGCGATGGCTTCCCCTGAAGTCCTGCTTGTGCAGGCATTCAATGAGGCGTTCAACCGTCATGACGCCGAGGCCATGCTGGCCCTGATGACTGACGACTGCGTCTTTGAGAACACAGTGCCGCCCCCCGATGGCGCCCGTTACGTGGGGCAGGCGGAGGGGCGGGCCTTCTGGCAGGCGTTCTTCCGCGCTTCGCCTGCCGCCCGGATCGCCATCGAGGAACTGGTTATCTGTGGCGAACGGGGCTTTCAGCGCTGGGTATACCGCTGGACGGACGCTGCCGGACGGGCAGGGTATGTGCGCGGCGTGGATATATTCCGTTTTCGTGACGGCAAGATCGCGGAGAAGCTGTCCTACGTCAAAGGTTGACCGGCGACAGGCCATCTGCTGGCATCTGCCGTACCCTGAGGAGGGAGATACAATGAAGTATCGCATTCTGGGCCGGACGGGCCTGCGCGTTTCAGTGGTGGGGGTGGGCACCTGGCAGTTCGGCGGGGAATGGGGGCGCGCCTTTAGCCAGGCCGAAGCGGACGCCATCCTCAGCCGGGCCAAGGTGCGCGGCATCAACCTGATCGACACCGCTGAATGCTATGGTGATCACGTTTCCGAGGCGCTGATCGGGAACTTTTTGCGCCGCGACCGGCGCGAGGACTGGATTGTCGCCACCAAGTTCGGTCACCGCTTCCGCAGTAACTTCACCCGCGATGATCTGTGGAGCGCCGCCGCCGTGCGCCAGCAACTTGAGGATTCCCTGCGCGCCCTGCAGACTGACTATATTGATCTCTACCAGTTTCATTCCGGCGGGGATGACGCCTTTGACAACGACGAGCTGTGGACGATGCTGGCCAAACAGGTACAGGCAGGCAAAATCCGCCACCTGGGCGTCTCCATCAGCAGCCAGGGCAACCGCCGCCACCAGGTTGCCGGGGCCGTTGCCGTCGGTGCGGGGGCGATCCAGCTGGTCTATAACCGCCTGGAGCGCGAGCCGGAGGCGGAGTTGCTGCCGCTGTGCCTGGCGCACAACCTGGGTGTGCTGGCCCGTGTGCCGCTGGCCAGCGGCCTGCTCAGCGGCAAGTATAAACCCGGTGCCACCTTCACCAACCCCGCCGATGTGCGTTCCCTGCGGGAACAGGAGCGCCTCCAGGCCCAGCTCCGCGAGGTGGAAGAAATCCGGGCGCGGGAAGTGCCGCCCGGCGTAGACATGGCTGCCTGGGCGCTGGCCTGGTGCCTCAAGCACCCGGCGGTAAGCTGTGTCATCCCCGGCTGTAAGTCGCCGGAGCAGGTCGACGCCAACGCCGACGCTGCCGGGCTTGACCTGGTCGCCGACGATCACCCGCAGGCAGCCTGAGCCATCGGTACGAAAGGCGCTCTTATGAAGATCATTGGCTTGATTTCCGGCACTTCGGCGGATGCCATCGACGCGGCGCTATGCGAGATCAGCGGCGCGCCGCCGAATCTTCGCGCCCGCATTGTCGCCGCCCGGACGCATCCGTACCCGCCTGGCTTCCAGGCTCGCATCCTGCGCCAGATTCGCCCGGAGAGCAGCCGGGTGGATGAGCTGTGTGAGCTGAACGCTGCGCTGGGGGAGTTGTTCGCGGAAGCAGTGCTGGCCCTGCTGGTGGAAAATGGTCTGACTCCCGCTGATGTGGACCTGATCGGTTCGCACGGGCAGACGGTATGGCACACCGTCCAGCCGGACGGACGGGCTACCGCCACCCTGCAGATCACCGAGGCCAGCGTGATCGCTGAGCGGACGGGCATCACCACGATCAGTAACTTCCGCCCGCGCGATATCGCCGCCGGCGGGCAGGGCGCCCCGCTGACCAGTTATGCCGACTGGCTGCTACTGCGCCACCCCGATCACTGGCGGGCCATCCAGAACCTGGGTGGTATCGCCAACGTGACCTTCCTGCCGCCGCTGAACGATTCCGTTAGCGATCCGCTCAGCTTCGATACCGGCCCGGCCAACTGCCTGATCGATGAGATCGCTGTGCTGCTGAGCGAGGGCAGGCAGAGCTATGATGTAGATGGTGCACTGGGCGCGGCGGGGACGGTCGATGAAACCTGGCTGGCCGCCCTGCTGGATCACCCGTACTACCGCCGCCAGCCACCCAAGACGACCGGGCGCGAGTTGTACACGGCAGCGATGGCCGCCGACTTGCTGGCGACCGGACGGGCGCGCGGTCTGCGCGATGTTGACGTGGTCGCCACGGTGACCGCGCTCACGGCAGCCAGCATCGCTGACGCTTACCGCCGCTTTGCCCCGGCGCCGATCGCCGAGGTGATCATCGGCGGCGGCGGGCGGCACAACCCGACCCTGATGCGTATGATCCGGGATCGGCTGGGCGGCATCCCTGTTCGCACCCACGAGGATGTCGGCCTGGACAGCGATAACAAGGAAGCGCTGGTCTTTGCCCTGCTGGCCCATGAGACCTGGCACGCCCGCCCCGGCAACCATCCCGCCCTGACCGGCGCGCGCCATCCGGTGGTGTTGGGCCAGATTACACCCGGCGCGAACTACATCGCCCTGGCCCGCCAGACCTGGGGCGCGCCGGGTTGAAGCGGCGGGCGGCACCGGCGACCGGGAGACCGGGAGCAGCCCTGCGCTATAATCGTGCCCGGTGTATGGATTACCCAGGCGGCAAACCCTTATGGCAGGCAGACCTTTTGCGCGTTATGCATGGCTGGTGACCGGCTTCACTGTACTGGTCATCCTGTGGGGGGCGGTGGTAAGGGCCACCGGCTCCGGCGCGGGATGCGGCAACCACTGGCCTACCTGCAACGGCCAGATCATCCCCCAGCCGGAGCAGATCGAGACGTTGATCGAATTCATCCATCGTCTGACCAGCGGCCTGTCCGGCTTGCTGGTGCTGGCGTTGGCGGTGTGGGCCTTCCGCGCTGGCTGGGCTACCCGCTTCACACGGCGGGCGGCGGCGCTGGCCCTGCTTTTTATGATGGTGGAGGCCCTCGTGGGCATGCTGCTGGTGCGGCTGGAACTGGTCGCGGATAACGCCTCCACGACGCGAGCGGTGGTTATTGCCCTGCATCTGGTCAACACGCTGGCCCTGCTGGCTAGCCTGGCCCTGACCGCCTGGAGCGCCTCCGGACAGCGGATCAGCCTGCAGGGGAAGCCGCGCCGCCTGGCGGGATTACTGGGTCTGGCGCTGGCGGGGATGGTGCTGCTCTCCGCGGCGGGGGCGGTCACGGCGCTGGGGGATACGCTCTTCCCACCGGAATCACTGATCGCTGGCCTGCAACAGGACCTGGACGCTACCGCCCACTTCCTGATCCGGCTGCGGGTGATTCATCCGGCCATTGCCCTGCTGGTCAGCGCCTTCCTGCTGGTCGCCGGGCAGGAATTCCTGGCGGCCTCGGCAACGGCGCGTCGTCCGGTCATCGCCATGTATGCGCTGGTGATCCTGCAGATCGCCGCTGGATTCGTGAACGTGATCCTGCTCGCGCCGGTCTGGATGCAGGTACTGCACCTGTTACTGGCGGATAGCCTGTGGCTGGCGCTGGTGCTGGTGGCGGCGGAGGCTCTGGCAGCGGAAGGCGCCTCTCCAGCAGCCCACCCGGCCTGAGGGCCGGGCGCGGCGGGCCATCGAGAAGAACGCTGAAAAGCGTACAATAGAAATATAACAGGCCGCCCGGTTGCCGCCGTGTGGCGGGAAAGGATGCCTGATGGGATTGCTGCGCCGTTTGCTGGGGCGGCAAAAGGAAGCGCGCGGCCCCGGCCCGGGAGCCACGCCCGGCGAGTTGCTCGACTTCCTGGAAGCGCGCCGCGCTGATGCTGAGAAAACGCTGCTGGGACGCACCCGGTTTTGCCCGCAGTGCCAGAGCAACTACCTGCGGGTGGGCGCCTGGGCCAGCCGGGGCCGCGCTGGCTGGACGCTGACGTGCGTCAATTGCGGCCTGTTACTGGAACAGACGACCGAGATCGAGGTGCGCTGACGGGCGCAGCCCCGGAGCCGCTGCAGCCTCACAGGCCGTTCTGGCGGCTTGCCTCGCGGTACTGGCACCACTCACACTTGGGATCGGCGGCGGGCGGTTCCGGGAGTTCCAGCACGGTCAGCACCTCGTCCAGAAAGGCCAGGAAGGACTCGTCATCGGGCTGGATGGCGTGCCACTTAAGCGGCCCGGAGAGGATCGAACGCGATGTGCCCTCGACGGCGTAGCTCTCCGGCGTGAATGCCAGCAGCCCCATGTGGCTGATCGGGCTGAGGGTGAACTTGCCCGGCGCGGGGTGTTCCAGGGCGTAGGCGTAGGCACGCAGCTGGCGGGCGTAAAGCTGCAGCGAAACCGCCTTGATGTCCGAAGTCTTGAAATCGATCACACCGTAGGAGCCATCGTCAAACTGCAGGACGGCGTCCAGCTTGCCGCGGATGGCACAGGTCGCCGTATGGCCATCCAGATGGATAGGGGCGGACTGTACCCACTTTTCGCCGAAGATCATCAGGCCAGGCGGCAAATCGGGCGTCATGGCCGCCGTTTCCTTCCACATGAAGTAAGCGCGCATCTCCCGGTCGATGATCCCGAAAATGTTGGGGAAGGGGCTGGAAGGCCGGTTGAACTTGCGCACCAGCTTGAGGTAAAAGCAGCGCTTGCATTCTTCCCACAGGAACGAAAAATCAGAAGGGCTGAGGATATAGTTGGTCATCGGGTTGTCCTGTTATCCCTGCCTGCCAGGGCAAAGCAAACCGGGGTCAGCCCGGCCTGCGGCTTCGATGGGTTGGTCTATCGCGGCGGGAAAAGGCGCTGGCCCAGAGTGCCGCCTGTTCTGCCGCTGTCAGGTCGCGCCACTGGCCCGGTTGTAGCCCTTCCAGCGTGATCGGCCCTACTGCCCAGCGCACCAGCCGTAACGTGGGATGGCCGACCGCTGCCGTCATGCGCCGTACCTGCCGGTTGCGGCCCTCGGTGATCGTCAGCCGCAGCCAGCAGTCGGGAACACTGGCCCGGTAGCGAATCGGCACAGGGCGTGGCGGCAGATCGGGTGGCTCCGCCAGCAGCACCACCTCCGCCGGGCGGGTCAGACCATCCTTGAGCAGCACCCCTTCGCGCAGCGCCCGCAGCGCCGCCTCATCCGGGATGCGCTCCACTTGCACCAGATAGGTGCGCGGATGGGTATAACGCGGATCGGTCAGGCGGGCGCTGAGCGCTCCGGAATCCGTCAGGATCAGCAATCCCTCACTGTCGTAATCCAGGCGTCCGGCGGGGTAGACGCCCGGCACGTCCACGTAGTCAGCCAGCGTCGGGCGACCGACGGCGTCGGTGAACTTGCTCAGGACCAGGTACGGCTTCCACAGGCGAATCACGCGCATGAAACTCTCCGCGGCTTCCTGAGCTCTCTCAGCCCGGCATCGCTGGGATCATGACCGGTCTACGCGCCGGCCAGCAATGCCGCCCAGCGCGGATCATTCCGCAGGGGAGCCAGCGTTTCATCCGCTTCCGCCCAGTTGCGGAGCCGGGGAGCAGCAGTCAGCGCCGCTGTCAGCGCCGCCAGCGCCTCGTCGATCTGGCTCAGTCGGATCAGCAGGGCGATGTAGCGGCGCTGGATCGCCACTTCGTCGGGGGCCAGGTCCGCTGCGGCGCGGTAGGCATTGCGGGCGGCTTCCAGCTGGCCTTCCCGTTCCCAGCAACGGCCCAGGTTGGCGTGCGCCTCGGCAAAGCCGAAGTCAAGCTGGATGGCCCGGTTGAACGAGGCGCGGGCGTCGGCCAGCTTGCCCGCTTCCAGCTGGGCCAGGCCGAGCTGGTTATACAGGCGGGCGTCCTCTGGCTCCAGAAGGACCAGCCGCCGGTAAAACGAAACCGGATCCTCGCCGGGGGCGAGGATGTAGACGTATGCGCGCGTGCCGTCAGGTACGTCAGCGGGCGGGGTCAGGTAGATCGCGCCGTTGCCAAAGACGCCGATGTGAAAAGGCATAGCGGTTGCGCTCCAGAGTTTTCAGGGTGTAGCGGCGATTATACCCCTGCGGGCGGGTACAGGAGAAGAACGATGCCGGGAGGTCGGGAGACCGCCCTTAAGACAGCGACGTCTGGCATGGCGCTGGTGCTGACCAGTCGCCCTGATCAGCCCGCGGTGACCGCCCTGACCGCATCTTCCGGCAGCGGGGCGAAGGTGTCCAGCATGCGCCAGATATCCCCGTATGCGGAGGCTTCGTCTTCATCGAGCAGGTTAATAGCCTCCCCGGCCAGCCGCAGGTTGGCGCTGATGATCTGCCCGCCGGGGGTGTTGAGCAGCAGGGCCAGGCCGCCATGCGTCGCTCCGTCCGCGTCGCTGAAGCGGTAGGCGATGGCGTAACCATCCCCGTAGGTGCGTGTCACCGGCTGCACATCCAGCGTCTCCACGCCGGGGCGGCGCTCCACCAGCCAGGTTTCGGCGTCGGCGGGCGCTCCCAGGACGCCAGGCACAGCGGAAAGGGTCAGGGTATCGCCCTCGGCGCTGGTCAGCGTGGTGACGACGCGGCCCGGCCCCCCATCAGCCAGCGTCCAGCCAGCCGGGTAACGGATGGCGTAGCCCGCCGCTGGATCGACGACCGCCGTCCAGTCCAGCGGGGCGCGCAGGCCATCAGGCAATACGTGGAAGGAGGGCCGGACAAGCGCTTCCAGAGCGTCCAGCAACGGGGCATTGTTGCCCGGCGCTACCAGCCGCACGACGCAGACCAGCCGGGGGTCTTCTGGGACGACCCAGGTGATGTGACGGGCCAGGTAAGTATTGCCGGCCAGGTCCAGTGTGAAGTCGATGGTCACGCTATCGGCGTCGATTCGGCGCCCTGTCTCCCGCCAGCCATCGTATTCCGACCAGGAAGCAGCCAGTGCAGCGGCATCATTGGCGGCGTCCAGCGTCGTCGTGTCCTGGGGAGTGCTATACTCCTGAATATAGGCGTGGATCACGCTGTAGCGCCCCCCGTCAACCAGACTCAGGCTGTTGACCGTGCTCCCGCTGGTGGCGCTGGGGGTGAACCCCTGCGGCTGGATCAGCAGGAAAGTACCCGCCGGGTGGATGTAGACCTGGGCGATCTCCAGCGCCGGGCCGTCCGGGTCGGGCGTGGGGAAAACAACGGCAGGCGCGGTCAGGTCGAGGGTAGGCTGGTCTGGCAGAGAGGTCGGCTGGCGATCCAGCCCGACCGGCAGGATTGAGGTCAGCAGCATGCTGGCGATGATCATGAACAGGCCGACAAGGGCGCTGATTCTTCCCAGTGAGCTTTTCATGCCCGGACTCCAGGAAATACGGCAAAGCGCGAATCCACCGGATGATACCGCACAGGAAAAGAGGATGCGATGATAATCCCGGAAGAACCACCTGAACCGATCGCCCCGCAGGAAGCGCGTCAGCGCCTGGAAGCCGCCATTGCGCCCTATCTGGCGGCGGGCTGGGTCGTGCGCGCCGAACACGACTATATGGCCCGCCTGACATGCGGGCGGCGCAGGGTGGACTTTTACGTTGACCTGCTGGGAGAGGTCAGTAGCGAAGAGGGTCAGATCAATCCGGCCCAGGACAGCGGGCGGCTGGTGGCCTGGCTGCTGCTGGTGCTGGCGTTCCTGCTGGCCCTGGCGCTGGCCTCGGCGCTGGGCTGGCTATGAAGCCAGCGGGGAGGGTCGGCAGGTCAGCGGTTGAAGATCGCCTGCAGGTCCCGGCGCAGTTTGCTGGCGGTGACGGGCTTGGCGATGTAACCGTCTGCGTCAACCTCCCGGCCATTGGCGGGGAAATAGCTCTGCACGTGGGCGGTCAGGAGCAGCACCAGCGTATACCGCCCGGCCAGCCGGTCGCGCCGCCGGATCTCCTTCAATATGTCAAAGCCATCCATGCCTGGCATCGCCAGATCGAGCAAAATGAGGTCGGGCCGCGCCCGCTCGTACTGTTCCAGCGCCTGTGGTCCGGTCAGGGCGCTGACGGTGGTGTAGCCGTCCTTCTTGAGCATGGTCACGATCAACGTCACGATGCCCGGATCATCGTCAACGACGAGAATGGTTCGGCCTGCCATACTGCCCACCACCTTTGTTGAGCAGGTTACAGGGTCTCATACGGTTCAATACTAACATTATTCAAACGAATAACCGGTTAGATTTTCGTTTGAGTTTCGTTTTGAATTGAGTGATTTGCAGGGCGGCGGTGGGATTGCTGCCCCCATCGTGGCGTAACGGAGAGCACATGGAACCATCACAGTACGATCTGGAAGCCTTGCGCCCGCTGTCGCTGTTTCAGCCAGAAGTGCGCATCCTGCAGGTGGCGCTGGAGGCGGAACCGGTTCAGCTGGGGCGGGTGGGGCGTGGCCGCGGACGCGAGGCCGAGGTATTGCTGGCACTGGGCCGGGCCGGGGAGATTCTGCTGGTGCGCCGCGCCCAGTATCCGCCGGGCGTCTTCCGGCTGCCGACGGGCGGGATTGAGCCAGGCGAAACCCCGGCTGCAGCAGCCTGCCGCGAGGCTTATGAGGAGACAGGCTACCTCATCAGCGCCCCGCGCTTGCTGGGGATGGTGGAGTATGTCATGTGCTGGCCCGGCACCGGCTGCGCCCCGTTTTTGTCTTACATTTTCGTGGCCGCGGTTCCCGCCGGTCAGGAGCCATATTCGGCCAATGCCGGCGAGGTCGAAGCCTACCGCTGGCTGCCGGTCGCGGCGCTGGGAGACCTGGCTGCCCACTTGCGCCACCTGCCGCCGGCGTGGACTTACTGGGGGCGTTTCCGCGCCGCTGCCTATGATTTCATCCGCTGCGGTATAATGGAGCTTGACCTGCTGGACTCTGATCAGGGGTAGATGGAGACCTGCCGATGGCTTCTCCCTATCGTATTGTGACGGCGGATCGTACGTCACTGATCCCCACTCTGACCCGCGCGGCACTGGACCTGCTGGAGCGCAGCGGCACGGTTATCAGTGTATCCTCCGGGCAGGCGGCCCTGGCCGAACTGAAGCGCGGCGAAGTCGACCTGCTGATCTGCGCGCCGACGCTGGCGGATATCCGGGGCGCTGAACTGGCGCTGCAGGCTCATCGCCTCAACACCGAGCTGCCGATCATCATCCTGGCTGGCTCCGATGACCCGGCGGAAGATCAGAGCGCCCTGGAAGGGAGCCTGTTTGTCCATCTGGAGCGCCCGGCGGATGGCGAGAAGTTTGTGCGGGTAGTGCGTGCGTTGCTGGATGGCGAGCCGCCGTTTCCGCCGCCGGTCGAAGCCCTGCCTGTGCCGCTGCCAGTGGCGAGCGTCCCTGTGCCCGATCTGGGGCCGGTGCCGCCGGTGGATGTGGGCGCGTTGGCGGATATCCTGGCCACGCTGCTCAACGATGTCGGCGCGATGGCTGTCGTGCTTGTGGATCGCACGGGGAAAATTCTGCAGGAGATGGGTGCAGTCGGCTACCTGGATCGCGACCGACTGAGCGCCACGCTGGCGCCCACCTTCGCTGGCATGGTACGTATCGGCCCTCTGGTGGGCGGCGCCCGGCCCCAGGCGATGCACTTCTATGACGGCGAGGATTTTGACATCTTCGCGCTGGCGGTCGGGTTGCACCATTTCATCTGCCTGATCTTTGAAGGCACGGCTGGCTCGCGGGCCTTCGGTGCGGTCACCATGTTTGGCCGCCGCGCCGTCAACGAGATGCTGGCGGTAATTGGCGAGGCGGCGTTCACCATCACCGTGGTACAGGAGGAAGTTGCTCCGCCAGCGCCGGGGACGCGCCGCAAATCTGCCAAGCGCAAGACGCAGGAGATTCGGCTGGCCGATATCCAACAGGCTCAGGCGGAGAAAGCTGCCCCCTACCAGCCGCCGCCGCCGGAACCCCTGGAGCCGCTGCCGGAAGATGTTGATCTGGAAGCCGTGTTGAGCAGCCTGGACAAGGTCGATCTTTCCCAGGCGGATGCTCTCTTTGATCCTGAGCAGCTGGCCCGCATCGCGGCGGAGAAACTGGCTGGCGAGCGGCTGTCCTATGATGACGCCCGGCAACTGGGCGTGCTCAAACAGGACTAACCTGCGTGGCCTGGCGGATAACTGCCAGGCCCCTGACCGAACGTCTAGGTCGGCATGACCGGATTGTCCTCCCCCGATCCCCTGATTGGCACCCGGCTGGGCGATTACATCCTCCAGGACTTGCTGGGCCGTGGCGGGGTGGCCCGCGTCTATCGTGGCCTCGACCCGAATCTGGGTCGCCTGGCGGCGGTCAAGGTGGTGGAGGTCCCGCCGGAAGATTCCGGAGAGGATCGCACCATCGAACGCTTCCGGCTGGAGGCGCGGGCCATCGCCCACTTTGAGCACCCCAATATCGTCAGCGTGTATCAGTACGGCGAAGCGGGTAACCTGTTCTTCATCGCCATGAAGCTGGTCAAGGGCCAGTCGCTGGCGCAGCTCATCCGGGAGGCCCGGCGTAGCGGCCAGGACATTCCCCCGCAGCGCATCCTGGAGATTGTGCGCGATGTGGGCGATGCGCTGGACTACGCCCATGCCCGCGGCATCATTCACCGCGATGTCAAGCCCTCCAATATCCTCTTTGACGCCGAGGCCAACAACCGGGCCATCCTGACCGATTTTGGGCTGGCGATGGAAATCGGCGGGGCGACAACTCTGGGCACCGCCTTCGGCACGCCGCGCTATATTTCGCCGGAACAGGCCATGTTCTCCCAACAGGCCGTGCCCCAGAGCGATATCTACTCGCTGGGGGTGGTGGTCTACGAGCTGCTCACCGGCCAGGCCCCGTTCCAGGACGATTCTCCGATGAGCGTGGCGCTGGCCCATATCACCAAACCACCGCCGCCGCTGCGCAGCCTGCGGGCGGATATCCCCCCGCAGGTGGAAGCGGTGGTTTTGCAGGCGCTGGCCAAAGAGCCGGAAGCCCGCTATCCCACCGCAGGCGATTTTTACCGCGCCCTGGAGGAAGCGTACTTCAGCGCCGGGATCGATTTGCCCACGCTGAACGTGCCGCCGGAACCACCGGGCGCTGATCCCCGGCGCAGTCCGGGCACCGAGGCCCTGCCCACCGCAGCGCTGGGAGTCACGCCGGTTGTCGCCCCCCTGCGCCGTATCCGCGTCCGCCGTCCACCCCTGCTGACGCTGCTGGTGGCGGTGCTGGCTGGCCTGATCGGGTTCTGGTGGCTCAGCGGGGGGATGACCGGCGCTGGCGGGGCGTTGCAGGCGGCGCTGACGCGCCTGCTGGGCGATGCGTCCTCGCCCTGGCAGGACATCCCGCCCGATGTGGAGATCGCCCTGGAACTGATCTATGACGCTGATCGGTTCGCCCTGCATAACCTGACGGCGTACCCCGTCCCGCTGGACGGGTTGACGCTCGAATGGGCAGATGATGCACCTTACACACTGCGGGGGGAGATCTTCAACGGGCCGTTGCCGCCGGGCCAGTGTTCGTGGATGCGCCTGTTGCAGGAGGGCAGGCTCAAGCCGCCGGAGGGCTGCCCGGTGCTGGCCTATCACCTGCGCCTGCTGGCCGCCCCTGAGGATCGCTTCTGGGTGGGGCGGGGCGGCTTTGAGGTGCGCATAAATGGCGTGACCGTCGCCGCTTGCCCGGCGGAAGCCGGGCGCTGCCGCTTTGTGGTACCCCGCCAGGGCTGAGCGCCACGCCGGGGCCAGTGCGCGCCGGTTGGTGTATAATTTTCACAGCGGGATGATGTGGTTACCGTAAACTGAGACAGCTTTTTGGTTAGTTGGAGCAAACCTGATGGCCGACCGCCCCATTGATGACCAAGAGAAGAAGCCGCTAGACGAGGAAAGCGCGACACCAGCGGCTCCGGAGAGTTCCACGGAAAGCGGCGATGGGTGGCACACCCCGCTGGCGGCAGGCGCCGAAGACTGGCATGCGCCGGAAAGCGCCGCGGCAGCCCCGGCGGAGCCTGTGCCGGCCAGCGAGCTGGAGGATGTGGATGTGCTACCTGGCAGCTGGTTCACGCCAACCGCGCCGGTTCCGGCCCCGGGTGCAGGTTATAAAGACGTGGCGGAGGGTGGCTGGTTTGTCCCGGCGAGCGCCCGCAGCGCCGACCTGCTGGCCGGTGTAGATCGTACCATTCACCCCCTTCCACTGGCTGAGGCGGCCCCTCAAGAAGCCGCCGCGCCGGAGAAGGCCGCTGCTCCGGCCCCGGAAGAAGAGCCTCGCCTGGTCGATGACTGGGAACTGGCTGGCGAAGGAGAACTGGGCGCTGGCATCCTGGGCACCGAGGAAGAGCGTGAACTATTCGCGCGGGGCGACGCCGCAGCCATCGCCGCGGCCATGGCTGCCCGTCTGGCCGGTGAGGGGGAAGAAGAGGCGCCCGGTGAGGCGGCGCCTGAAGAGGCCCGTGTGGAGGACAGCTTCTTCCGGCAGGGTGAGCCGGGCGCGCTAACCGGCGTTCCCGGCGTGCCCGCGCCGGGGGTGACGGCTGGCCTGGATCGGCTTGTCGCGCAGTTTGACAATGTCGAGAGCCAGGTCGGGCATCTGCGCGATCTGTACCATCAGGGGCAGATCAGCCGCGACACGCTCCAGGCCGAGCTGCGCAAGCTGATGATCCTGGATGATCAGGGCACCTGGTGGATGATCGGCGTCGAGTCCAACCAGTGGTATCGCTTTGCCGACGGCAAGTGGGTGGCTGCGGAGCGCCCGCGGGCGATTGCCTCTCTGGGCGAGATCGCCGCCCCGACGCTGGAACCCCATATGCAGGAGACCCAGGCGGCGATCACCCTGGATGAGTACAACATGCCGGTGGTTAAACCTGCTCCGTATACCGATCCCAGCGCGACAGTGGTCGGCCCGGCTGCCGTGCAGTTTGATCGCCTGCGCTCCGAGCAGGCGACGGTGCTTTCCCCCGCCGCGCAGGAGGGGATTCCGCGCCCCGGCCAGCCAGATTATGCCCAGGCTTATACCAGCGCGGAGCAATCCGATCTCTACCGCCGGGTACAGGCGGAAAAGGCCCGACGCCAGCGCAGCCTGCTTATCCGCCTCTCGCTGGCGGCAGTGTTCGGGTTGCTGGGCCTGCTGTTCGTCCTGTTTGTCGGCTCGGCGCTGTTCTATATCAGTCGCGTCAACCGCTACAGCGAGCGTATCGCCTCCCTGGCAGAGATCGCCGGGGAGTTCCAGACGACGCGCATCTACGACAAAGATGGCAACCTGCTGACCCAGATCAACGATCCTACGGGCGGCACGCGGATCAGCACCACACTTGACCAGATCAGCCCGTTCCTGATCCATGCCGTGATCAGCACGGAAGACGAGCGCTTCTACCAGAATCCGGGCTGGGACCCGATCGCGATCATGCGCGCTGCCATCCAGAACCTGCAATCGGGGGCGGTTGTTTCCGGCGCGAGCACGATCACCCAGCAGCTGGCCAGGGCGCTGGTGCTGGAGCCGGAGCGCCGCACGGACATCAGCTACGGCCGCAAGCTGGATGAAGCGATCATCGCGGCGGAGATCGGGCGGCGTTATACCAAGAACGAGATTCTGGAGCTGTACCTGAACGAGATTTACTTCGGCAATCTGGCTTACGGCGCGGAAGCCGCCGCGGAAACCTACTTCAACGTGACCGCCCGCGAGTTGAACCTGCCGCAGGCGGCACTGCTGGCCGGGTTGCTCCAGGCGCCAGCGACCTATGACCCGGTGATCAACCGCGAGGCGGCCTTTGACCGCATGGACGCGGTGCTGGCCAAGATGGTACAGATCGGCTGCCTGCAATTCCAGCACGAGCCGTACGCCAGCCAGGGGCCATTCTGCGTCACGCGGGCCGATCTGGACGCTGCCGTGGTACAGAAAGCCGAGGTCGAAATCCGCGAATACGCGCCGCCGACCCGCACAATGCGTTACCCGCACTTTGTCAACTATGTCGCCCAGCAGCTTGAGGAGAACTACGGCCTGGCCGATATCTACCGCGCCGGGTTCAACGTCTATACCACCCTCGACCCTGTCCTGCAGGATCAGGCTCAGCAGGCGGTGACCAGCCAGCTGGCCGCGCTGCGGGCGGCGGGGCGCGGCGGCAATAACGCCAGTGTGGTGGTGATGGATCCGCGCGACGGGCGCATCCTGGCCATGGTGGGCAGCGCCGACTACAACAACGCTGAGATTGACGGCAAGGTGAACGTGGCCTTCACACCGCAGCAGCCTGGTTCCGCGCTCAAGCCGATCCTGTACGTGGCCGCTTTACAGGGCAACGCGCAGGGCCAGTACTGGACTCCGGCGACGGTGATCTGGGACGTGCCAACCTGCTGGGGCGGTTACTGCCCGCGTAACTATGACGGCGCGTATCACGGCCCGCAGTCGGTACGCTCGGCACTGGCCAACAGCTACAACATCCCGGCGGTCAAGACGCTGGATTTCGTCGGCGTGGATCGCTTTGCCCAGACGGCGCAGGTGATGGGCCTGACCTTCCCCGGCAGTTCACCGCAAGCCGCCGGGCTGGCCGGCGCGCTGGGCGGCTTTGACGTGCGGCTGTACGACATGGTGGTGGCCTACGCCACGCTGGCCAATGGCGGCAAGCGGGTCGAGCCTTACGCCATCACCCGCATCCTGGACAACGAAGGCCGCGAGGTGCAGATCCCGCCGCATGCCCAGCCGCAGCAGGTCATCCAGCCGGAGCATGCCTACCTGATCACGCACATCCTCTCCGATGATGTGGCCCGCAGCGCCGCCTTTGGCCGCAACTCGGTGCTCAACATCCCCGGGTACACGGTAGCGGTCAAGACCGGCACGACCAATGATAACCGCGACAACTGGACGCTTGGTTACACGCCGAACGTGGTGGTGGGAGTCTGGCACGGCAACACGGACAACTCCCCCATGCTGGGGACAAGCGGCCTGACCGGCGCAGCGCCGATCTGGAACGCGGTGATGACGGCCGCCATCGCCCGCCTAGGGACGCAGAACTTCCCGATTCCGCCGAATGTGGGCACGATCGAGGTCTGCGCAGATAGCGGCACGCAGCCTTCGGCGCAGTGCCTCAACCGACGACAGGAATTGGTGGTAACCTCCCAGCTTCCGCCGGGGCCGGAACAGGACATCTACAAGAAGGTGCGGGTGGACACGCTGACCGGCCTGCTGGCCAACGACTTCTGCCCCAACTTCACCGAGGAGCGCCAGTTCCTGAATATCAGTGATCCGACGGCGTTTGACTGGATCAACAACACAGCTGCCGGTCAGCAGTGGGCGGCTCAGCGTAATATCCCGCTCCCGGCCCGCCCGGTGCCGACCGAAGCCTGCAATCCCAATATCCAGCAGCCGATCATCTCCATGGAGTGGCCGGTTCCCAACGGGCAGGTCCAGGGCGTGGTGGAGGTGCAGGGCCGTGTGTTGGTCTACAATTTCAACCGCTACCAGCTTGAATACGGCATTGGCAATGCGCCGCAGGCCTTCCAGATAGTGGATGGTCCGTACACCATCCAGCACGCCAATACAGAGTTTCTGGGCCGCTGGGATGTCAGCCAGTTGCCTAACGGGCCGTATACGCTGCGGCTGAAGGTCTTCACCAACGATGGCGGATTCGCCAACCTGGATCGGGTAGTGCTGGTCAACAACCCGATTGTCACGCCGACGCCCAGCCCGTCGCCAACGGTGATGGTGATCACCCAGACACCAACGCCGATCATCATCACGCCGACGCCGTTCATTGAGACGTGGGCGCCGCCGACCTTCACGCCGATGTTCCCGACAGCGGTCATTGTGACCAATACACCGTTGCCGGTGCCCGGTTCGACTACCCTGCCGCCACGCGATCCCACCTTTGATATCCCGGTGGTTTATGGCGCGGAAGCGACGGGTGTGGTCAACAGCGTGCAGGTGGCTAACTACTACTGGTTTGACGGCACCGTGGGCGACATCGTCCAGATCACGGCGCAGACGACGGCCGGCGACCTGGACACGCTGGTTTACCTGATGGACAGCGGTGGTGGCATCCTGGCGGAGAATGACGATGGCAGCGTGGGCACCGATTCGGAGCTGGTTTACACGCTGCCCTACACCGGGCGGTTTACCATCGTTGTGACCCGCTTCGATGTGGGGGCCGGTTATACCAGCGGCGAGTATCGCATGCGGCTGCTCAAGCTCAACTGAGGGCTGGCCGCCCGGCCTCAAGCGGCGGTGAGGGGCGTATTGTCGGGCCTGGAGCCCTGGGCAGTACGCCCTTTTCCTGGTTCCTGGCGCGTCCCCGGCGCGCGGCAACGGTGGAGTGGGCAATGATCGGCACGATCCTCAACATGATCACGGTGGCGTTGGGCAGCGGCCTCGGCCTGTTCATCGGTGATCGATTGCCGGAACGGATGCAGGGGTCGGTGGTGACTGGCCTGGGGCTGGTTACCCTGGCGGTGGGCATCTCCAACGCCCTCAAAACGGGCAACATCATCCTGCCTCTGCTGAGCGTGGGCAGCGGCGTGATCATCGGCGAGTGGCTCAACCTGGACGCCCGGCTGCAGGCCTTTGGCGGCTGGCTGCAGCGGCGCTTTGTGCCCGGCGCGGATGGGGATGACCCGGCGGGCGAGGACGGCCGGGCGCGTTTCATCAATGGCTTCGTGACGGCCAGCCTGGTCTTTTGCGTCGGGCCGCTGACGTTCATCGGCTCGATCCAGGATGGCATGACCGGCGATTATCAGTTACTGGCGATCAAGAGCGTGCTGGATGGCTTCGCGTCGCTGGCCTTCGCCTCAGCGATGGGGGTAGGGGTGGCTTTCAGCATCGTGACAGTGCTGGTGGTGCAGGGCGGGCTGGCCCTGCTGGGGGCGCTGGGTGGCAGCGTGATGAGCGAACCGATGATCACGGAGATGACGGCGACCGGCGGGCTGCTGTTGATGGGCCTGGCGCTGATCCTGCTCGATATCAAGCGGCCACGGATGGCCAACTTCCTGCCGGCGCTGGTGATTGCGCCGCTGCTGGTGGCGCTGGCGGGCTGGCTGGGCATCCCGATCTATCCGCTGTAGCGGCGTCGCGGCTTACTGCGGGCGAGGATCAGCTGGTGCGGGGGCGTCGCCGCTGCGGGGCGCGGGGGCTTTGAGGGTGTGGGCGCTGGCCTGGATTCCGCTCAGACCGCCGCGCACCTGACCAAGCTGGGCCCGCATCTCCTGCCCGGCGTTGTCCAGCATCCGCAGGGCGCGGGCGTAGCGGCCTTCCAGTTCGTTCTGCAGGGCGTCCAGGTTTTGCTCCACGCTGTTCAGGTAGGCTTCCAGGCGGTGCAGGTCGATGTGCTGGCTGGTGCGCAGCATGGTCTGGAAGACCAGCAGCAGGTAGGGCACAAACAGGCTGTAGCTAATCAGCACGACATTCAGGCTGAAGGATCGCGCCTGGATGCCGGCGCACAGATCGTAGATCGCGTCGGGCAGGACGGCCACACCGAAAGGCGTCGTCAGGCCGGGGTGCAGGTACTGGCGCACCTCGCGGGCCTTGAGCAGGACAGTGCGTTCGATCTCGCGCTTGATCTGTTGCTGCCTGGCGGGGCTATCCGCCGCCAGGAACTGTTCCAGCAGGTGGGTGGCAGCCCATTTGCTGTCAATAGGCAGGATCAGGTTGTTGGGCAGGCGCATCCCGAATTCAACCGTCCGGTTGTCCAGGGTAAAGTTGCGCACCTGCCAGGCGGGGGGCAACTGAGCAAAGACCGCCTCGACAATGTTCTCCCCGGCCCGGCCTTTGGTCTGTGTCCCGGCGATCACGGCCTCCAGTCGTCGGACGGACTCCATGGTCTGGCGCTCCAGGTCCTGGCGGGCGTACAGCGTAGCCCGCAGTTCGGTCAGGCCGTTCTGAAGCTGGTTGAGGCCAGTCGCCAGCGTATGCGCTTCTGTCTGGCGGTTGTGGGCCTGGAGTTGCAGTTCGGCCAGGCCGAGCTGTAACTGGCTTAAACGCGCTTCCAGGGCGCGGTTATCCGCGCCACGCCGGACGAGCAGGATGGTAACGATCAGCAATAGTCCGGCGATCCCTCCTGCCAGGGCGATTTCCAGCCCGGTCATGCGCCTGCGCCTCCCCCCTGTCCGAACACGTGTGCGGTACGGGACGCATTATACAGCCGAACGGCTAAATACCAAATCCACCCGGCACAGGCCGGTGATGTGGCTTACAATACAGGGTACGGGCTGCTGCTGAACACCAGGCAGGGGAAGGCGATCATGGCCATAACCTGGGAAGATAAACCGCTGCCAGAGGTGGCATTGCGCCGCCTATGGCTGGCTGATGCACCGCGGGCGCATGCCCTTTCCCGCCTAGTAGGGTGGAGCCTGACTCTGGCCAGCTGGGAGCGGATGATCCTCTGGGGTGGGCGCGGCTGTTTCGCCCTTTATCGGGGCGATGCCCTGGTGGCGACGGCGATCGCAACCGTTTACGGGCGGGAACGCGCCTGGATCGGTGGCGTGATCACCCATCCGGACCACCGCCGGCAGGGGCTGGCGACGCGGCTGATGACGGTCGCGCTGGATTACCTGCAGGCGCGGTCTGTTCCCCATGTATTGCTGGACGCCTCCGAGCAGGGTCGCCCGCTGTATGAGGCGCTGGGCTTTCGCCCGATTTACAGCATCGAAATATGGGCGGGGCGGGCCAGCAGCTATCTTGGCCCGCGGGCGCGCCCGCTCCGGCGCGGCGATCTGGATGCCGTGGTAGCCCTGGACGCGGAGACTTTCGGCGTGGCGCGCGGGCGCATCCTGCGCCGGCTGGTGCAGGATTACCCCCACCTGGCCTGGGTAGACGAGGAAGATGGCCGGATCGCCGGTTTTCTGCTGGCTCAGGATGACCGCCAGGATGGCACGCCGGCGCATCTGGGGCCGTGGATGCATCGTTCCCCTTGGGGGGCGGAAAAGCTGCTACGCACCGCCCTGAGTGTGCTGATTGGCCGTGAGGTGCGCGTGGATATCCCCGATCGCAATCCCCATGCCACGGCGCTGGCCTATGCCCACAACCTGCGCCACCGGCGTGTCTGCACGCGGATGCACCTTGGCCCCGGTGATCCGCCGCCTGAGCTGATCACGCAGCATTACGGCGTGGCGGCGCTGGCGACCGGCTGAACGCCCCGGGCGAGTTTATGGCCTGCAACTGTTGCGGAACAGACTCGGAAAAATACGCCAAGCCACCCATAGCCGGGTGGCTTGGTCACATCTGTCAAGTCTATCTAGACAAAATATATACTAATGAACTACTTATCTTTTCCCCATGCGCCTCTAAACTTTCATCTGTATAGTTTAGGTCGTTCAGTATCTATACAAAACAGGTACGGTTTCACAGTTCAATGAGGAGAGTAGTTCAGATGCGCAAAGTCTTCGTTACCCTTCTTGCTGTTGGAATGCTGATCGTTACAGTGTTCCCCGCTCTGGCTCAGACTGGCGAGCAGACGATCGTCGAGATCGCCGTGGCTGATGGCCGTTTCACGACGCTGGTGGCGGCGGTACAGGCGGCTGGCCTGGTTGACGCGCTATCCGGCGAAGGCCCCTTCACCGTCTTCGCCCCGACCGATGATGCCTTTGCCGCGGCCTTCGCCGCCCTGGGCATCGAACCGGCCGCCCTGCTGGAAGATACCGAGACCCTGACCAGCATCCTGCTCTACCATGTGGTGGCGGGCAAGGCGATGGCCGCTGACGTGGTCGGGCTGGAGAGCGTGACCACGCTGCAGGGGAGCGACATCAAGATCACCGTCAGCGATGGCAAGGTCTACCTGAATGACACCATCCAGGTGATCATCACCGACATCGAGGCCAGCAACGGCGTGATCCATGTGATTGACGGCGTCCTGCTGCCCCCGGCTGAATAAGCACCGCAACGCAGGCGAAGAATGTACGGGCGAGGGAAGTTTTTCCTCGCCCGTTTTGTTTACCCGGCAGCGCCGGGTTCACACTGTAGCTCCTGCCTGCCAGATTAAACGGCGTACAGCGCAACCGCCGCGTAATGCAGGGCGCTGCCGCCCATCACCAGCAGGTGCCATAGCTCGTGGTGGCCGAAGCGCCGACCCAGATTGGGGCGTTTGAGGGCGTAGATCAACGCCCCTAGCGTGTAGACCAGCCCGCCGCTCACGATCAGGATCAGTGCCCCGGGCGGCAGGCGGTGGAGCATCGCTGGCAGGATGAGCACAGCCAGCCAGCCCATGCCCAGGTAGAGAACCGTGGAGATGTGGCGATGATTGTGGTGGCGGAAGGCCAGCTTGTAGATCACTCCCGCCGCCGCCAGCCCCCAGATCACGACCAGCATGACTGCTCGCCAGGGGTCTGGCAGCAGGCTGACGCAAAACGGCGTGTACGTCCCGGCGATCAGGATGTAAATCGCGGCGTGATCCAGTGAGCGCAGCCAGCGTAGGGCGCGCTGCCCGGCGTTGACCAGATGATACACCGTGCTGGCGGTATAGAGCAGGATCAGGCTGATGCCGTAGACGATCGCTGCCGCCAACCGGGCCGGTTGATGTTGACTGAGCATAACCAGCACGATCAGGCCGATCGCGCTCAGGATCGCCCCGATCAGGTGGGTGAAGCCGTTGATCGGCTCGCGCAGGCGTTTGATCATGGGTATTCCTGTAAGCTCCGGCACGGCCTGGCGGCCAATGCCTCTGCCTCTACCGGCAATTATACTCCCCGCTGAAGCCCGCCGGACTCCACACCAGCGGGCTATTGCTCAGGCCGATACTTTCCAGCAGGCGCAGGGCGCCGGTTACGGTGTCGTAGATCGCGGCGCTATAGGCGGTGCGGAAGGCCAGGTAGCGCCCGTCTGCGCTGAAGCGCGGATAGTCGACGGCGGTGGCCTCCGGATGCTCAAGATACAGGCTGGCGTCCCGATCGGCGAAGCCGGGCAGCGGCACCCGCCACAGCAGGTTGTCATCGTGGCCCTGCCAGTCTTTGACTGCTGCTACCAGCCCGCTGCCGTCGGGCAGCCAGTCGTAGTCCAGCACCAGCGTCCAGGTTTCGCTCCATTGCTGGACGGCTCCGCCGGAAGCGGGTGTCGTCCAGAACTGGTGGTTATTGCCGGAAGGGGCGTAGATAAAGCTGATCACATGCCCGTCCGGCGACCAGCGCGGCATTAGTGTGCTGCCACTGGTGAAGTCAGTGAGCGGGTATTTGTTCGCTCCGTCAGCGCTGACCACCCACAGGTCGTTTTCCCGCTGGCCGCCTGCCCCTTCCTGGTAGGAAGTGTAGACCAGCCAGCCGCCGTCCGCATTCCAGGCGGGGGAGCCTTCCGTCCCGCTGGTGCTGTAGAGTACTGGCTGGCCGCCTTCCGCTGCGACCCAGGCCACATGGGTCGTCCGCAACCGCGCTCCATCGCGCTCGTAGTCCCGCCACAGGATGAAGGCGATGCGATCGCCAGCGGGCGACCACAACGGCGACCAGGCTCCCCAGCCCAGCACTCCGCTCTCGGCAGTGAAGTCCAGCAGCGGGCGGAGATCGGTCCCGTCCAGCCGGACGGTGTACAGGCGCAGGTTGTGGCCGCTGGGAGCACTCATCACGAAGGCAAAGCGGCAGCCATCCGGGGCGAAGCTGCCCATCCAGTGCAGGCCGGAGCTAAAGGAAAGGTCGCGCTGCTGGCCGCTGCCCAGATCGTAGATAGAGATACCCGCACCTTCCGGCGCGTTGGCGACCAGCAGCGGGCCGGTCAGGGGCGGCAGCGGCGTGGGTGTGAAGAAGAGCGGCGGGCTATCTTCCGGTTCGCCCTGAGCGCCAACCATCCCGGCGGCGAGCAGCCCGGCGCATAGCAGCAGGGCCATCAGAGGCGGAAGGAAATGGCGGAGGCGATTGCAGGTGGCGATGATGTCCATGCGCAGGAGCATATCCCGGCCAGCGGGCGCGGGCAAATCGACGTTCATGGCCCGATGAGCGTCAGACCGTCGAGAACGAGCGGCAGGTTGACCAGATTGTGCCAGCCGGCTTTTTGGGCGCCCAGGCTGGTGACGGCGACCACGCGCAGGCTGCTGACCAGCGCATCCTGCGCCAGCGTTGCCAGCGGGGACTCTGCTTCGGCCAGCAGGTAATAGATCTGTTCGGGGCTATCTTCCAGCGGACGGTCAGTGTGCAGGCCGTGGCGGTCGCCCAGGGCGGGCACGGGCAGCGGAGGGAGGCGGCGGTAAGTGACCGGCGCGACATGGCCGACCAGTTCCAGCACCAGCAGTGGCAGGCCAGCCCATTCCTGCAGGTGGAGCTGTTCCACATAACCGATCAGGGTAGTTGTCCCATCCCAGTCAAGCCGTCCGCCCCATTTCCAGGGCAGATGGACCAGGACGGGTTCCAGGGATGCGCCCCAGCCGACTGTAGCCACCAGCCGGGCAGAGTCGCCGGAATTAGCGGGTACGTTCAGGTCGCAGCGACCGGTAGGGCCTTGCGGCGTGGCACGCAGGAGGGGCGTCTGTGGCCCGGCGTCGCGGTTCCAGACGATCAGGCTCAGCTGGTTGACAGCCCAGGCGGGCAGGGTATAGCTGGGAGTGGTCAGTGTGAACATCAAGCTATTCCTCCTTGGATGAATGCGGCTCCAGTATGCGCTGTGGTCAGGTGGTAGGCAAGCCCTTTTGCCCGGAAGGTACGGGTTTTGCGGTACACTTGGGCGCTGCATCGTGAAAACGTGAGGAAAGCCGCGCAATGAGGAACCGTCTCGCTACGTTTGTGGCGCTGGCCGGGCTGGCGTTGCTGGCGCTTGTAAGCTGCGCTGGCCCGTTCCCGGATCGGCCGCTGCCCACGCTGGCTCCGACGATGACCGCCCGGCCTTATGCCACGGCCACCTTCGTCCCCCTGCCAACGCCCGTTCCCCTGCCCCCGGTGGACTGGGAGGATATTGCCATCTTCCGCCAGGCCATGCGCTCTGGCTTTGAAGGGGATATCGACGCCTTCGCCAACCGCAACCGCTACGCCATCGAGGCTACAGTCGAGCTGGGCGACGCGGCGACCGTGCGCGGTGCGCAGCGCGTCCGCTACACCAATCACTCCGCCGACACGCTAACCGAGATCGTCTTCCGCCTGTACCCCAACCTGGACGCCTTTTCCGCCCGGATGGCCATTCTGGCGGTCGAGGTGGGCGGCGTGCCGGTCATGCCAGCGCTTGAGGAGCGCGATTCGGTGCTGCGCGTGCCGCTGCCATTGCCGCTGCCTCCCGGTCAGTCCGCCGAGGTGCACCTGACCTTCACCAGCGCCATCGAGCGCGGGTTTTCCGCCAACTACGGTGAATACAGCTACCAGCAGGGCGTGTTCACCGCTCCGGAATGGTACCCGGTACTGAGCGTGTACGAGGAAGGGCACGGCTGGTGGACGGCCCGCGCCCGCAGTCAGCAGGGCGAGCAGACCTACACCGAGACGGGTCTGTACGACATCCGCCTGACCGCCGACGCTGATGTGACTCTGGTCATGAGCGGTTCGGAGATCGAGCAGCGGGTCAACGGCGACGGGACGATCACCCACCATATCGTTAGTGGCCCGATGCGCGACAGCATCCTGATCGCCAGCCGTCGCCTGCTCAGCCTGTCTGATGAGGTGGATGGGATCGCGGTCAACCTGTACTACTGGGATGATGAGGAGAACCTGAGGCGCAACGCCGACGCCGCCCGCGCCGGGCTGGCGATCATCGGTCGCACGCTGCGCGCCTTCAACCGCGCCTTCGGCGAGTATCCCTTCCGCGAGTTCGATGTCGTCCAGACCAACACCCGCGCTGGCGGGATCGAATATCCCGGCGTGATCGTGGTGGCGGATGCTTACTGGAACGCCGGGGACCCCTTCTTCGAAGTCGTCCTGGCCCACGAAGCCGGTCACCAGTGGTTTTACAGCCTGGTGGGCAACAACCAGGTGCGCTACCCGTTCCTGGATGAATCGCTGACCAGCTTCACCGAGTACGTGTACTTCTGGGAAACCGCCGCAACTGAGCGCGATAGCCAGGAAGCCGCCGATTACATCCGCCGCGAACGGCAGAGCTACAACGCCTATACCGGCGCGGGCAACCCTGATCTGCCGCTGGGCCTCTCGACGGATGATTATGTGGAGGCGCAGTACAGCCTGATCATCTACACCAAAGGGCCACTGTTCTTCAACGAGATCGCCAGCCAGATCGGGCGGGAGCAGATGTACGCTTTCCTGCGGGAATACTTCCGCCGCTACCGCTACGAGGTCGCCAGTATCGGCGGCATGTTGGGGACGCTGGAGGATGTGACCGGCCAGCAGTGGGATCAGCTGTTCTACGAATGGGTCGGTCATTTTGAGGGTTTGGACCCGGCAGTGGTGGCAACGGTTGACGTCCGGCGGCGCGGCAGCTAGGGACAGGCGTCTGGAAAGCTGCAAACAGGCGGCAATATGCAGGGGCGCAGCATGCTACGCCCCTGCAGGGATGCCGTTGGTCTAGTTTTGGGCGACAAGGAAGACGACGGTCACCCCGTCGCCGCCTTCGTCAGGCCGGCCACGCTCCCAGCTACGGGCCAGCGGGTGTTTGTGAACCAGGTCCTGGACGGCTTTGCGCAGCGCGCCGGTGCCTTTGCCATGGATAATCCGCACGAAGGGCAGCCCGGCCATGTAGGCCGCATCCAGATAGTCCTCCACGCGGGGCAGGGCGTCTTCGACGCGTGTCCCGCGCAGGTCAAGCTCCAGCCCCGGCGAGGCGATCCGCGGCGCAGGGGTGGCCTGCTCCGGAGCCGGGCGCGGTGTGGGCTTCTCGCCGGCCTTGCGTTCGCTGCGGGTACGGTAGGTCAGGTCGTCCAGCCGGGCGCGCAGGCGCAGGCGGCCAATTTGCACCTCGGCTTCGGTCTTGCTCAACTCCGTGATCACCCCTTCCGCGTTGAGTGAATACACCCAGACCGGGTCGCCCAGCCGCAATGGGCGTTCCTCCAGCCCTTCCACCGGTGGGGCGATCACATTGTGCACCGGGGTTTCCAGTTCGGCTTCCAGTTCCTCAGCCGATTCCTCGATTTCCTTCAGGGCCTCCAGCGGTTGACCGGCGGCCTGCAGGCGGCGGCGCAAGCGGCGCAGTTCAGCCTGTAGGTCCTCCAGCTCGGCCCTGATCTCTTCCCGCGCTTCCTGCAACAGGTTCCGCCGTTCGGCCTCGATGGCATCCAGGCGGGCCTGCAGCTGGCGGCGCAACTCCTCTGCCTCCTTGCGGATGGCAGCAGCGGCGGCTTTTTCCCGCCGGATGTCGTCGCGGGTGCGGTGAATCTCGTCCAGCAGGTCATCGGCGATCATGGCCTCGGTCGTGATCATGCTCCGCGCCTCGGCGATGATGGCCGGGTCCATGCCCAGCCGGGCGGCGATGGCCAGCGCGTTGGAGCGACCGGGCAGGCCGATGACCAGTTGATACGTGGGGGCCAGCGTCTCCAGATCAAAGACCACCGAAGCATTCCGCACACCGCGTTGTTCGTGGCTCCACACCTTCAGTTCCGGGTGATGGGTGGTGACGAGCGTGGTTGTGCGCTTGCGCAGCAGGGCGGAGAGGATGGCGCGGGCCAGCGCGGAACCTTCCGCCGGGTCGGTGCCGGCGCCGACTTCGTCCAGGACAACCAGCGATCGCTCATCACATTCCCTGAGGATACGGATGGTGTTGGTCATGTGGGCGCTGAATGTGCTCAGCGATTGCTCGATGCTCTGCTCGTCCCCGATGTCGGCGTAGATGCCGCTGAAGACGCTCAGGACAGCGCCCTGCTGGGTGGGCAGGTGCAGGCCGCACTGGGCCATCAGCGCCAGCAGGCCAACTGTCTTGAGGGCAACCGTTTTGCCACCGGTGTTGGGGCCGGTGATGACCAGCACATAAGTGTCATCATCCAGGTAGACATCGATCGGGACGACGGTGGCCGGGTCAAGCAGCGGATGGCGCGCCTCCGGCAGGTTCAATGTGCTGCCGGGATGCTGAAAGCCCTCTTGGGTGGGCATCTCGCGGAAGCCAACCAGCGTCGGCGGGGTGGCAGCGATGGCCTCCGCGTAGCGGGCGCGGGCAAAGATCAGGTCGAGCTGAGCAAGCGTCTCCACCGTGCGGCAAATGTAGGCCGATTCGCGGCCAATCAGGTCGGTCAGTTCCTGCAGGATGCGCCGGATCTCGTCCTGCTCCTGGATCTGCAATTCGCGCCAGGTGTTGTTGTAGTCAACGGTGGTCAGCGGCTCGATCCACAGGGTGGCCCCGCTGGCCGACTGATCGTGGACGATGCCCTTGATCTTGCCCTTGAACTCTGCCCGCAGGGGAATGACATAGCGGCCACCGCGCTGGGTGATCAGCGGTTCCTGCAGGTATTTGGCATTGTTGGGGTTGTTGATGATGTTCTGCAGTTTGCTCTGCAGCCGATCAAAGGCGACCCGCAGGTCGCGGCGGATGATCGCCAGGCGCGGGCTGGCGCTATCGTTGATCTCGCCCCGGTCGTTGATCACGCGGGCGATCTCTTCCTGGACGCGCGGGCACTCCTCGATCAGCTCGGCGATCTGAGCCAGGCGCGGGGCCTGCCCGCGCAGGCGGGTCAGCAGGCGACGCAGGGTGGTCGCCCGCCGCAGTGTGCTGAGGATATCCAGCAGCGTTGGCGGCTCGACAATCACGCCACGGATGGCCGCGCGGGCTGTCTCCCGCACGTCAAAGACGCCGCCCAGCGAGACATTGGTCCCCTGCTCAAGCAACAACCGCGCCTCGGTGGTCTCCTGCTGGCGCTCCAGCGCCTCATCCAGGTAAAGCGTCGGGCGCAGGGTACGCGCCAGCTCCCGCCCACCGCTGAAGTCGGTGTAGGCGGCCAGCTTTTCCAGAATTTTGGGCAATTCAAGGACTTCGAAGGTCTTGTCGTTCATGCGCGGTATTGTACCTGAGTTCGGGCCAAACTGAAGGGCCAGCCATGGCGGGCGGTCAGTCAAAGTCGGTCGGCCATTCGGGATGGCGGGCGTGCTCAAAGAAACGAGCGATCTGCTCCGGCAGTACACGGCTGGTGGAAAGCTCCGGCAATTCGTCCGGGCCGAACCAGCCCACGCCGCTGGTTTCCAGGCTGGTGGCCGGCTCCCCGCCGGTGATCTCGCACCGGAAGAACAGCTTATAGGTGTAGTTAGGGTGCGGCGGGTGAGGCCACTTCTGGCGGTCGTAGACGGCCAGCAACTTGACCGCCCGCGTCCGGTAGCCGGACTCCTCAAAGATTTCCCGCACAACTGATTCGGAGGGCGATTCGTAGATATCGGCCCAGCCGCCGGGCAGCGTCCAGCGCCCGCCATCCTGCACTTCCTGCACCAGCAGAATCTTGCCCTCCTGAAAGACGACGCCGCGCACGTCGACCTTGGGGGTGGGATAGCCCAGGTCGGCGTCGATCAGCCCGGCGATTGTTGCCATATCCGTAGCGGTGTGGGCCGCCAGAATCTCGGCGGCCAGTTCAGCGATCTGGTCAAAGCGCTGGCGGTCGTAGGGGTCCCTGGAGTAGGTGCGCCCGGCGGCAGCGATGGCGCGCAGGCGGTTGGCCCAGTTGAGCCATTGGGGATCGGGCATCGGGTTGTTCCTAGTCTGTCAAGTACTCTCAGGCATCAGAGCTGTGCTGGTGCACAGCCGCGCCCATTATAGCCATTTGCCCGATTGCGGGTAAAATACGCCTCCATGATGATGACCTGACGCGATCTTCCGGTGCGGGCTGCCGCGCTGCCGCTTGTTCTGTGGAGTATGCCGCTATGGAATTGAGACTGGCCCTGCTGGGCTTTGGCAATGTCAACCGCGCTCTGGCCCGCCTGTTGCTGCGTAAAGCGGATGCGCTGCGGGCGGCGCATGACCTGACGCTGACCGTCACCGGCATCAGCACCGACAGCCATGGCCGCTGCATCGACCCCGCCGGGATCGACCTGAAGGCCGCGCTGGACGCCTACGCTGACCGGGCGCTCGATCGGCTCCATCAGGGTGCGCCGCTGGCGGACACCGCCGCGTTCTTGCAGGCTGTCCCCGCCGACCTGGCGGTGGAGGCCACGTGGATGAACCCGCGCACCGGTCAGCCAGCCACCGATCTCGTCCGCGCCGCGCTGCAGCGCGGGCTGCACGTCGTTACGGCCAACAAGGGGCCGCTGGCCTACGCGTACCGCGAGCTTTCCGCGCTGGCCAGGGCGAAGGGGCTGGGCTTTTTCTTCGAAAGCACGGTGATGGATGGCGCACCGGTGCATGCTTTCGGGCGGGAGGGGCTGCCCGTCTCGGTGATCCGGCGCATCCGCGGTGTGCTCAACAGCACCACCAACAGCATCCTGACCCGCCTGGAGCAGGGGGTGCCTTTCGCCGAGGCGTTGCAGGAGATGCAGGCCGCTGGCCTGGCCGAGGCCGATCCCTCCAATGACATCGATGGCTGGGACAGCGCGCTCAAGATCACCGTGCTGGCCAATGTCCACATGGGCGCTGACCTGCGCCCGGCGGATGTGGATCGCACCGGTATCGGTGGCGTGACCATCGAGCAGGTCCAGGCTGCGCTGAAGGAAGGGCGGCGGATCAAGCTGCTCTGCGAGGCCTGGCGTGATGGCGAGGCCGTGCGGGCGCGGGTGGCGCCGGTGGCGCTGCCGCTGGATAGCCCGCTGGCGCATGTCATGCGCACCAGCAGCGCGGTCACCTTTGAGGCCGATACCCTGACTGAATTGACGATCATCGAGGGTGACAGTTCCCCGGATACAACCGCTTTCGGCGTGCTGGCCGATATTGTCAATATCGCCCGCGGGCGGCACCTGGCCTGAGCCAATAGGCGGGCGGGAGAGGAGCAAGGCTGATGGCCCGAAGAGGGTGCGTTCTCCCGGCGGCGCTGCTGCTGATCCTCCTGCTGGCGGGCTGTGACCTGCTGGCTCCTGGCGGCGAAGCGCTGCCCGCTGCCGAGCGGCCAACCACAATCGCCCCGACCGCCAAGCCGTTGCCAACCCCCACACCGGAAGCACTGGATGCCGCTACGGCGACCGCCCTGCCGCTAGGCGCGCTGGCCGCCGCGCCAACCTATGCTGCTGCGCCCGCTCCTCCGGACGATTACCGCTTCGACTCTGCCAGTGTGGTGGGCGCCACCGGTCGCCCGCAACTGGTGGAATTCCTCACCACGTGGTGACCGACCTGCCGCGCGTTGCGGCCCATGGTTCATGGGCTTGAAGGGGAGTACTGGGGGCGGGTGGATTTCGTCTACCTCGACCGCGAGGCAGCCGCTAATGCCGCTGTGACCGCCCGCTTCAGCATCCGCAGCCAGCCGGTGTTTGTCGTGCTGGACGCTGATGGAGACGAGATCACGCGGCTGTTCGGCTTTGTTGCGGAGCGCGATCTGCGTGCTGCGCTGGAGCGAGCGCTGGCGGGCTGAAGGCCGTTCACGCTTCCAGCAAGGCGGCAGTCTCCTCCGGTGTGGTAACCGGCCTGGCGCAGGCGAAGTCCCGGCAGACGTAGACGGTCGGCTGACCTTCACGCCGGGTGCGGCCACGCAGGAGCGGGATCGGGGCCTCGTCGCCGGCGTCGCCCGGCGTCAGGGCGGTGATGATGTTGGGGCGGTATGGCCGCTGGATGACCTCCAGCAGAGCGCCGGTTGCCCCCTCTGCTGGATCACCAGCGACCGCCACTTCTGTCAACCCATTCACCAGCATGTCGACGGCACTCAGCGCCGCGCCAAAGGCCAGCGGCACCTGGGCCATCGCCCCGCTGAGCAAAGCCAGCGCGCCGCGCGCGGCTTCCTCGTAATGAGGCCGCCCGGTGTAGGCCGCCAAGCGGATCAGCACGTGGGCCAGCATGGCCGCGCCGGATGGGGTGGCATTGTCCTCGAAGGTGCGCGGGCGGACCAGCAGGGTCTCGTGATCGTCACTGGTGTCGAAATAGCCGCCATCCGCCGCCGGGAAGCGCACCAGCGCTACATCCGCCAGCGCCTGTGCTGCCGCAAAGTAGCGCGGTTCGAAGGTCGTCTGGTATAGCTCCAGCAGCGCATCGGCCAGCATGGCATAGTCGACCAGGTAACCGTTGAGTTTGCTCGTGCCATCTCTGACCACGCGCCGGACGCGCCAGTCGGGGGTGACGGCTGTGCTCAACAGGGCCTCGGTGGCTCGTACAGCGGCGGCCCGGTAGTCGTCCCGGCTCAGCACGCGCGCCCCTTCCGCCAGGCTGGCGATCATCAGCCCGTTCCACTCCGTCAGAATCTTGTCATCCAGCGCCGGCGGGACGCGCCGGGCGCGGGCCGCGTACAGGACGGAGCGAATGGCGGCGATCTTCTTCCGCAGCGTCTCGATGGAGAGGCCTAGCTTCGCGGCGATTGCCGCATCATCCTCCGGCACGTGGAGGATGTTGCGCCCCTCAAAGTTGCCGTGCTCGGTCACGCCCCAGTAAGCGATGGCGATCCGCGCGTCATCGCCCAGCAGCGCCTCGATCTCGGCTCGATCCCACAGGAAGAACCGCCCTTCCTGGCCCTCGCTATCGGCGTCAGTAGCGCTGTAGAACAGTCCCTCCGGCGAGGTCATCTCCCGCAGGATGTAGTCGTAGATTTCCTCCACGATGCGCCGGAAGAACGGGTCGCCAGTGACCTGCCAGGCGTGCAGGTAGAGGCGGCTGAGCTGGGCGTTGTCGTAGAGCATCTTCTCAAAGTGGGGGACAAGCCAGCCAGCGTCGACGCTGTAGCGGGCGAAGCCGCCGCCGATCTGATCGTAGATGCCGCCGCGGGCCATGCGGGTCAGCGTCAGGCGAACCATCTCCAGCGCGGATTCAGCCCCGGTGCGGGCATGGACGCGCAGCAGGAATTCCAGGTTCATCGGCTGGGGGAACTTGGGCGCGCCGCCAAAGCCACCGTTGTGCCAGTCAAAGCTGTGCTGCAGGGCGGTGAAAGCAGCGTCCAACAGAGCGGCGTTGAGTACCTCGTCCTCACGGCGGAAGGGCAGCAGATCGCGGTTGAGGGCGCGCTGCAGATCGCCGCCGACACGCTCAACTTCGTCCCGGCGGGTGTGGTAGGCGTCGGCCACGCCGCGCAGGATCTGGCGGAAGGCTGGTAGACCGTGGCGCGGCTCCGGGGGAAAGTACGTGCCGCCGTAAAAGGGCTTGCCATCTGGCGTCAGGAAGACGGTCAGCGGCCAGCCGCCATGGCCGTTGTTCATGGTCTGCACGGCCTGCATGTAGATGCTGTCCACGTCGGGGCGCTCCTCCCGGTCAACCTTGATGTTGACGAACAGTTCGTTCATCAGGGCGGCGGTTGCCGGGTCTTCGAAGCTTTCGTGGGCCATAACGTGACACCAGTGGCAGGCGCTGTAGCCAATGCTGAGCAGAATCGGCCGGTCGGTCTCCTGCGCGGCGCGGAAGGCCTCCTCTCCCCAGGGATACCAGTCAACTGGGTTGGCAGCATGCTGGCGCAGGTAGGGACTGGTCTCGTGCAGGAGGCGGTTCATGGGCATTCCCTCAATAAAGTAGATGATGATCTTTAAAATCGCTCTTGTTTATACCACAGTTCCGGGGATTCCTCCCAACAAAAAACGGAGCAGGGCGGGCCTGCTCCGGGTAGATGGTGGGTGATGGCAGTGCGGCTCAGGGCACGAGCAACCGCTGACCGGGGTAGATCAGGTTGGGGTCCCACAGGCCATTGGCGGCGGTGATCGCAGCAACCGTCGAACCGTAGGCGCGGGCGATGCTGGCGACCGTCTCTCCCGGCCTGACGGTATGGTAGCGGGCTGCCGGGATCACCAGCCGCTGGCCAACATAGACGCGGTTGGGATCGCTGATGCCGTTCAGGGCAGCCAGTGTGTACCAGTCCCAGCCGTAGCGCAGGCCGATGCGGAACAGGTTCTCGCCGGGCTGGACGATATGTACGCTCCGACCGGCGGGCGGGTAATACGTGCCGCTGCCTACGGGGACGAACAGGTGCTGACCGACGAAAATCCGGCTGGGGTTGGTCAGGCCGTTGAGGGCGACGATGGCCTGGGTTGTGGTGTTGTAGCGGACGGCGATGCCGCTGACGGTATCCCCGAACTGAACGCGGTAGACGATGACGTTACCCTGCGCTTGGGCGGTCCCGAAGCTAACGGCCAGCGCCGGGATGAGCAAAGCAGCCACTACCAACAGTCGAATAAGTAGCTTCACCGGGATTATCCTCTCAAATGCTACAACTTTATGTAGGTGCACCTCTATTATACACACAAATTAAGTCTCAATTGCAAGGATTCCTGGCCGGGGCGCACAGGTGGCCATACGCCCCGGCGCGTTCTAGCCCTTCACACTACCCGCCAGCAGGCCGCGGATGAAGTACTGCCCCAGCGCGATGTAGACGATCAGGGTTGGGATGGCGGCCAGCAGCGCTCCGGCCATCGGCATATTCCATTTGACCGCTTCCCCACCGGCCAGTTCGCTTAGCTTGACCGTGATCGGCTGGTTAGCTGTGCTGGTCAGCGTCACAGCGAAGAGAAATTCGTTCCAGATCTGGGTGAACTGCCAGATGATCACGACCACAAAACCGGGCAGCGAGATCGGAAACATGATGTGGCGGTAGATGCCAAAGAAGCCCGCGCCGTCGATGGCCGAAGCTTCTACCATTTCCGTTGGGACCTCGGCGTAATAGTTGCGGAAGATCAGAGTCGTGATCGGCAGGCCGTAAACCACATGGGCGACAATCAGCCCTGGAATCCCCCCATACAGGTTGATGCTGTTGAGGAACTGGAACAGCGGGATCAGGATCGACTGGTAGGGGATGAACATCCCGAACAACATCAGCGGGAAAAGCACGTTGGCCCCGCGGAACTTCCATTTGGAAAGCACGTAGCCGTTCATTGATCCCATCAGGGCGGAGATGATCGTTGCCGGGATGACCAGGCTGAAACTGTTGCGCAGGTTGGGCAGGAATTCCTGGGCGGCAGTGGTAAAGCCCTGCCAGTCAACCGGGTCGGGCGGCTGCCAGACGGTGTTCAGGTTGATTGTCGCCGGATTCTTGAAGGCGGTGATCAGCACCATGTAAACCGGGATCAGGTACGCTATGGCCAGCAGAATCAACACCGCATACAACAGGACACGACGGGGCCGGATCGTCGGCATGGAGAGGCTGCGGCTCTGAGTGCTCATAGCTCATGCTCCGAACGCAGGGTAGTCCACAGGTACGGGACGATCACCACGGCTACCATCACCAGCATGACAATCGCGATCGCCGCACCTTTGGCGAACTGGTTGGCGCGGAAGGAGGTCAGGTACATCAGGATGCCGGGCACGTCGGTGGTGGCGTTATCCGCACCGGCCATAGCGAAGATCAGGTCGAAGATCTTCAGGGAAATATGGCCCAGCACAATCATGGCGCTGAGGGTGATCGGCTTCAGCAGGGGGAAAACGACATACAGGTATGTCTGCAGTTCGCTGGCGCCGTCCACCCGCGCCGCTTCCCGCAGTTCCTCCGGGATGCCACGCAGCCCGGCCAGGTACATCGCCATGGTGTAGCCGGACATCTGCCACACGGCGGCCAGGATGATCCCGATGAAGGCGACATTGAAGCCGTGCTGCTCCGGGAAGGGGACGGTCTGTACACTGGCCGCCCCACCCATCAGAACCCAGATCAGGATCAGCGCTGCAATGCCGCCACTGATGACCGCCGCTTGCCGCCGCTTGTCGCGCCAGTAACGGTAGGCCAGCCAGGCCAGGACGGCAGCAATCACCAGGGCGAAGATGGCCGGCAAATCCTGCCAGTTGAAGCGCCAGATCTGTGTTCGATCGGTCAGCCAGCCCCATTCCAGCGCCGGCAGCCCGATCAGGGTCGGCAGGCGGTTGATCCCGCCGCCGGGGTTATAGAGCCAGCGCCAGATCGTGCCGGTGACAATGAACGACAATGCCATCGGAAAGAGGAAAATGGTGCGGAAGATCGTCTCCCCTTTGATGTTCTGGTCGAGCAGGATGGCCAGCAAGATGCCCATACCCAGGCAGCCCACCAGGAAGAACACGGTGAAGAAGAACGTGTTGACCAGGTCCTGGCGGAAGCGCACGTCCAGCAGGCCGGTGAAGAGCTGGTTGTAGTTCTCCAGCCCGATGAAGTTGATAACCGGGTTGGCGGACAGGCCCTGCCAGTCGGTCAGGGAGGCCCAGGCCGTCTGGCCGATGAACCCGTAGACGAAGATTGCCAGCAGGATGACTGACGGTGACAGCATCAGGATGGCCGTCAACCGATCCCGCCTGAGCCTGATGCGTTCCACAAGAGTATTCAGGGTAGTGGTGGTCTGTACACTCATAAATCAGGCCTCTCCCACAGGTTTGAGGGACGAGATAAATCATTGAGGCGCTGAGTTGCGTTGCCGCAGTGCAGGCCAGGGGATGCTGCTGGCGCTTTCCGGCGCTCGTCGCCAGCCCGCTCTGCGCGGTTGCCCATCTCGCCTCAGCGCCACTGGCCTGACCTAAGTATATATCATCTGGCTAACCGGACAGGCGCTCAGACTGAGCCTCTGCTTGCCTTGTCTGACAGTTTGCGGGCAGGCCCAAACACAGGGGCGGGCCGTACTGCCTGCCCGCCCCTGAAACTGCCTAAAGCATACTATTCACTACTTGCCGATACCGGCCTGCAGGGCAACCGCCTGCGCCGCGTTAGAGGCCTGCTCGCCATTGCGGCCAGCCAGGAAGATCTCCATCACGGTGGCGAAGTTGCTGGAGAAGCTCTCCGGGGCGACCGCGCCATGTACCAGGCTGCCGACGATGGTGTTGCTCTTCCAGTCCTCAGCAGCGGACCGCAGGTAGGCGTTGTACAGGTCGGCGTTGGTGACGTCGCCGTTCAGGTTGGCCGGGATCGACCCCTTGAGCGGGTTGAAGATATCCTGGCCTTCGGCGGAGCCGAGCAGCTTGAGCCAGGCGATCGTGGCATCGCGGTTGGGCGCGCCAACGGGCAGGCCGAAGCTATCCGACAGCATCATGAACACGCCATCGGTGCCGGGGGCCGCTGCCCAGCCAAAGCCCTCACCGGGGACGAGGCCGAGCGTGGTCACCATGTAACCCGCCGCCCAGTCGCCCATCACGTTGAAGGCAGCCTGGCCGTTGACCACCAGGTCGGTTGCCTGCTGCCAGGAGAGCGAAGCGGCGTCAGGGTTGGTGCAGTCCAGAATCTGGCCGAAGGTGTCCCACATGGCCACTACATCGGGATCAGTCCAGGCCTTGCTGCCATCCCACAGGCCGTTCCAGCCATCGACGCCCAGTTCAGCCAGGGCGACGCTTTCCCACAGGTGGTTGACGGTCCAGTTCTCACCCAGCGCCAGCGGGGTCACGCCCTTTTCCTTGAGGGTCGGGCAGATCGCCAGGAAGTCGGCCCAGGTCGCCGGGACCTCAACACCCCACTCTTCCAGCTTGGCCGGGACATACCATAGCACGTTGGAGCGATGGATATTGACCGGCACTGACCAGATGCCTTCATCCGTGCTGATCAGCTTGAGCAGGCCCTCAGGGAACTGCTCCATCCAGCCTTCCTGCTCAAAGAGGAAGGTCAGGTCTTCCATACGGTCGGCCACGACCCAGGTGCCGATCAGTTCCTGGCCGGCGTGCACCTGGAACGAATCGGGCGGATCGCCGCCGAGCATGCGGGTCTTGAGGACGGCGCGGGCATTGACGCCGGAGCCGCCGGTTACCGTCGCATTGATGACCTCAACGTCCGGATACAGCTCATTGTACTTGGCGATCAGCGCTTCCAGGGCGGGGCCTTCGTCACCAGCCCACCACGAGAAGATTTCCAGCTCGCCGCTGGGGGCCTGGGCCAGCACAAGACCGGCGATGCTGAGTACCAGGCTGAGGGCGAGCGCAAGGCTAAAGAGCTTCTTCATTGTTCCTCTCCTCAAGAAAACCAGGCGAACTTTAGAACGAACGGCGTTGCCGGACGGGGTAACTGACTTCCCGGCATACGCTGCGTCCAAGTACATATTATACACTACTTATTGGTAAGTGTGCACATTGTTTGTTTCGTTGCAGGCAGTCGAACAGCGTGGGGGCTGGTCTTAGCAGCCCCCACGATCTGTTTGTCGCTACGGCAGGCGCAGGGCGGCTTCCCCGACGGCCTGCGGGTTGAAGGCCAGGATGGTCGCCGTGCCATAGACGAAGGCGACTACGCCCAGCACCACCATGACGACGGCGTGCACCCGGTGGAGGCGGGAGAAGCGCTGAAAGTCGGTGAAGACCTGATGTGTGCCAGCCAGGGCGTGGACGAGCACCGCCAGCAGAAAGACGATGTCGATTGCCTTCCACAGCGGATCGCCCATGCGGGCGGCGATGCGGCTGAAGTCAATGTGGAAGGGTGGGTAATGCACCACAATCATGTGAATGGTCAGGAAAACCAGCAGGGCGATGGCGCTCCAGCGTTGCATTTGGAAGATACGCATGACCTTGTCCCCCCTACATCGTTTCCAGCATAAACAGGAAGATCGGCACGCCGCCAGCGATGACCAGGATGGCCGAGACGACCATCACCGCGTAGAACATGCTCTGGCGGTAGCTGGTCACATCAAAGTAATGGACGATCAGCAGGCGGATGCCGTCAAAGGCGTGGTAGACGACGGCGGCCAGCAGGGCGATCTCAGCCAGCTTGAAGACCGGCTGCTGCAGAAAGTTCATAGCCTGGTCAAAGCTGGCCGCCCCCGCGTTGACCGTGCCGATGGCGATGATGTGCAGGGCCAGGTACAGTACCAGCGCCATGCCGGAAATGCGGCGGAATAGAAAGCTGACAAATCCCGTGGTCTTGTACATAGTTGGCTCCTTATCCGTGTGGGCCGCCTAGCCGGAGGTCACCGGCTTGTCCAGGTGCTTCTGGCGCTCGGCGCGGGCGGCTTCGAACGCCAGGCGTTTCTGGGCCAGCTTGCGCAGCGTTTCGATGGCCTTGGTCGGGTTCAGGTGCTTGGGGCAGGCGTCGATGCAGTTGAAGATGGTATGGCAGCGGTAGACGCCATCGCTGCCGGCTATCTCAGCCAGCCGCTCGCCGGGGGCGCTGTCGCGCACGTCCATCACCCGCAGGAAGGCTTTCAGCAGCGCGTGCGGGCCGATGTATTCCTTGGTCGTGCCGACGACCGTGCAGGCGGAGTAGCACGCCCCGCACATGATGCAGTGTTCGGCGTCCTGCAGGGCGGCGACCTCCTCCGGACTCATCCGGAATTCCTTTTCTGGCACGTTCTCCGGCGGGATCAGCCACGGCTTGACGCGCATGTACTGCGCCCAGAAGGTGGTGCGGTCCACGACCAGGTCTTTGATGATCGGCAGGTAGGGCAGCGGGCGGATGGTGATCTCGTTCTTGCGGTTGAGGTGGGCTTTGATCGGTTGTTCGCAGACCAGCATATTGCGGCCATTGATGTTCATGGCGCAGCTGCCGCAGATGGCGTGGCGGCACGAACGGCGAAAGGTCAGGCTGCCGTCCTGTTCCGCCTTGATGGTGTGCAGCGCGTCTAGGATGGTCATGCCCTGCTGCCAGGTGACCTTGAAGTCCTGCAGGTAGGGCTTGCGATCGACATCAGGGTTAAAGCGCTGGATGCGCACGGTAATGGTCAGGGGTGAGCCGTTGTCGGACATAGGTTTGGGTCTCCTCGCAATGTCCCCAGCGGTTCAGCGCAGGGCGGCGCTGGCGCGGCTGGGCATCCTGAGCTGGCGCCTAATACTTGCGCTCCTGGGGCGGGTACTTCTCCCAGTTGATGTTCACGTCTTTGAAGCTCAGCACCGGGCCATCCGGGCTTTTGTGCGCCATGGTGTGTTTGAGCCAGTGCTCGTCGTCGCGTTTGGCGTAGTCGGTGCGGTAGTGGGCGCCGCGGCTTTCTGTCCGGGCCAGCGCGGAGACGACCACCACTTCCGAGAAGGTCAGCAGGTGTTCAGTTTCCAGCGCGCCCAGCAGGTCGGTGTTGAAGCGGCGGCTGTGATCCATGATCCGCACACCCTGGAAGCGCTCCTGCAGCCGTCTGATGTCGCTGAGCGCCTGGCGGAGCCGGGCGTCGTCGCGGAAGATACCGGCGTTGTCGGTCATGGTGCTCTTCAGTTCCGCGGCGATGCGCGACCAGGATTCGCCCTGGCCAGCCGGTGCGTCGCTCATCAGCCGGGCGAGGCGCGCCTCGTTCCTGGCGACAACGTCACTTTCGACCGGCTGGAGCCTGGCTCCGCCCTTGACGAAAGCGGCCATAGCGTAGCCGGCAC